>CAZJBJ010000013.1:0-42523 GCA_964544295.1 uncultured Bifidobacteriaceae bacterium
AGTTCGAGCTGCATGGTCTGGCGCAACTTCAGGTCCAGCGCGCCCAGCGGTTCGTCGAGGAGCAACGCGCTCGGGTAGTTGACCAGCGCGCGAGCCAACGCGATGCGCTGCTGCTGACCGCCGGAGAGCTGCGCCGGCTTCCGATTGCCGAAATCGGCCAGCCGTACGACCGAGAGCATCTCGGCGACGCGCCCGGCGATCTCGGCCTTCGGCACCTTCTTCGACTGCAGGCCGAACGCCACGTTCGCGCTCACCGTCATGTGAGGGAAGAGCGCATACTGCTGGAAGACGGTGTTCACGTTGCGCTGGTAGGGCGGGATGCGGGAGACGTCCTCGCCTTCGAGGCGGATCGCACCGGCGGTGGGCTGTTCGAACCCGGCGATCATGCGCAGCGTCGTGGTCTTGCCGCACCCCGACGGACCCAGCATCGAGAAGAACTCGCCACGACGGATACCGAAATCGGCGTCGTCGACCGCGACGAACGACCCGAACCGCTTGGTCACGTGCTCAATCGCAATGACGATGTCGTCGGTCACGCCCCGAGAACTCCCAAGCTCTGGTGGATGGAACCCTGAGTCTGGGCCATGGGAATCACGCGATGCAAGGGATCTCGATGAGGAATTCGTGTCAGTTGTCTGACAAACCGACGGATTCCCTTGCATTGACCGGCCACGACAACGCATTATCGTGGTCGACGGCGAACGCATCCGAGGGCAGGACAGGGTGCGCCGCCCGGGTCCGACGACAGGAGCGATCTTCCATGACGAACCAGAACTACATCGGCGGCGCCTGGGTGGACGCCGCGAGCGGCGCGACCGACGACGTGGTGAACCCCGCCACCGGCGAGGTCATCACGTCGGTCCCGGCGTCGGACGCCGCCGACGTCGACGCCGCCGTCGCGGCCGCCAAGGAGGCCTACACGTCGTGGCGCACCCTCACCCCCCGTGCCCGGAGCGAGGCCCTCTACGCGGTGGCCGACGCCATCGAGGCCGACCTCGACGAGATCAAGCGCCTCGAGATGGAGAACTGCGGCAAGCCCGCCGGGATGATCGAGTTCGAGATGGATCTCACGCTCGACAACTGGAGGTTCTTCGCCGGCGGCGCCCGGTTCCTCGAAGGCCGCGCCGCGGGCGAGTACATCGAGGAGCACACCTCGTACCTGCGGCGTGACCCGCTCGGGGTCATCGGCTCGATCGCGCCGTGGAACTACCCGATCAACATGGCCACCTGGAAGCTCGGGCCGGCGCTCGCGGCGGGGAACACCGTGGTGCTCAAGCCGTCGGAACTCACGCCGATGACCGCGCTGCGGCTCGCGGAGATCACCGCCGACATCCTCCCGAAGGGTGTGCTCAACGTCGTCACCGGCGACGGCCAACACGCCGGCGATGCCCTCGTGCGCCATCCGGACGTCGCCATGGTCTCACTCACCGGCAGCGTCGACACCGGCAAGGTGATCGCCCGCACCGCGGCCGAGACCCTCAAGCGCGTGCACCTCGAGCTGGGCGGCAAGGCCCCGGTCATCATCTTCGACGACGCTGACATCGAGGCCGCCGTCGCATGTCTGACCGACATGGCCTATTACAACTCGGGCCAGGACTGCACCGCGCCGTGCCGGTTGATGGCCGGGCCGAAGGTGTTCGATGCGCTCGTCAGCGGGCTCACCGATTCCGTCGGCAAGATCGTGACCGGTGACCCGTTCGCGGAGGACACCGCGATGGGTCCGGTCATCTCGGCGAAACAGCTCGAGAAGGTGAGCGGCATGGTGAGCCGCGCCGGCGAGGCCGGGGCCGAGATCACGGTCGGCGGATCGGCGCTCGATCGACCGGGCTTCTTCTACGCCCCGTCGGTCGTCGTCAACCCGGCCCAGGACGCCGAGATCGTCCAGCGCGAGGTCTTCGGTCCGGTCGTGACCGTGCAGCGGTTCTCCGACGACGACCAAGCCCTCGCCTGGGCGAACGACGTGAACTACGGGCTGTCCGCGAGCGTCTGGACCTCCGACGTCGGCCGGGCAATGCGCATGACCGCCGCGCTCGACTTCGGCTGCGTGTGGGTCAACGACCACATCCCGATCACGTCCGAGATGCCCCACGGTGGCTACAAGCAGTCGGGCTACGGCAAGGACATGTCGATCTACGCGATCGAGCACTACACCGAACTCAAACACATCATGATCAAGCACTGAGGGACCACTTATGAGCGACGCTTCTGATGCACTGACGAGGTCGGCCGGGGCCATCGCCGCGGCGGAGAACGACCGACTCTGGGCCCGCACCCCGGGATCGAAGGCGATGTACCAGCGCGCCGTGGGCCACATGCCGATGGGTGTGGGCTCGTCGTTCCAGGCCTGGGACCCCTATCCCGTCTATCTGCGCGAGGGCAAGGGCAGTGGCGTCGTCGATGTCGACGGCAACGAATACCTCGACTTCCACAACGGCTTCGGTTGCATGGTCGTCGGTCACGCCCACCCGAAAGTCGCCGAGGCGATCGAACGGGCGGCCCGTACCGGCACGCACTTCGCCGCGCCCACGGAGGCGACGGTGCAGTTCGCCGAGGTCCTCTGCGAGCGGTTCGGCGCGGAGTCGGTCCGGTTCATCAACTCCGGCACCGAGGCGACGATGAGCGCGATCCGGGTGGCGCGTGCCGCGACCGGCCGTGAGCACATCGTCAAGGTCGAGGGCTCGTATCACGGACACCACGACCCGGTGATGTTCTCGGTCGTGCCGGGATCGGACCTCATCGGCGGCCGCGACGCACCGTCGACCACACCGATGTCGACGGGTATCCCCGCGGTGATGTCGGAGTACACGCACGTCGTCCCGTTCAACGACCTCGAGATGTTGCGCGCGCTCCTCGCCGAACGCGGCGACGAGATCGCGTGTCTCATCCTCGAACCGGTGATGATGAACATCGGCATCTGCCAGCCCGAGCCCGGGTACCTCCAGGGCTTGAAGGACCTGCTCCACCAGCACGGGGCGCTGTTGATCTTCGACGAGGTCAAGAGCGGCGCGACCGTGGCGTACGGCGGTGCCGCCGAGCGCTACGGCGTGCAACCCGACCTGGCCTGTTGGGCCAAGGCGATCTGCGGGGGTACGCCCGGCGCCGCGTTCGGCGGGCGTGCCGACGTCATGGCGGCCATCGACACCGGTGCGGCCCAGCAAGGAACGTTCAACGGCAACCCTCTGATCGCGGCCGCCGGCATCGCGACCCTCACCGAGGTCCTGACCCGCGACGCCTACGACTATCTCGCGTCGATCGGCACCCGCCTCGCGACCGGCTGCGCGAAGGCGATGGACGAGAACGACATCCCCGGCCACGCCGTCGACCTCGGCGCCAAGGGGTGCGTGTCGTACCGGCCGACACCACTGCGCAACTACCGCGACTTCCTGGAGACGAACCCGGAGCTGTACCTCGCGTCGTATCCGTGGGCGATGAACCGCGGCATCTTCATGACGCCGGGCGACGAGGAGCAGTGGACGCTGTCGGTCCAGCACACCGACGCCGACATCGATAGATACGTCGAGCAGTTCAACGACTTCTGCGTGGCCTTGGCCGCGGGGTGACCCGAACCGTCACGATCGACGCGCGGTTCTGCGGACCGCCCGGATCCGGCAACGGGGGCTACACGTGCGGTCTCACCGCGGCCGCGCTCGGCGCGGGACCGGTCGAGGTCACGCTGCGGGTCCCGCCCCCGCTCGGTCGGCCACTCCGCCTCGACGTCGACCCGGACGAGGCGCGACTGTCCGACGACGACACGGTGGTGGCATCGGCTCGGCGCACCACCGCCGAGATCGCGGCCGGTCCCGTCGTGCGCGCGACCGAAGCGCGCGCCGCCGTCGCGCAGTTCGACGAGGCCGCCTACCACGCATCGCATCCCTTCGCGGGCTGCTTCACGTGCGGACCGGCGCGGGTTCCCGGAGACGGCCTCCGCATCTTCCCCGCGGTCACCGCCGATCCGAACGTCGTGGTCTGGACCTGGACCCCCGATTCCCGTGAGCCCGTCCCGACCGAGATCGTCTGGGCCGCGCTCGACTGCCCCGGCGGTCAGGCGTGGCTACACGACGGCGCGGTGATCGCGGCGGTCCTCGGGCGTCTCGCAGTTGCGGTCCAGCGCGAGCCCACACCGGGACAGGAGCTCGTCGTCACCGGGTGGCGCGACGGTCGCGACGGGCGCCGACTGCGTTGCGGGTCGTCATTGCGCACTGCCGACGGGGACCTGGTCGCGGCCGCGACCGCGACCTGGATCGAGCTGACGCCGGAGCAGGCGGCCGCCTTCGGGGTGCCGGCCTGACCCCACGGCAGGGTCGCCACCTAGCATCCACCGCCGTGGGTGACCGGAGCCGGAACGACGAGTGGGCGCAACGTGACGCGAACGTCGTCTGGCACGGGTTCACCCAGATGGACTCCTACCTGGAGAACTCACCGATCGTCGTCGACCGCACCGACGGCCGGTACGTGATCGACACCGACGGCAACCGATATCTCGACGCCATCTCGTCGCTGTGGGTCACGACCCTCGGCCACCGGGTCCCCGAACTCGACGACGCCCTCATCGCGCAGCTCCAGCGGGGCGCCCACACCACGATGCTCGGCAACGGCAACACCGTGGTCGTCGAGCTGTCCGAGGCGTTGGCGAAGGTGGTGCCCGTCGACGATCCGCACTTCCTGTACGCCTCCGACGGTGCGAGCGCGGTCGAGCAGGCGCTGAAGATCGCATTCCAGTACTGGGTGAACCGGGACGTCCCCGGCCGGACCACGTTCCTCGGCTTCGGCGGCGCGTACCACGGCGACACGATCGGCGCGTTGTCGCTCGGCGGTGGCGGGTTCGGCACCAGCATCTTCGATCCGCTGCGGTTCCCGGTCCTGCGCGCACCCGAGTTCACCGACCCGGCCTGTTTCGACGTCGCGTGCCGGATGATCGCCGACCACGCGTCCGAACTCGCCGCGGTGATCGTCGAACCGCTGGTGCAGGGCGCATCGGGCATGCAGATGTGCGAGCCCGCCGACATCGCCCGGCTCGCCGCCGCGTGCCGGGAGCACGACGTCCTGCTCATCTGCGACGAGATCGCGACCGGGTTCGGCCGCACGGGCACGCTGTTCGCGTGCGAGGTCGCCGGCATCCGGCCCGATCTCCTGTGCCTCGGCAAGGGCATGACCGCGGGCTACCTGCCGATGTCGGCCACCGCGGCGAGCGGCGATGTGTTCGCCGCCTTTCTCGGCCCGGACCTGTCGGAGAAGACCCTGTACCACGGCCATTCCTACAGCGGGAACGCGCTGGCAGCCGCGGTGGCACTACGCCACCTCGAACTCATCGACGCGTGGGACGTGCTCGCCAACGTCCGCGAACGATCCGAGGAACTCGAACAACTCCTCGACGATCGCATCGCGCCGCTGAGTCAGGTGAAGGAGACGCGCGTCCGGGGCCTGATGAGCGGCGTCGATCTCGCACCGCCGGGCGACGGCCTGCGGTGGGGTCGGCGCGCCAGCGCCGGAGCCGTCGCCCGGGGCGTGCTCGTCCGACCGATCGGCGACACGGTGATCCTCATGCCCCCGCTGACCGTGACCTCGGAGGAACTCCACACGACCGTGCGCGCGCTCCACGAGTCGATCGCCGACCTCGAACCGTGAACCACGACTGGTCGGCGTGGGTCGACGCCCAGACCGGCCGCATTCGCGCCGCGGGTCAATGGCGCGCCCCGCGCGACCTGGACGCATCCGGGCCCGAGGGCACCCTGACCGCCGACGGTCGTCGGGTGGTGCACTTCGCCGGCAACGACTACCTCGGGCTCACCCAACATCCGGCCGTCATCGCGGCGGCGCACGACGCGCTGGACCGCTGGGGCGCCGGCTCCGGCGCGGCGCGCCTCATCGTCGGGAGTCGGCCCATTCACTCCGAACTCGAAGACTCGCTGGCCGCCTGGAAACACGCCGAGGCCGCCGTCCTCTTCCCCACGGGGTTCGCCGCCAACCTCGGCGTCATCACCGCGTTCGCCGGGTCCGACGTGCTGCTGTGTTCCGACGAACTGAACCACGCATCGATCATCGACGGTGCGCGCCTCTCCCACGCCGAGATCGCGATCTTCCCCCACCGCGACCTCGATGCACTCGACGAGATCGTCACCCGCCGTCGCCAAGGTCGGCGGGTCGTGATCGTCTCCGACACGGTGTTCTCGATGGACGGCGACCTTGCCGACACGGATGGACTGCTGGCCCTCGCCGACCGGCATGGTGCGCTCGTGATCCTCGACGAGGCGCATGCCGTGCTCGGTCCGGAGGTGGTGCCACCGCAGGGCGCGCCGGTACTGCGGGTCGGCACCCTGTCGAAGACGCTGGGCGCGCTCGGCGGGTTCGTCGTCGGCCCGCGGGCCCTCACCGACCTCGTGGTCAACCGCGCCCGCTCGTACATCTTCACCACCGCGCCGACACCCGCCGATACCGCGGCGGCGCGCGCCGCGGTCGCGATCGTGAGCGGCGCCGAGGGCGACGAACTCCGTACCCACCTGCGGCGGAACATCGACCAGGTCCGTGAAGGCCACCCGTCGCCCATCATCCCGATCATGTGCGGCGCCGAAGCGAGCGCGGTCGCCGCGGCCGAGGAACTCCTGGCCCAGGGGATCCTCGTTCCTGCCATCCGGCCGCCGACCGTCGCGCCCGGGACGTCACGCCTGCGGGTGGCGATTTCCGCCGCGCACACGCTCGACCAGGTGCGGCGACTCCGCGCGGCCATCGACGCGCTCCCGGCACGAGCGAACCCATGAGTCCGATCTTCGTCGCCGGCACCGGTACGGACATCGGCAAGACCTGGGTGCTCACCCGGCTGATCGACGAACTGCGCGCACGCGGTCACGAGATCCACGCGCGCAAACCGGCACAGTCATTCGCGCCCGACGAACGCGGTCACACCGACGCGGAGATTCTCGGGGCGGCCAGCGGCGAGGACCCGACCGACGTGTGTCCGGCGCATCGCTGGTACGAGGTCCCGATGGCACCCCCCATGGCGGCGACCCATCTCGGTCGCCCGGCCTTCACCATCGCCGACCTGGCCGCCGAAACCGTGATGCCGGTCACGACCTTCGTCGAGGGGGCCGGCGGACCTCGCTCCCCCCTGGCGGCCGACGGCGACAACGTCGCCTTCGCCCGCGCCGTCGGTGCAACCCAGGCGGTGCTCGTCGCCGACGCCGGGTTGGGCACCATCAACGCGGTCACCTTGTCCGTGGACGCGCTCGCGGGATTTCCTACGGTGGTGATGCTCAATCGGTTCGATCCCAACGTCGAACTCCATCGGGCCAACCACGACTGGTTGCGGCTCGCGGGCTATCTCCTCGCCACGACCGTCCAGGAGCTGGCCGATCGCCTGGACCGACGCGTTTCGTAACTTTTTCGATCTCCCGCTACTGATTCCACGGTATAGTGCCGATACCACCACGGAATCACTTGAGCAGGTGGATCCACATGCACCGGCAGAATCGACGGCGATGACCCGCAAACCCGAAGCGCAGCCTGGCGGCACGCGCCCGGCCTCGACCATCGACGACACCGACAAGGCCATCGTCGAGGCCCTCCAGGCGGATGGGCGCCTGCCGTACACGAAGCTCGCCACCGAGGTGGGTCTGAGCGAGGCGGCCGTCCGCCAGCGTGTGCAACGGCTGATCGAGTCCGGCGTCGTCCAGGTCGTCGGCGTGACCGATCCCATGATGTTGGGATTCCACCGGATGGCCATGATCGGCCTCAAGGTGGAAGGCGACCTCCGCGCCACCGCGGACGCCATCTCGGCCATCCCCGAGGTCGGCTACGTCGTCGTCGTGAGCGGTTCGTTCGACCTCATGCTGGAGGTCGTCTGCGAGGACGACGACCACTTGCTCACCGTGCTCAACGACCGCGTGCGCGTGATCCCTGGTGTGCGCAGCACCGAGACCTTCACCTACCTGAAGTTGTACAAGCAGACCTACACCTGGGGGACCCGATGACCCCGGTACCGGAGCGGAAATCATGAACTACGACATCGACGACCTGAACGACAAGGCCCGCCGGCACCTGTGGATGCACTTCACCCGGCTGGGCGCGTACGGGACCAAGGAAATCCCGATCATGACCCGGGGTGAAGGGTGCTACCTCTGGGACGCGCACGACAAGCGCTACCTCGACGCCCTCTCCGGACTCTTCACCGTGCAGCTGGGCCACGGGCGCGCCGATCTCGCCCAGGCGGCAGCCGCCCAGGCCGAGACGCTCGAGTACTTCCCGATCTGGAGCTACGGCCACCCGCCTGCGATCGAACTCGCGGCGAAGCTCGCGGAGCTCGCCCCGGGCGACCTGAACCGGGTCTTCTTCACGACGGGTGGCTCCGAGGCCGTCGAGTCGGCGTGGAAGCTGGCGCGCCAGTACTTCCGGGCCAAGGGCGAAGGGCAGCGCTACAAGGTGATCTCGCGCGAGACCGCGTATCACGGCACGACCCTCGGCGCGCTCGCCATCACCGGGATCCCATCGATCCGCACGCCGTTCGAGCCGCTGACGCCCGGCGCGTCCCACGTCCCGAGCACCAACCGGTACCGCCACCCACTCGGCAAGGACGAAGCGGCGTTCTGCGACTGGTTGGTCCAGGGCATCGAGGACCGCATCCTCTGGGAAGGTCCCGAGACGGTCGCGGCCATCTACCTGGAGCCGGTGCAGAACGCGGGCGGGTGTTTCGTCCCGCCCGAGGGGTACTTCCAGCGCGTCCGCGAGATCTGCGATCGCTACGGCGTCCTGATGGTGTCCGACGAGGTCATCTGCGCATTCGGCCGGTTGGGCGAGTGGTTCGGCGCGCAGCGCTACGACTACCTGCCCGACATCATCACCTGCGCCAAGGGCCTCACCAGCGGCTACTCGCCGCTCGGCGCGGTGATCTGCCGGGACCACCTCGCCGAGCCGTTCCTCGAAGGCACGTCGAGCTTCCTCCACGGCATCACCTTCGGCGGACACCCGGTGAGCTGCGCGGTCGCGCTCAAGAACCTCGAACTGTTCGAGACCGAGGGCACCCTCGAACACGTGCGCGCCAACGAAGCCGGGTTCCGCGAGCGCATCGAAGGCCTGCGCGACATCCCGATCGTCGGCGACGTCCGCGGCGCCGGGTACTTCCTCGCGTTGGAGCTCGTGGCCGACCCCGAGACCGAGGCCCACTTCACCCACGACGAGGCCGAGACCATCCTCCGCGGGGTGCTCTCCCCCGCCTTCTTCGACGCCGGGTTGATCTGCCGGGCGGACGACCGTGGTGACCCGGTGGTGCAGTTGTCACCACCGCTCATCGCGGGTGAGCAGCAGTTCGACGAGATCGAGGCGATCCTGCGCAGCACGTTGACCAGGGCCAGCGAGCACCTGGCCCAGGGCTGACCCGTGGCCACCGTCGGAATTCCCCGGGAGGTCAAGGACGGCGAGCACCGGGTCGCGATCACCCCGGACGGCGTCCACGAACTCGTCGCCCACGACGTCACCGTGCTCGTCGAGACCGACGCCGGGGCCGACTCCGCCATCAGCGACGACGAGTACCGCACGGCCGGCGCCACGATCGTGCCGGAGGCGCGTGAGGTCTGGGGCCGATCCGACATGGTGCTCAAGGTCAAGGAACCCCAGGAGTCCGAGTTCGCCCACCTCCGGCCGGACCTGGTGCTGTTCACCTACCTGCACCTGGCCGCGTACCCGGCCGTGGCGGACGCGCTGCTCGAGCACGGCACCACGGGCATCGCCTACGAGACGGTGCAGGTCAACGGCGCACTGCCGCTCCTCGCCCCCATGAGTGAGGTCGCCGGTCGCATGGCCACCCAGGTGGGCGCCCGGTTCCTCGAGCGCGAGCTCGGCGGTCGCGGCGTCCTGCTCGGCGGAGTGCCGGGCGTGCGGCCTGCACGCGTCGTCGTCCTCGGGGCGGGCAACGTCGGGTGGAACTCGGCCTGGATCGCCCAGGGCATGGAAGCCGAGGTGCTCCTCCTCGACAAGAACCTCGATCGACTCCGCTGGGTCGACCAGATCCACCAGGGCCGCATCGTGACCCTCGCGAGCAACCGCGGCGCCGTCGCCCGCGCCGTCGCCGACGCCGATCTGGTCATCGGCGCCGTGCTCGTTCCGGCCGGTCGGGCCCCGATCGTGGTGACCGAGGACATGGTGCGGGGCATGAAACCCGGTGCGGTGATCGTCGACGTCGCGGTCGACCAGGGCGGCTGCATCGCGACCACGCACGAGACGACCCACGCCGATCCGGTCTACGAGCAGCACGGCGTCATCCACTACGCGGTGGGCAACATGCCCGGGGCGGTCCCGTTCACCTCCACGTACGGACTCACCAACGCCACCCTTCCGTACGTCCTGGCGTTGGCGAGTTCGGGCGTCACCGCCGCGGTGCACGCCGATCCGGCCCTCGCCCTCGGCGTCAACACCGTCGGCGGCGCGGTCACCCACCCGATCGTCGCCGAAGCACTCGGCCGACCCGCAACGGACCTGGCCGCCGCGCTGGCCGGCTGAGGACTCCCGAACGATCAGGTCGGTCGGGGTCGTCCGCGCTCGCGTTCGATGACCTCCTCGCGGAACACCTTGACGTCCCGCGGCGCCTCGATGCCGATCCGCACCTGTTCTCCGTGGACTTCGAGCACGGTGACGACGATGTTGTCGCCGATCACCACTCGTTCGTTGACCCGACGCGTCAGCACCAGCATCGCGAACCCTTCCGTGGACTCGGGGAGACCGCCAGGTTACGCCCGGTTCCGGGCCACGCGCCGGGACGGCTCGATCAGGTCAGGAGTCCGAGGCTCATCGCCCGCCCCAGAGCTTCGTTGCGATTGCGCGCTTCGAGTTTCTCGTAGATGTGGGCGAGGTGGGTCTTGACCGTCGGCAGCGAGACGAACAGCGCCGACGCGATCTCCCGGTTCGAGCTGCCGGTGGCGAGCAGGCCCAAGACTTCGCGCTCACGCGCCGTGAGGCTCGTGGGTTCGAGATCCTCGTCCGGAACGTCACCGGCGAGCAGCTGCGGATCGATGTAGCGCTCGCCGCCCATCACCCGATCGATCGCGACCATCAGCGCGTCCGGATCGATCGCCCGAGCCAGCAACCCGTCGACATCGACCGCGAGCAGCTCGGCCAGCGTGTCGCGCGGGGCCCGATTGAGCAGGACCACGAGTCGCACTCCGGCAGCCCCCTCGCGGACCTGGCGGGCGAGCTCCTGGACGGTGAGGTCGTTGACCACTCCGACCACCACCAGCGCCGGACCGTGTTCGACGACGGCCTTCGCGACGTCCCGGGCGGTGCCCTCACGCGCGACCACGCGATACCCGGCATCGGCGAGCAGCGCGCTCAGGCCGGTACGGACCAGCGGCACCACGTCGGCAACGACGACGTCCGGCATGCACCGGAGCGTACCGGCGGTCGGTGACCGGGTGGTGGCTCTACCAGCGGACCGGCAGGCGCGACGGTCCCCAGATGCCGAACGTCTCGGGCTTCCACTCCACCGGCCCGTCCAGCGCGAGATTCGGCATTCGGGTCGCGATCAGTGCGAGGGCTTCCTGGAGTTCGTTGCGCGCGAGATGGGCGCCGAGGCAGTAGTGGATCCCCGACCCGAAGGTCAGGTGCGGCGTCGTCGGTTCCCGAGTGATGTCGAAGGACTCGGGGTCCGGGTACACCGCCGGGTCCCGGTTCGCCCCGGCCAGCGAGCACGACACCAGCGTGCCCTGCGGGAACAGCACGCCCCGGTACTCGATGTCTTCGGACGCGACCCGGATCGTCCCCTGCACCGCGCCGAGATACCGCATCGTCTCGTCCACCGCCCGGGGCGCCAACGTCGGATCGGCGACGAGACGCGCCCACTGGTCGGGGTGCGCGCCCAACAGCGCGACGGAGCAGGCCAGTTGGTTGCGCGTCGTGTCGGTGCCCGCCATCAGCACGGCTTCGGCAAGCATGACCAGCTCGTCGGTCGATAGCCG
Organism: uncultured Bifidobacteriaceae bacterium; assembly: GCA_964544295.1. Classification (GTDB taxonomy): domain Bacteria; phylum Actinomycetota; class Acidimicrobiia; order IMCC26256; family JAENVU01; genus JAENVU01. The sequence goes on from CAZJBJ010000013.1 coordinate 11,937, forward strand.
ATCACCCTGCTCCTCCGCCGCGATCAGCGCGCTGAGGAGGTCCGGGCCCGGCGCGCGCCGCCGCTCCTCGATCAGCGCGGTGACGTAGGTCTCGAGTTCGGCGCCGGCCCGCTGGATCGCGGGCAGATCCTCGGCCAGGTTCTGATTGAAGATGCGGAAGATGTTCGTCGCCCAGTCCGAGAACAGCTCCCAGTCCTCGGCCGGCGCGCCCAGGAGTTCACAGATGATGGGGATCGGGTACGGCTCGCACACCGCGGCGACGAAGTCGCAGGAGCCGGCGGGCTCGATGTCATCGAGCAGACGACCGATCACCTCGGCCATGAACGGGCGCAGGCGCGCCGCTGCGGCCGGCGTGAACGCCGGTGCCACCAGTCGACGGACGCGAGCGTGCTCGTCGCCTTCCATCGACAGGATCGACGGCCGACGCTGCTCCATGGTGGAGTCGTCGATTCCCTGCATCTGGGGCAGCAACGACAGGGCGGAATGGAAGCGCCGGTCCCGGAGGATCGCGGTGATGTCGGCATGGCCGAACACCGCGAAGCCGAGCGGACTGCGCGCCAGCCAGTGCTCCTGGCGGGTCTCGGACACCAGCTCGAGCCGCGCGCTGCGGTCCAGTCCCTCCGGGTCGTACGGCGGGAGTTCGAGTTCGTACGCCGAGATCGTCGTCACGGGTGCTCCTCACGGGTTCGAGTGGGTCGCCAGGGACTCGAACCCTGAACCTGCGGGTTAAAAGCCCGATGCTCTGCCAGTTGAGCTAGCGACCCCGGCCCCGCACGATACTGCCCGCGGTCGCGGTGCCCTCAGGCGTCCGCCACGACGAGCTCGTACACGGGGTTCAGGATCGCCAGCCGCCCGTGATGCGCGCCGACTCGTCCGTGAGCTCGGATTCCGGACCCCAGGTGGATCCCGGCCACGGACCGACGTCCGAGGAAGATCAGCTCGATGCCGCCGGTCGGGTCCACGACCGTGCATTCCAAGCTGGCGACCGAATCGGCCCACGGGCGCGCGCGCAGCGACCGGATGACGCCTTCGACGGCAGTGACCTCATGCCAGCGCACCTCGCCGATCGGGCGTCGTCCCAGAATTCGCATCAGTCGGCGGGCGCGGCCGACAGGTCGATCGTCGAAGGACGTCGATCGGCAAGGTGGTAGGGCACGAAGGTCACGTTCGCATGGGGCAGCACGCTGAGTGCGCGGGCGATCGAGTCCGACGTCCGGTCGTGCAGGAAGCGATGCCAGAACTCCTGATACTCGCGGCGAGGCAACAGCACCGTTACCTCGGTGCGTCCGTCGGCGACTTCCTCGGCGACGACCTCGAGGGCGGCCCGTGCGATCCGACGGTCCGGACACTCGACGATCTCGAGCGGGAACTTCGCGAGCGGCAGCGCGGACCACTCGTCCATCAACTCCACGGCACCGTCGGGGTCCGCGGCGATATGGACCGCGCGCAACTCGTCGGGACGCAGCGTCCGCGCGTACTGCACGGCACGCGCCGCGCTGCGGTCGAGCCGGTCCAGCAACACCAGGACCGTGTGCCGACGCAGGACCGGCAGGGATGTCGCCTCCATCGCCCCTTCGGAGAGTTGCTCCTTCTCCGACTCGTACTGATGATTGAGCCGCACCAACAGGAACACCAGGACCGGGACCAGGAGCATGATCGCCCAGGCCCCGTGGGTGAACTTCGTGATGGCGATGACGACGGTGACGACACCGGTCACGAGAGCTCCCGTGCCGTTGATCGCCAGTCCGATCCGCCAGCCCGGCTCCCGCAGTCGCAAGTGCCGGACCGACATTCCGGCCTGGGACAAGGTGAAGGAGGTGAACACGCCGATCGCGTACAACGGGATCAGGTGGGTCACGTCGGCCTGGAACAGGACCACGAGACCGGCCGCCGTCACCGACAACAACACGATGCCGTTGGAGAACACGAGACGGTGACCGCGCTTGGTCAGCTGCTTCGGCATGAAGTGATCGTCGGCGTGGAAGCTCGCGAGCCGCGGGAAGTCGGCGAAGCTCGTGTTGGCCGCGAGGACGAGGATCAACATCGTGGTTCCCTGCACGAAGTAGAAGAGCACCTGGCCGAAGGATCCACTCCCGAAAACGCCCGTGGCGATCTGCGAGATCACGGTCTTCTTGTCGCTCGGGATCACGTGCATCTGCATGGCCAACCACGAGATGCCGATGAACATCGTTCCGAGACACGCACCCATCACCATCAACGTCGACCGCGCGTTCTTCCATTCGGGCACCTTGAAGGCCGGAACCCCATTCGAGATGGCCTCGACACCGGTCATCGCCGCGCCGCCGGACGCGAAGGCGTGGAGCAGCAGGAAGATGCCGACCGAACCCGCCGTGCCGATGGCGACGTGATCGCTCGGGACCGGCATGTGGTGCAGGTCACCGCTGGCGGCCCGATAGATACCGACGCCGATCATCAGGAACATGCTGATGAGGAACGCGTAGGTCGGGATCGCAAAGATCCGGCCGGATTCCTTGACCCCGCGCAAGTTCCCCCAGGCGATGATCACGATGAACCCGAGCGCGATCGGGACCCGATACGGCCGCAACATCCCGAACGCCGAATACAGCGCGGCCACACCGGCCGACACCGACACCGCGACGGTCAGGATGTAGTCGGTGAGCAGTGCCACTCCGGCAACCTGCGCGGGCAGGAGCCCGAGGTTGTCCTTGGTCACGATGTAGGCACCACCCGCCGACGGATACGCCTTGATGGTCTGCCGATAACTGAACATCAGGATCAGCAGCACACCGGCCATCGCCAGCGTGATCGGGAGGACGAACGAGAACGCGAGCAGTCCGACGACCGGTATCAGTGTCCGGAGGATCTCCTCCGAGGCGTACGCCGTCGACGACAGCGCATCACTCGCGAACACCGCCAGGGCCGTCGGTCGACCCAGCCGCTCGTGCTCGAGCTGGTCGGTGGCGAGCGGACCTCCGAGCAATTTGTTCTTCAGGAGGTATCGACGGGACTCGGCGATCTCGGCGACGGGTCGCGCCGGAAGAGGCCGAAGCGCTTCCGCGTCACGAACGAGCGAACTGGTCATGGCTCAATGAGAACACGGACCCCGTCAAGATTCGATCAAGGGATCCGACGTCGCCGCAAGGATCGCGTCAAGATCTGAGGACATGCGAAGGATTCCGACCAGCGGAACTGCACCGTGGCTCGGTGCCGGACTCGGTATCGCGGCGACCCTCGTCGTCGGCGCCGTCCTGATCCCCTTCCGGAGCGACATCACCTCGGCCACGGTGGCACTGATGTTGATCGTCGTCGTCGTCGGTGCGGCCGTGATCGGCGGGTTCTGGGCCGCGGCCGCCACTGCGGCAATCGCCGGCCTCGTGCTCCTCGTCTGGTTCGTCCGCCCCTACGGAACCCTGCGGGTCCAGACCATCGATCGCGGCACCGAACTCCTCGCGTTCCTGGCGGTCGCGCTCCTCGTGGGACAACTCGTGACCCGCCTGGTCCATCGTCGCGTGCAGGTCACCGAGGTGCGCCACCAGGTACGCGCCCTCGACCGTCGGGTCGAGCAGCTCGACGAGGAACGGCTTCAGCTCGCACGGCGCGCCACCCGCGCCGAGGAACTCGAGCAGATCGACCGCCAACGCGCGGCACTGCTGCGGTCCGTGTCGCACGATCTCCGGACGCCGCTCGCGTCGATCCGCGCCATCGCGACGGACCTCCGCGATGACGTGCCCTACGACCTCGACACCCGCACCGAGCTGTTGACGACGGTGTGCGACGAGGTGGACCGACTCGACCGCTTCGTCGCCAACCTCCTCAGCCTGAGTCGCATCGAAGCCGGTGCGTTCGAACCCGACCGCCAAGCGGTCGACTTCGGCGAGTTGGTCAGCGACCGGGTCGAGAAGCTCGCGCCGCTACTCCGCGAGGTCGACGTTCGACTCGACATTCCCGAAACGTGCCCGTTGCTCAGCGCCGATTACTCCCAGCTCGAGCAGGTGATGACCAACCTCATCGCCAACGCAGCTCGCCACGCCCCACCGGCGAGCGAGGTCTGGATCGCCGCGGTCCCCGAAACCGAGCACCTGCGCATCGAGGTCTCGGACCAGGGCCGCGGCATCGACCCGGTCGACGCCGACAGGCTGTTCGAACCCTTCGTGCACGGGGCCGGAAGCAACTCGTCCGGGATCGGCCTCGCGATCTGCCGTTCGATCATCGTCGCCCACGGTGGCACCATCGGGGTCCGGCGCACCTTCGGCGGTGGCGCCACGTTCTCCTGCACCATCCCGATCCACGAAGGTGCCGTCGGATGACCTCGATCCTGATCGTCGACGACGAGCCCGCAATCGTGCGCACCGTGCGGGCCGGGCTGACCGCACGGGGCTACGAGGTCCGCTCCGCGAGTTCGGGCCGCGAGGCACTGAACATCCTCACGTCCGAACCCCATGATGCGGTCCTCCTGGATCTCGGCCTCGGTGACATGGACGGGGTCGAGGTGTGTCGTGCGGTCAGAGCATGGTCGGATGTACCGATCATCGTGTTGTCCGCCGAGGGATCCGAGCAGCGCAAGATCGTCGCGCTCGACGAGGGCGCCGACGACTACGTGACCAAGCCGTTCTCGATGCCCGAACTCCTCGCCCGACTCCGCGTCGCGCTCCGGCGGCGGCCGACCACGACCCCGTTCGATGATCCGATCATCGTCTGCGGTCGACTCACGATGGACCGTGCTCGGCACGAGGCCCACTACGACGGCGCTCGCATCGATCTCACGCCGAAGGAGTACGCGATGCTCGTGGCGCTCGCGCAACATCCCGGGCGCGTCCTCACCCATCGCGCGTTACTCCACGAGGTGTGGGGACCCGGGTATGACACCGAGACCCACTACCTGCGCGTCTACGCGAGTCAGATCCGCAAGAAGCTCGGAGCCGGCGGGACGATGGTCGTGAGCGAACCGGGCGTCGGGTACCGCCTCGTCGAGCCCGATGCCGATCCACGTGATTCGACGACCTGAGCACAGCCGGCTGCCACCTATATTTCCGCCATGATCACCGAACGCAAGCCCGACCTCTCGATCACCAGCGGCGCGTTCTGGGGTCGGAATCCTCACGCCGAGCTCCAGTGGATGCGCCATCACGATCCCGTGTACTTCGACGAGGAAGCCGGCGTCTGGGGTATCAGCCGCTACGACGACATCAAGGCGATCGAGTCCGATCCGGCGACCTTCTCCAATGCCGGCGGGATCCGCCCCGAGACGGGTCCGATCCCGATGATGATCGACATGGACGACCCGGAGCACCGGATGCGGCGCAAGCTGGTGGCGCGCGGGTTCACCCCGAACCGGGTCCGGCAACAGGAACCGCACATCCATGCCGTCGTGCACGACCTGATCGACGAAGTCTGCGAACAGGGCGAGTGCGACTTCATCTGGGACATCGCCGCCTGGGTCCCGCTGATCATGATCGGCGACGCCCTCGGTGTGGAACCCGAGGATCGCAGCACGCTGTTGCGCTGGTCCGACGATCTGCTGCGCGGCCTCGGCACCGAAGACCTGGACCTGCTCCTCGCCGCCGGCGAAGCCTTCAACGGCTACACCGAGTACTCGGCCCGGGTCATCGAGGATCGGCGTGCGTGTCCCCGTGACGATCTCATGAGCATCCTCGTTCATGCCGAGGTGGACGGCGACCGGCTCGACGACCAGTCGCTCCTGCACGAGTCGCTGTTGATCCTGATCGGCGGCGACGAGACGACGCGCCACGTCATGTCGGGTGGGGCGTACCAACTCCTCACCGACCGCGACCAGTGGGACCGGCTCCGCGCCGACCGGTCACTCGTCGTTCCGGCAGTCGAGGAGATGCTCCGCTGGGTGACCCCGATCAAGAACATGGCGCGGACCGCAACCCGTACCGTGGAGTTCGGTGGCAAGACGATCGAGGCCGGTCAGAAGCTGTTGATGCTCTATCCGTCGGCCAACCGCGACGAAGCCCACTTTCCCGATCCTCATCGCTTCGACATCGAACGCACACCCAACGAGCACGTCGCGTTCGGATTCGGGCCGCACTTCTGCCTCGGGAGTTCGCTCGCGCGCCTCGAACTCCGGGCGCTGTTCACCGTGCTCCTGGATCGGCTCCCGGATCTCCGGCTCGTCGATGCGACCGAACCCGCGCACCGGGCCGCCAACTTCGTCAGCGGCTACGAAGGCATGAAGGTCACGTTCACACCGACGGACCGCCGCACGCCGGCGGCGTGACTCAATCGTCGTCGCGGATGGTGACGACGCCGGTGCCGTCGATCACGGTCGCGTTGGTGGCCGAGTTGACCACGATCTGGAAGCTCTCGGTGCCTTCCGACGTCGTGTCCGACAGGATCGGGATCGAGAGATAGACGTACCGCCGGCCGGCGACGATCTTGGTGTTCCCCGACTTCTGGGTGAAATCGGATCCCGCGGTTGCCGATCCGGCCACCGTCGACCAGTTGACGGCGACGTCGACGTTGGTGGACTCGGTCAACGCAATCGGCACGATCAAGGTGCGATTCCCGCCGTCACCTTCCACCAGCAGAGAGTCCGACACCGCGAGCCGTACGCCCGAACCGGGATCGTCGTTCACGATCGTCCCGGTTCCCCGCTCACGGTGATGCTCCCCGCCGTCGACGCCCGCCACGGCCAGGTACATCAGCTCGTTGGGCTCCGGCGACGTGTCGGCGCGGACGACGGCGCTCACCATCTTGAACACCTGGGTGCCGGTGAAGGTGACCTTGCCCTTCTTGGTGACGAAGTCGTTGGTGTTGGCACCGCCCGGGACGGTCGTCCAGTACACCGTCACGGGATTCCCCGAGCCGGGTGCCGTCGAGAGTGAGAGGGGGAAGCGCAGCAGCCGGGTACCCGACGATCCTTCGATGATCGACGCGTCCCCGATCGAGACCTCGGGTCCCGTGATCACGCCGGGGTGGGCGATGTCCCAGGCGCGGGCGGCGCTGTCCCACACCGACCGGTCGGTCGTGATCGTGAAGCACGACGGGAGTGAGCCGGGGAACGAGCCGGGTCCGAGCCAGACCATCGTGTTGTTCGAGCACGTCACCGGATAGCCCGAGGGGAGGCTCAGACTGCCGTGGTTCGTGTCCTGATCGGCGCGGAAGATCGTGTTGGAGATGTCGAGCTTCGGGCTCACCGGGTTGTTCTCGTCCCACTTGAAGAAGCCACCGTGCCCTCCCGCGTCGCCGGAGTACACCGTCGGCATGGCCTGGAGCCGGATGAGCGAGTTGCGGATCGTGACCGTGTTGTCCTGACCGACCTGGGTGTCGCCGGACGATCGGCGGGCGGAGATCCCGACGTAGCAACCGTCGAGGTACGAGTTGGTGATGGTGCCGTTCACCAGCCGATCGTTCTCGATGCAGTCGTCGTGGATGTAGCCCAGGTACGCGTCGTTGATCTTGAAGCCGTCGGCGTTGTCCCGGATCCGGATCCCGTCGCCGTAGTTGAAGATGCGCACGCCGTTGAGGGTGAAGTTCGATCCGCTCACGCCGAAGCCGTCGTTGCCGTGGAACGTGTTCCAGGAGGTGCTCACCGAGAACGTGCCCTTGATGCGCCCGCCGTCCCAGCAGCTGTCGGCGGTGGAGTCGAAGTAGACCGGGTAGGACGTCGTCCCGGTCCACGTCGCGTTCGTCGCGTTCACGTGCTCGTTCGCAGCGAGCGTCGACGTGAACGCGGTCTGGGCGCCGGAGAACGTCCGCGTCGGAGTCGGGTTGCACGGTCCGACGGCACCGACCGGAGCCGATCCGCCGACGAGCGCGGTGGCACCGAGAACCACGGAACCCGTCAGAATTCCCAGTCCCCGCCGCAGCCTCATCGCGCTCCCCCCGAGCCGACAGCCCCGACCACGACCGCGACGATCGCCGCGACCCCCGTGTGATCGACACCGCTCACCCGCATCGTTGCGGGCGTGACTCCGGGTGAATATACCAATTGATCGAAGAGGGTGGCGAGGAGCAGATTGCCGCGCTCGAGTGCGGCCGCCCGGGAGGCCGTTTCGACGCCTTCGAGCCGGCTCTGCCGGGGCCCGCGCGCTTCCAGCCGATCGACCAGGACCGGCACCGGCGTTTCGACGCGAACGAGCAGGTCAGGCAGGACCATGGGGTCCTGCCGAGCGAGCTCGATGACGCGCTCCACGTCACCCGCCCGGAGCGCCGCCGACCACCATTCCTGGAGCGGACCCTGGTCGAGGACCGAGACGCCATCCCGCCCTCGGGCCCGGCGCAGCGCGTGGCGCACCACCAACAGGTTGGCGGGTCGGGCCAACTGGTCCCGACGGTCGCGCTGACCGCTCCCGACGGCGACACCACCCACGAGTCGCGCGGCACCCGGTTCGAGCATGCCGGCCGTGATCGCCTGCACCTTGCGGCGCATCCGACTGGTCCGGCCGGCGTCGGGGCCGAGCGGTGCCATCACGTCGGTGGTCGGCACGCCGCGGAGCCGGAGTTCGGCCACCACCTGGCGAGCAAGCGTGGACTTCCCCGACCCGGGCAGTCCGCAGAACTCGACGACGTATCCCACGCCCGCGTCCGACGTCCTCAGAGCCGGGACCAGATCGCGCGACGGATCGTCGCCAACACCTTCTCCGGTGGCTCCGTGCCGTCGACCTCGACCGCGCCGAACAACGAGCCGTCGAACTGCAAAGCCCGTACCAACTCGATGCGGTGGGCGAGATAGTCGCGACCGTCCTCGGGGCGCCGCTGGGACGCCGTGTCGACGTCCACGTCCAGGCGGATCACGATGTCGGGCGGGAACCGGCGCGCGAGTTCGTACGGTCGGAGTTCGTACGCGGCGAGCCACCGCTGCAGGGCGTTGCCGGTCGCCCAATGCGTGAGGCGCGGGCCGTCGAGTTCACCGGGGAACTGCATCTGCGGCCATCGATCGCAGATGACCACCATCCCGCGGGTCCGTGCCTTCATGATCTGGCGGAGCTTGCGCGACTTCTCGGCCGCGAGCGTCAGCGCCCACACCGCCTTCGCACCCGACATCGCGGACGGATGCTCGGCACCGACCTTGGCCTTCTTGGCGATGGTCGTGCGATCCCGTGACGTGCCGAACACCAGGTCGCGCACCAGCTTCATCGGCTTGCGCAACAACGACGACGAACCGTCGCCGGAGCCGAGATACATGGGGTACACGTCCAGCTTCGGCGCGAGGAACGCACGCGTCTCACCGACCATCGTGGACTTGCCGGACCCGTCGCAACCGACGAAGGCCACGATGAGCCCGCCGCCGGTTCCGCCGCGGCCCTTCAGCACCGGGCGGGGAACGAACTTGCGGGAGATCCCCCGCATGGCCCACGCCGCTTCCCGATTCATGCGACGCGAGAACGCCGCGGGACCGCGCGAACTGGTCTGGCTCGCGAGCGCCTTCAGCACGACGCGACGAAGGCGGTAGAGCTGCATGGTGTCCGGTCGCTGATCGAGGCATGCCGCGATGGCCCGACGCCCCGGGGCCCCGAGGAGTTCCTCACCGATCGCCAACACGTCGTCGCGCTCCGCCCGGGCCATCAGGTACGCCAACTCCGACCCGGGGCCGCTCGCGCCGCGGATCATGTCGCGACCGCGCAGCTTGAGCGCGTACCGCGTCAGCAACAAGACCACCTCGACGGCCGGCGCGGTGACCCAGACGCCGGACGGGTCGAGCACCCGAGTGTCCAACACGGTGCGTTCCCACGGCAGCCGAAATCGCTTGTTGTGCCGTTCGCCCGCCGGAATCCGGTAGTGCACATGGAAATGCACCATGCGGGCGGACTCGTCGTCGATGCCGAGGAAGTCCTCGAGGCCGATGTCGTTGCGGGCATTCGCGACCCGCCCCCGCCGACACGACAACTCGGCGAAGATCGCGTACACGTCGTCGATCGCCGCCGGATCGACCAGGATGTCGAGGTCGGTGTCGGCCGAGATGGCGGCGTCCAGGTGGTCGTTGCTCTTCCAGTGGCAGTACGCCACGCCGCGTTCGTCGAACCGACGCAGCACCTCCATCACGAGACTCACAGCTTCCACCTCCCCATCATGTCGGGAGTTCCATCGGCACTTCGGACGGAGACTTGCGCGATCGGATGACATCCACGATCCAACGGCCGTCGTCGCCGAGGACGGCGTCGGGCCGCACGAGCCAAGCGATTCCCAGCACCACGACCGCGGCGACGGTGCCGCCGGCCGCGACGACCAGATTGGCCGTCTGGCCACCGAGGTCGAGCGATCGCAGCCAGAGGACGGTCGGGACGCTCGCCGCGGCGACGAGCGCGGCGAGCCCGAGCCCCCGGAGCTGGCGACCGGCGAAGCGGGACCACGTGATGTGGGCGGTGGCCAGGCTGAGGTGGGCCATCAGGAGGTAGTTGAGGATGATGGCGCCGGTGACGCCGGCGGCCACCCAACCGAGCCCGAACTGGGACCCGACGAGCGCCCCGACGATCACCCCAACGGCGTAGGCCGCCTGCCGCCACGCCCGCCGGTACACCGTGCCCATGGCCCGGGCCAACGAGTCGCTGATCTTGTAGCTCGTGCGGAACAACAATCCCGCCGTCATGATCTGGAACGGCAGCACGACATCGTCCCACTTGGTGCCGCCGCCGAGCAGCAGATGGATGATCTCCGGTGCGATCAGCACCGCCAACACCGACGCCGGCAGGGTGAGACTGGCCACGAGGGACACGCCGCGGAGATACGCGGATGCGACGCGCTCCAGATCGTCCTGGAACCGCGAGATGACGGGGAAGATCACCCGGTCCATCACTTGACCGAGCATCTGGGCCGGGAAGGCGGCGAGGGCGTACGCGTTCTTGTACACGCCGAGGGCGACCGAACCCATCTGGTTGCCGACCACACTGTTGTCGCCGTTCAGCGCGGCGAAGTTGAAGCCGCGCGCGGCCGTCATCCCGCCGGCGTAGATCACGAGATCCTTCGACTCGGCGCGGCGCGGCCGCAGCGAACGCGGGTGCTTGCGCCGGACCACGAGGATCCCGGTGAGCAACGCGGCCTGGGCCAGCTGCGCGATCACGATCGACCAGACGCCCACACCGGCAATCGCCAACGTCACGCCGACGAGCGCGAATCCGAAGAAGTAGGAAACCGTCTCCGCGAGCGCGATCGACTTGAAGTCGAGATCTCGTTGGAGCATCGCCATGGCCACGACCCCGGGCGCCTGCAGCAGGAAGACGAACGCCAGCCCCTGAGTCACCTCCGCGAACCGCGGCTGGTGGAAGAACCCGGCGACGAGCGGTGCGCACACGAACACCAGCGCGGTCATCGCGACGCCGGTGATCATGGACAGGGCGAACGCGGTCCGCACGTGTTCGTCGGTGAGGTTCTGCCGCTGGATCACGGCGGGCCCGAAGCCGGCCTCGGTGAAGAGCTGACCGAAGGCGATGACGATCAACGCGGCGCCGACGAGACCGTTGTCGGATTTCGTCAGATACCGAGCGAAGACGATGACCACCAGGAACTGACCCACCGCCTGCGATCCGAATCCCAGGCCGGACCACACCATGCCGCCGAGCGCGTGACGGGCGGTGCTGGACGTCGGTGGGGAGGCCGGCGCGCTCACGCGTACTCCAGCTCCCGCACACCTTCGGCCCGCCGCGCCTGTTCGGCGGCGACCAGGGCCAGGGGCAGGAACAACCAGAAATGTCGGTAGTGCCAGGTCTCACGGAAGAAGCTGCCGAGGATGTAGGCCAAGACCATGGCCCGGGCCGCGGACCGCGGCGGTGCGAGCCGGATCAGCACGAACCACATGACGAACAGTCCGAAGAGCCCGATCACGCCCCGCTCGACGAGATACGCGAGCGGTTCCGAGTGGAGTTCGGTCTCCAGCGTGTTGAGGTCGAGCCCGCGCACCGATCCGGGCCCGGCCCCCCACGGCGTGTCGGGCACCTTGCGCCACGCCTCCTCCCAGACCTCGAACCGCAGTCCGCCACTGCGGTTGAAGCGGGCCGAGTTGAACCCCGACTTCTGTTGTTCGGCGGCCGAGATCTGGATCACGACGAACACCGCGGCCACCACGAACAACAATCCCGGGATCAGGGCGATCATGCGCCGGCCGCGCATCAGGGTGCGCACCTGGTCCAGATGGGTCAGCCCGAGATAGCCGAACCCGACGCTCAGTTGCAGCATGGAGCCGAACGACGCGGCCGAGAGTAGGCCGGCCACCGCGATCAGCATCACGGTGGCCTTGACCCCCCAGCGGAACGGCGCCATCGACCAGCAGAGCACTCCCATCGCGAGCAGGTTCGCCGCGACGTTCGGGTTCGGGAAGGTCCCGCTCGCCCGGAGTTCGTTGCCGCCCGAGCTCGCGAGTTGCACGGCGGCGAACACGATGCAGACCGCCAGCGCGCCGTAACAGAACCGCACCGCGACCGGCCCGCCCCGGCGCAGGATGTCGATCGACGAGAGGAACACGAGGATCGTGGCGGCGTCGCGGACGAGGTCACCGACGATCCAGGGTCGGAGCCCGGCGTAGAGCGAGCCGATGAGCGCGCCGGTACCGATCAGCACCACGGGTACTGCAATCTGGCGGGCCACGTCGCGTGCGAGCCACTCCGAACGCGCCAGGTGCAACATCGACGCGACGATCGTCCCCGCGATGACCACGTCGGTCAGCACCAGATCGGACCCGATCTTGGGGAACAAGAACGACACCAGGACGATCGACAACGCGAGGAGCAATGTGGCCAACGGTGCATGAATCGCGTACTGGATCCACGCCCGCCGTCCGCGAGGGGTGGCCTCAGCCGGCACGACGGGCCTCCGCGACAACCTCACCGATCACCGATCGGTACCGATCGTGGATCACCGCCGTGTCCCACGACGACACGTCGACCCGGCGGCCACCAGCCGAGCGCGCTTCGAGCGCACGCACCACACCGTCGGCGGCACCGTCGACGTCGCCGAGATCCACCACTTCACCGAGTGCACCGAGACCGATCACCTCGCGGGCACCGTCGACGTCGAAGCTCACGAACGGCACGCCGGCCGCGGCGGCCTGGATCAAGACCTGGGGCAACCCTTCGGCGTCGCTGAGCAACACCACGACGTCGGCCCGCCAGACGAGCGGCTCGGTGGGTGACACGTAGCCGAGCACGGCGACCGACCCGCCGAGACCGGCGGCCGTGACCGCCGCCTCCAGATCGCCCCGGCGGGGTCCGTCGCCGGCGACCGCCAGGAACGCGTCCGGCACGGATCGCTGCACTCGCTGGAGCAGCGGGATCAGGTCGAGTGGGTGCTTCCGATCCTCGAGCGCACCCAGGCTGACGACGACCGGGCGACCATCCGGGATCGGGGGGAAGCTCGGCACGACGGCAGGACGCTCACCGGGCAGGGTGGCGGCCGACCGGACGATCGTGAGCTTGGCGGACGCGATCCCCGCCACTTCGAACCGTCGGGCCAGATCCGCGCCCACCACCACGTAGCGCGCCGTCACCGGCGCGAGGGCGCGTTCGATCGTTCGGAACACCGCGCTCTCGGTCCGGCTGTACCCCGGGCCGAAGTTGGCCATCGACAGCGAGTGGACGACCGGGACCCGACCCGTGAGTCGGGCCGCGATCCGGCCGATCACTCCGGCCTTGGACTGGTGGGTCACGACCACGTCGGGCCGGAAGTCACGGATCCGGGCCCGTACCGAGGCGATCGCCCGCACGTCGTCGGCCGGGCTCGGCCGACGCACGAGCCGGGACTCGACCTCCACCGGGACCGCGAGCTGATCCGCCGCCAACGTCTGATCCGAGTCGTCGCCGACGACGACGATGTGTTCGGCGTCGGGCAACGCAGCCACCAGGTCACGGATTCGTTGTTCGGAACCACCGCGCCGGTAGCGCGTCGCGAGATGGAGAACTCGCGACTGGCGCGCCAAAGGAGTCACGTGCTCAGCCCGCCGAGACTCCGGTGGCTCGGGGGGCCGACGCGGCAGTCGCCGGCCCCGGACGCGCCGGGTCGACCAGGACACCGAGCACTGCACCGCCAACGCGCCGCAGACGCGTCCCCGCGCGCTCGGCGTCGCGGAGTCGGGTGACCCCGTGCTGGGCGATCATCACGGTGGCGTCCGCGAGTTCGGCCAGCACCAACGTGGCCGGTTCGATCGTCGGTGACGGCCCGGCGATGACGACGTACTCGCACTGTTCGGTCAAGCGTCGCAGCACCGTGCGGGCTCGGGCAACGGTGAGTTCACCCACGGCGATGCCGTCGTCGAGCACCCGCAGCCGACCACCGGTCTGTTGTTCCTGCACGACCGACAGCCGCGCCCGCGGCACCGGCGCCTCGAACTCGTCGTCGTCGCTCACGTGCGACACGCCCCGACACGCGGCGTACACGACCCGCGCGCCCGACTCGGCGATGGACTGCGCGATGCGGCGACTCGTGGACTCCGGGGCCGGTCCGTCGACGCCGCAGAGCAGCACGACGTTGGGCTTGCCCCGGCCGAGCAGGTGCACAAGCTGCAACCCGACCTCGTCGATGGTCGCGCCCGCACCGGTGGCGACACCCCGCGGCAACGAACCGTTGCGCGTGGGCAGGACCCCGAGGACTCGGGCGCCGGCCCGTCGCGATTCACTGACGTCGCCGCTGTGGAACCGGCCGACGAGTTCCTCTCGGCCGTACACCAGCGCCGCGGCGAGCAGGACCGCGGCGAGCCCACCGAGGATCGCCCAGCTCATCGGCTTCGGGAAGTCCGGCGAGGCGGGAACCGTCGCGCTCTCGTACACCTCGAGCCCACCGTCGACGGTGGTCGACGCTGTTCGTTGCTTGGCGGCGGACTGGAGAGTCTGAGCCAGCTCGGCGTTCTTCGCATCGAGTCGCGACGTCAGCGTCGCGTATTCGGCGCTCGACTGCGCCAGTCCGCTCCGTTCACTCAACAAACCCGAAACCTCGTCCTCCAGCGTGGTCGCACGCGCATCGCTGGAGTCCGCTTGCTCGGCGAGGTCAGCTCGTACCTTCGCCTGCCGGTCGCTCACGACGATGTTGGCAGTCACGTCGGCGGCCTTCTGCGCGAGTTCGGGTGAGGTCGCAGTCGCGTCGACCCGGATCAGTGGGGAAGCTTCGAGACCGGTGGAGGCGACCGACTTGACGTTCTTGAACTCGGTGCCCAGCTCCTTCTCGAGCGCGGCGCGCAACGGCGGCGACTCCAGCGTGAGGATGACCGCGCGCTGTTCCTTGGAGAGGTCGACCTTGCCACCGTCGGTGATGAAGATGTTCTGCGCGTCGTCGTTGATCCGCACCCACGCGACCGACGAGTACCGCTTCTGCAGCAGGCTGCTGCCCGCGTAGATCGCGCCGAACGCGACCACGAACACCGCCAGCAGGATCAGACCGCGGCGCCGGAGGACTCTGACGACACCGCCGAGACCCAGTTCGAAGCGCGTCGAACCTCCGAGACTCTCGAGGGTTCGTTCACGCCGTCCTGGCTCGATCGGTTCGCCCGTGGGCATGAGATGATCGTCGATCATCTCAGTATGCACCACCCCGCGATGGGCGGAGGACGCGAACGAAGGTGCGGGCGATGATCGACAGATCGCCACCGAGCGTCTGGCCGAACGCGTACTGAACATCCAGTGCGACACGGGTCGAATACGACACGTCGTTACGTCCGGAGACCTGCCAGAGGCCGGTCATTCCTGGACGAGCGCTGAGAACGATCGGCATGTAGTGGCCGTAGCGCCGCATCTCGTCCTCGGTGATGGGCCGGGGGCCGACGAGGCTCATCTCGCCCTTGAGGACATTGGCCAACTGCGGCAGTTCGTCCAGTGAGGTCTTCCGAAGGAAGCTGCCGACCTTGGTGACCCGGGGGTCGTCCTTGAGTTTGAACGTGCGAGCGAACTCCTCGGCGAGTTCCGGATCCGACGCCAGGAGATCGGCCAGGCGGTGCTCGGCGTCGGCCACCATGGTGCGGAGCTTGTAACAGGTGATGGTGGCGCCGCCGCGGCCGACCCGTTCCTGACCGTAGAACGCCGGACCGCGCGAGGTCAGCCGAACGAGACCGGCGAGGAGCAGGAGGAGCGGACCCCAGAGGGGTGCCGTCACGACCACTGCGACCAGGTCGAACGCCCGCTTGCACCAACCACTCGCGGCCCGGGGGACGACCGTGACCGCCGGCGGAGCCGAATCGCGCACGGGTGCATCGACCGAGACCAGGTCGGTGGAGCGGACGCGCTCCTCCATGGTTCGCAGATCGATGACCACTTCGCCGGAGGTGGCGTCGACGGTGATCACACCTGGCAGGTCGTCGGGCTCGAGGTCGGGCAGCAGGTCGCCATCGCGATGCACGACGAGGTTCGCGACGGTACGGCCGCGAAAGCGCCGCCGCCGGTTTCGCCCGTCGGTTCTCTGATCGAGATCGGGAAACACGCCGCTCGCCATGGAGCCTCCCCGCCCCTTTCCGCTCAGTTCGCCCGATTCGAGATGGGCACGTGGCCAACCGGCGAGAAAATCCCCCAGCCAGTTGCCGCGCCCCCTGCGAACGAGCGATTGCCTCCGATATCCGGGCACAAGTGCACTCCCGGAAGGCCCGTGAACCTACCACCCAAAAGGGATCTTCACAACCGATTCCGGACTCTTTGAGTCATGCGGCCCACTCAAGGGAACGCGCATAGGTCGTCGATACCACTTGCTCAAGCCGGACTGCTCACGCACGGCGGTCGATGGGGAGCGAGCTCCATCGAATCGTCGGCCGGCCGTCCTTCGACCAACCCAAGGAGCCTTCCCGATGACGCTCTCCCGCCGTCTCCGAATCCTGAGCGCGCTGTGCGTGATGATGCTGGTCGTGTTGGCTCCCCAGCTGGCGGGCGCGCGTTCGAGTTCGCGCAGTGCACACCGGTCTGCCGGCGACACCCGTCGTCATCACCGCCACCATCACCACCATCACCATCACCACCATCACCACCAGACCGAGACGACCACCACCACCAGCAGCCGACCGGCGGTGACCACCACGACCAGCACCCGGCCCGCCGCGACCACCACGACGAGCACGCGGCCCGCCGCGACCACCACGACCAGCACGCGGCCCGCCGCGACCACCACGACCAGCACCCGGCCCGCGGTCACCTCCACCACGGCGTCGACCACCACGACCACCACGACGACCGGCGGGGTCGAGCACCAGTCGCTGCCGACCGAATGCCTCACCCGGAACCCGATCGAGCACGTGACCGGCGCCCAGTCGAGCCGGTTCAAGCCGTCGCTCGACTCAGCCCTTGCCGTCGATGCCCGCACGGCCAACTGGACCCAGGTCGACGACTGGCCCGTGTCGGTGACCGGATCGGCGCCGCTGTGTTGGAACGGCGGCCGCATCATGGGCACGTACGGGTCGTCCACGCCGTGGGACACGTTCCACCACACCGGTGGGTTCAGCTTCAACACTCCGAACTCGACCATCGAGAACGTGCGCGTCCACAACTACGGCGACAGCATCAACGTCCGTGAAGGGGCGACGAACTGGAAGGTGCGCGCCGCCCACACCACGATGACCCACGACGACTGCCTCCAGAACGACTACCTCACGTCCGGAGTCATCTCCGACTCCTTCTTCGACGGGTGCTACGTCGGCATCTCGACCCGTCCGTCGTCGAACAACTCCTCGTCGGACGGCAGGAGCGAAACGGTGACCCTGACCGGATCGTTGCTACGCCTCCAGCCCATGCCGACCGTCTACAAGGGGCCGGCCCCGGGGCACGGCGGGTTCTTCAAGTGGGACGACACCGGTCGCTCACCGAAGCTCAACCTGGTGAACAACATCTTCCGGGTCGACCAGCTCCCCAACCACGGTTCCCTCGGTCTGCCGAGTGGGTACCAGGTCTCGTGCTCGGGCAACACGATCGTGTGGCTCGGCGACGGTGCCTTCCCGGAGGCCGCGTCCTGGTTGAGCAAGTGCCCGGACACGAGGATCGTCACCTCGGTCTCGACCTGGGACGCCGCCGCCGACTGGTGGAACGCGACGCACTGACGAACGGCGTCGCGAGCCGATAGGCCGTTGTACTCATTCAGCATCATCTCCGGAATCTGACGGTTTTGCCCGGTTTATAGTGGCGCTCCACCCGACCCCTGGTCCCTTGGCAGGAGCACCATGAGCACCGAGATCGAGCACGGCTCCGAGCATTCCGACGTCGCGCCCCGGCGCGTCCTCGTCACCGGCGCGGCCGGCTTCGTCGGGAGCCACCTCGTCGACACGCTCGTCGCACGCGGTGACGACGTGATCGGCGTCGACTGCTTCACGCCCTACTACTCGACCGGCGCCAAGAAGGCCGCCGTCGCCGGTGCACTCGAGCACCCCAACTTCACGCTGGTCGAGGCGGATCTCCGCGATGCCGAACTCTCCGAGCTGCTCGACGGTGTCGACACCGTCTTCCATCAGGCGGCCCAGCCGGGCGTGCGCCTCTCGTGGTCCGACGGGTTCTCCGAGTACGCCAGCCACAACGTGCTCGCGACCCAACGTCTCCTCGAGGCCGCCCACGATCGCGACGTGCGCCGGTTCGTGTACGCGTCCTCGTCGTCGGTCTACGGCAACCAGGACCGGTATCCCACCGTCGAGTCCGATCTCCCCGGCCCGTACAGCCCCTATGGCGTCACCAAGCTGGCGGCCGAGCACCTGTGCGGTCTGTACGCGGAGAACTGGGGACTGTCGACGGTCTCGCTGCGCTACTTCACCGTCTTCGGGCCTCGGCAGCGTCCCGACATGTCGATCCACCGACTCTGCGAGGCCGTCGGGACCGGCGCGTCGTTCCCGCGCTTCGGCGACGGCAGCCAGATCCGTGAGTTCACCTACGTGAGTGACATCGTGGCCGCCACCCTCTGCGCCGCGGACGCCGCGGTCGCGCCCGGCACCGTCGTGAACATCGCGGGGGGCGGCGAGATCACCCTCAACGAGCTCATCGCGATGGTCGGCGAGTTGGCGGGCACCGAGGTCACGATCGAAGACCACCCGGCCCAGGCCGGCGACGCCAAGCGCAACGGCGGGTCCACCACCCGCGCCGCCGAACTGCTGGGCTGGACGCCCCAGGTCGGGCTCCGCGAGGGCATCGCGGCGCAGCTCGCGTGGCACAACGATCGGCGCGCGGTCAGCGTCTGAACGACCGGGTACGGATCCTCCGGAACGTTCGGAGGCGCAGTCGGCGAGACTGCTAGAGTTTCCTGGCTCTCACCAAGAGTCTTGAGCCCCCATCGTCTAGTGGCCTAGGACGCCGCCCTTTCACGGCGGTAACGGGGATTCGAACTCCCCTGGGGGTACCAACCGTCTTCGGACGGCCTGGTCCTGTGGTGCAGTTTGGAGTGCACGCCGCCCTGTCAAGGCGGAGGCCGCGGGTTCAAATCCCGTCAGGACCGCCGAACGCCCTCGGGTGTTCACCCGGCCGGGTAGCTCAGTTGGCAGAGCGCGCGCCTGAAAAGCGCGAGGTCACCGGATCGACGCCGGTCCCGGCCACGGTCGGCACCCCGCGGGGTCGCCGACTCTCGACGTGGCACACGCCGCGAGATGACGGATACCGACTGCGCGTACCCGCTGCGAACTCTGATTTCCCGGGCTCGTGCGAGCCCGCCGCATCAGAGTTCGGTGTGCTCTTCGACCTTGTCGAGGAACTGGCGGATCTCCGATGCCCGGAACCGGCGGTGGCCGCCCAGGGTCCGGATCGCGGAGATCTTGCCGGCACGGGCCCAGCGGGTCACCGTCTTCGGGTTGACACGGAACATTGCCGCCACCTCGGAAGGCGTCAACAGTGCGTCGTCGTCGGGATGTCCCTGCATTACTGCCTCCGGGTTGACCACAACAAGATCCGGACGATTCGTACCGGTTCAGTAGCGGGAGAGTACTTGGTTCCCCTCGTCGGAACGCGGATCCCGTCACCGACGTAGGTCCAACGTACCACTCCGTCCCATTTTTGTGGTTGATGGTCGGCCCGATCGCTTTCGCCGGCGGCTCGTACACTCCGCAGATGTCTCCCGTCGTCGCCGTCGCCAACCAGAAGGGCGGCGTGGGCAAGACGACCACGACCCACACCTTGGGCGAAGCGCTGGCCGAGGCAGGTCGGCGCGTCCTGCTCGTCGACCTCGACCCCCAGGCGTGCCTGAGCTACGCGGCCGGCCTCGACCCCGAGTCCCTCCGGGCCTCGTTGCACGACGTGTTGATCGGACGAGAATCGGCACCGGCGGTCGTCGTCACGGCCGGTCGGTGCTCCATCCTGCCGGCATCGATCGACCTGGCCGGGTCCGAGATCGCGCTGGCCACCAAGGTCGGGCGCGAGCACGCACTCGGGCGGGCACTCGCCGAGGTTCGCGACGACTACGACATCGTGCTCGTCGACTGCCCGCCGTCGCTCGGGATCCTCACCATCAACGGTCTGACCGCGGCGGACGCCGTCGTCATCCCGCTCCAGTGCGAGACGCTGAGTCATCGGGGCGTCGGCCAGTTGCTCGAGACGATCGCCGACGTGCGGGCGTACGCGAAGCCGGACCTCGCCGTGCTCGGCGCGATCCCCACGATGTTCGATGCGCGCAGTCGTCACCCCCGCGAGATCGCGGCCGACGTCGCGCAGCGCTATGCCATCCGGGTGTTCGAACCTGCTGTTCCCCGCTCGATCCGGTTCGCCGAGGCCCCGGCGGCCGGGTCGTGCATCCTCGACCACGCGCCGACGTCGCGCGGCGCCGAGGCCTATCGCGAACTCGCCCGGCAGATCGCGGCGGAGCTGGCCGGATGAGCGACACCGGCCGTGCCGACGGCAAACGCGCGTTGT
Organism: uncultured Bifidobacteriaceae bacterium; assembly: GCA_964544295.1. Classification (GTDB taxonomy): domain Bacteria; phylum Actinomycetota; class Acidimicrobiia; order IMCC26256; family JAENVU01; genus JAENVU01. The sequence goes on from CAZJBJ010000013.1 coordinate 32,651, forward strand.
TCTCGGCCGCAGTCCGCACCCCGGGCACGCTCGTCGTGGAATGCGAACGGTGCCGCGGGCGGGCCCGCATCTCCTACGCCGAGCTGGTGAAGCGGAGCCTGCCGGTCACGGTCTGGCTGCCGTGGCGTCACCACACGCGCTATCTCCGCTGCCCGGCCTGCGAGCACCGGGCGTTCGTCGCGTCACGCTGGTTCGACTAGCTCCACCGCACCGGAGCCGGCGACCACCTCGCCGATCACCCACGCGTCGAGCGACGCCGCGTGCACGACCTCGACCGCGCGAGCCGCGTCGGTGGCGGAGACCACCGCGACCATGCCGATGCCGAGGTTGAACACCGATTCCATCTCGGCACGCGCCACGTTGCCGGCGCGTTGGACCTCCCCGAAGATCTCCGGCTCGCGCCAGGTGCCGCGCGTGATGCGGGCATCGGCGTCGGGGGGCAGGATCCGGTTCACGTTGCCGGGCAAGCCGCCGCCGGTGATGTGTGCGAACGCGTGGACATCGGTGGCGGCGCGCAACGCGGCGAGCGTCGGCGCGTAGATGACGCTGGGCCGCAGGAGTTCGTCGGCCAGGGTCGTGCTCGCTCCCGCCCACGCCGGCTCGTCCAGACTCCGGCCCGCGTGGTCGAGCAGCGCGCGGCGGGCGAGGGTGTACCCGTTGCACCGGAGCCCCGGACTCTCGATCCCGACGAGCACGTCGCCCCGGCTGACCTCGCGGGGCAGGACCGCGTTCCGCTCCACTGCGCCGACCGCGAAGCCGACCAGATCGAACTCGCCCGGCTTCATCAGGTCCGCGTGTTCGGACATCTCCCCGCCGAGGAGCGCACACCCGGCGGCGCGACACCCCACCGAGATGCCGTGCACGATCGTCGCGGCGATGTCCGGATCGAGATGACCCATCGAGAGGTAGTCGAAGAAGAAGAGGGGCGTGGCGCCCTGCGCGGCGATGTCGTCGGCCGTGCCGACCAGGTCGATGCCGATCGTGTCGTACCGGCCGGTCGTCCATGCGAGGACCGACTTCGTCCCGACGCCGTCGGTGGAGGACACGAGGATCGGGTCGTCCATCTCGAGCGCCGCGAGATCGAACAGGCCGCCGAAACCGCCGATCGACCCCATGACCCCGGGTCGGGCCGTGGACTCCGCGTGGCGCTTGATCAACTCCACCGCGTGTTCCCCGGCGGCGATGTCGACCCCGGCCGCCGCGTAGGTCAGACCCTCCGCCGGCGGTTCGGCCCGTGTCACGAAGAGGAAGCGGTCAGGTCGACCGCCGGCGCCTCGAGGACGCGCTTCGCGTCGGCGACCTGGAGATCGACGGCCACGGGGTAGTCGGCCGAGAGACACGCCGTGCAGAACGAGGTGGGCGACGCGTGGGTGGCGCGGATCAGCCGATCCAGGTCCAGGTACGCGAGCGAGTCGACGTCGAGATAATCGCGGATCTCACCGACCGAGAGGTCGGCCGCGAGCAGTTCGCCGCGCCGGCCGGTGTCCATCCCGTAGAAGCACGGGTACCGGTAGGGCGGCGACGAGACCCGGAAGTGCACCTCCGCCGCGCCGGCTTCGCGCAACATCGCGATCACCTGGCGGGTCGTGGTGCCGCGCACGATCGAATCGTCGACCACCACCAGACGCTTCCCGCGGATGTTCTCCGGGAGCGGGTTCAGCTTCATGCGCACACCCGCGCCGCGTTGTTGCTGACTCGGCTGGATGAACGTGCGCCCGACGTACCGGTTCTTGACCAGACCGTCGCCGTAGGGGATGCCCGATTCCCGGGCGAAGCCCTGCGCGGCCGGGATTCCGGACTCGGGCACCGGCATCACCATGTCGGCATCGATCGGTGACTGCCTGGCGAGTTCCTCGCCCATGCGTTGCCGGGCCGCGTGCACACTCTGGCCGTAGAGGCGCGTGTCAGGACGCGAGAAGTAGACGAACTCGAACAGGCACAACCGCGGCGACGGTTCGGCGTACTGCAACTCGCAGCGCAGACCGGTGGCGTCGATGACCACCATCTCGCCCGGGTTCACATCCCGGATGTAGTGGGCGCCGACGATGTCGAGCGCGGCCGACTCACTCGCGAGGATCCAACCGCCACCGTCGACCCGACCGAGCACGAGCGGCCAGAAGCCGTGGGGGTCGCGCACGCCGATGAGCCGACTGTCGTCCATCAGGACGAACGAGAACCCACCTTCGAGCCGCGGCAGCACCTTCTCCAGCGCCAGTTCCAGCTCGCGACCGTCCGACCGCGGTTCGTCCGGCCACTCCCGCGCGATGAGCTCGGCGACGAGGGCCGAGTCGGTCGTGGAATCGAACTCGGTCTCGTCGGCGGTCATCCCCGGCAACATGCCCAGGCTCGCCGCGAGTTCCGCGGTGTTGGTGAGGTTGCCGTTGTGGCCCAGTGCGAACCCGGCGTCGCCGACCGATCGGTAGATGGGTTGCGCGTTCTGCCACGACGATGATCCGGTCGTGGAGTACCGGTTGTGGCCGATGGCGAGGTGGCCCTGCAGCGACGCCAGGCGGCGCTCGTCGAACACCTTGGTGACGAGGCCCATGTCCTTCATCACCGTGATCGTCTCGCCGTCGCTGACCGCGATCCCGGCCGACTCCTGGCCGCGGTGCTGGAGGGCGAAGAGTCCGAGGTAGGTGAGGTGGGCGACCGACTGGCCGGGCCCGTAGACGCCGAAGACCCCACAGGCGTGACCGATGGAAGGACCGGTGGAATCCGGGGCAGGCATCTCCCCCAGTATCGCAGAGTCGGCACCGGCGTACCGACCTCTGGCGCGGCCGCCGACCCGGTCGTACCGTGTCCCCGAACGGGCACGGCAACGGGGGGTCGGTGCGATGGCGCGATCACGAGTTCTGGTGGCGGTCGTGGTCGCGACCGTCGCCCTCGGCGGATGCGCGTGGACCCAGATCCGCGGCAACCCGCAGCGGTCGGGCGTCAACTATGTCGCCCCCGGCGTGACCACCGCGACCTTGTCCGCGCTCCAACCGGCGTGGACCAGCCCGGACCGCGGCGCGACGGCTCAGGAGGTCACCGCCGCGGACGGGCGGGCATTCATCGCGGGCGGGACCGCGCTCTGGGCCGTCGATCTCGCCACCGGGGCCGACCTCTGGCACGTCGAGCGCACGAACGGTCACCAGACCAATCAACTCCTCCCGCCGACGGTGTGGAGCGACCACGGCACGCCGATCGTCGGCATGAACCAGTTCTGGTCGGATTCGATCTCGGGGACGCCGTACTTCCAGTGGCTCGCCCGCATCGATCAACTCGACCCCGCGACCGGCGACCTGCTCGGGACGCGGACCACCGCGGCGCAGACGCCTCCCCTCGATGCCGGGGACTGGATCTACTTCCCGGTGAACCACATCGTGGCCCAGCCCGCCAGTTTCGGACCCTCGGTCATCGATCTCCACCTCGACGGCCGCGCGCTCGACGGCAGCGGTGCGTCGTTCACGATCCCGTTCAACAGCCCCATCAATCCGATCTCGAGTCTCGCGGTCAACAACGGCACCCTCTACCTGCGCACCTTGCAAGGGCTCGTCGCCTACCCCGCCCACGGCTGCGGCACGGCCACGTGCACGACTCCGACCTGGCAGGCCTCGATCACCGGCGTCAGCCAGGTCGGCCAGATCGCGGTGGTGCGGGACCGGGTGTACGACCTGAGCCCGAACAAGCTCTCGGCCTTGGACGCCGACGGGTGCGGCGCGCCGACCTGCACCACGCTCTGGCAGGCCGACCTCGCGTACACACCCATCGGCATCGCCGCGACGCCGGACCGGGTGTACGTGACGGCCGGACCGACCCTCTCGGTGTTCGACGCGCACGGATGCGGCGCGGCCACGTGCACCCCGTTGTGGACTTCGACCGGTAGCGGCGCCCTCACTGCACCGAGCGTCGCGAACGACGTGGTGTTCGCGGGCTCGACCAACGGCGACCTGCGCGCGTGGAGTGTCGACGGGTGCGGGGCCGCGACGTGCGATGCGCGCTGGACCCAACCCCAGGAGGCTGCAGTCGGTCCCGTGACGGTGGTGCCTTCCGGACTCCTGTTCACCGTCGGCGGTGCGGTCCGGAAACTCGTGGTGCCCTGACGCTCAGACGCGCACCGCGCCCATGATGCGGGGGATGGCCTCGCGGTAGGCGGCGGTGGCGTCGGCGAGGGCGACCGAGAACGCGCCCTCGGCCGCCAACCGATCACCGGTGGCCCGGCCGATGACGGCAACCGGCAGCCCTGCGGATTCGGCCCGCTCGACCACCGCGTCCACGTCGTCGGCGCGTACCGAGAGCACGACCCGCGACGCCGACTCCGCGAAGCAGGCGACGGCATCGCCCATGGCGACCTCGAAGCCGACTTCGCCGTCGATCGCCATCTCCGCGAGGGCGATGGCGAGCCCGCCTTCCGAACAATCGTGGATGCCGTTGACCGCACGGTCGACCACGAGGGCCGCGAGCCACGGGTGGAGGCGCGCCGCGAGATCGAGATCGGCAGCGGGTGGCGCCCCGTGGCGCAACCCGTGCTTCGTGGCCCACGCGGAGCCGCCCAACTCGGCGCGGGTCTCGCCGATCACCACGATCGTGTCGCCATCGAACAAGCGAGCCGGCGGCGGCGCGTCCCGGAGGTCGTCGATCAGTCCGATGACCCCCACGACCGGCGTCGGGTCGATGTCGGCCCCGCGACTCTCGTTGTAGAAGCTCACGTTGCCGCCGATGACCGGCATGCCGAGGGCGCGGCACGCGTCGCTCATGCCGTCGACCACCTCGGAGAACTGCCACATGACCTCGGGGTGTTCCGGGTTGCCGAAGTTGAGACAGTTGACGAGCGCCTTCGGCGTCCCGCCCGCGCACGCGACGTTGCGCGCGGCTTCGAGCACGATCAGTTGCGCGCCGACGCGCGGATCGAGAGCGCAGTAGCGCGCCTTGCCGTCCACCGCGAGGGCCAGCGCGCGTGGCGGTGCGTCCTGGAGTCGCAGCACGCTGGCGTCCCCACCCGGACCGACCACCGTGTTGAGGAACAGCTGGTGGTCGTACTGGCGGTAGACCCACGACGGGTCGGCGATGTTCGGCTCGGCGAGCAGCGCCAGGAGTTCGCCGCCGAGGTCGGTCCCCGCCGGGAAGCGTCCCGCGAGCACGGGGGTCGGGTCGTCGGCTCGTCGCGCGTCGAAGTCGGCCGGGCGTTCCAGCGGTCGGTGGTACACCGGTCCGTCGCCCAGGCTGCCGATCGGCACGTCCGCGATCGGTTCGCGGTCCGAGGACACCTCGGCCGGCTCGTCACCGACGGGCGGTGCGGGGTTCGCGCCCGGCACGCCGATCGCGTCGAAGAGCCCGTCGTACACCCGGAACCGGCCGGTGTCGGTCACCCGTCCGATCACCGACGAGCGGATCTCCCACCGGTCGCACAACGCCAACACCTCGTCGAGGTGGTCGGGCGTGACGATGGCGAGCATGCGCTCCTGGCTCTCGGACGTGAGCATCTCCACCGGGTTCATGCCCGGTTCGCGGTGCGGAGCGCGGGCGACGTCGACGTCCATCCCCGCGCCGGTCTTGGCCGCGGTCTCCGACGCGGCACAGGAAATCCCCGCGGCCCCGAGATCCTGCACACCGATCGCGAGCCCGGCGTCGAGCAGCGCGAGACACGCCTCGATGAGCTTCTTCTCCTCGAACGGGTCACCGACCTGGACCGCCGGCCGCTTCGCCTCGCTGCCCTCCTCGAAGCCGGCGCTGGCGAGCACGCTCGCACCGCCGATGCCGTCACGGCCCGTCGACGCGCCGAGCAGCACGGCGAGGTTGCCGACGCCCTCGGCCCGGGCGAGCACGAGCCGTTCGATCGGGAGAACCCCGAGACAGAACACGTTGACGAGCGGGTTGTCGCGGTAGCACTCGTCGAAGACGAGTTCGCCGCCGACGGTCGGGACGCCGACCGCGTTGCCGTACCCGCTGATCCCGCTCACCACGCCCTCGAACAGGTACCGGGTACGGGCGTCGTCGAGCGGACCGAACCGCAGCGGGTCCATGACCGCGATCGGACGCGCGCCCATGGAGAAGATGTCGCGGATGATCCCGCCGACGCCGGTGGCCGCGCCCTGGTACGGCTCGACCGCGGACGGGTGGTTGTGACTCTCGATGCGGACCGCCACCGCGATGCCGTCTCCGACGTCGATCACGCCCGCGCCTTCGCCCGGGCCCACGAGCACCCACGGCGCCTCGGTCGGGAATCGGCCGAGATGGGGACGGGACGATTTGTACGAACAGTGCTCGGACCACATGACCGAATACATCGCGAGTTCGAGATGGGTGGGCTCGCGTCCGAGCTCGTCGATGACCGCCGCGAGTTCGTCGTCGGTCATGCCCAGCTGTCGATGAAGGGGTTGTTCCGCCACGTTCGGAGCCTACCGACGCGGCGTTCGCCGACCGGGACCGTCCGGCCCGCCGGCCACCGAGGCCGCATGGCGGCGATTGCCGTCGAGTATTTCCCCAATGGCGGCCGCGGGATATCGGAATGATTAGAGTGTCCGAACGGCAGGATTTGATCACGTCACCGAGACCACGGAGTCCGAAATGCCGAAGAAGTCGACCCCGATGAGCAACGAGCACAAGAAGGCCCTCGCCGAGGGGCGGGAGCTCGGCAAGAGCGTGCGCCAATACCTCGAAGCACTCGACGAGAACAAGCCGAAGCGGGGCCGGAAGCGGACCGCCGATTCGATCAAGAAGCGGCTCACCACCATCGAGGCCACGCTGCCGGACGCGTCGGTGACCAAGCGGTTGGAAATGCTCCAGGAGCGGCGCGATCTCACCGTCGAACTCGCCACGATGGGCACCAAGGTCGACCTCTCCGCGCTCGAAGCGGCGTTCGTGAAGGTGGCCAAGGACTACGGCGAGCGCAAGGGCATCAACTACGCCACGTGGCGCGAGTTCGGCGTGAGCGCGGACACGCTGAAGAAGGCCGGGATCAGCCGGAGCGACTAGCTCAGCTGCCGAACTCGTAGCCCAGATCCGGGGCCGTGAGCACCGGGACGTAGCGGATGCCGGCGGCGTCGAGCCGGGGACCGAGTTCGCCACCACGATCGAGCAACAGCGATACCGCCACGATCGAGCAGCCCATTTCCTCGACGCCCGGCAAGGATTCGAAGAGCGCCTTGCCGGTCGTCGCGGTGTCCTCGACGATCAACACCCGTTGACCGGCTTCGAGGACCCCGGCGATTCGCCCACCCGTACCGTGGTCCTTGGGCTCCTTGCGGATCGCGAACGACGGCTTCCCGGTGACCAATGCCACCGCCAGCGCCACCGGGATCGCGCCGACCACGGGACCACCGACGGCGTCGAAATCACCGGGCGAGATCCCGGCCGCATCGAGGGCATCGAGGATCGCGTCACCGACGATCTGGAGACAATCACCGCGGAAACTCACCTGGCGACCGTCGAGATACCAGTGGGAAGTGCGACCGCTGTTGAGGGTGAACTCGCCTTCCCGAATCGCGTAGGTGCGCAACGCCGTGGCCAACGACTCCTGGGAGGGCCGCAACGTCACGCGCTGACCGCCGCGCTCGCGAGCAGCGACTGCATCAGCACCAGACCGTCGTCCGAGCCGAGCAGTGCATCGGACGCGCGCTCGGGGTGGGGCATGAGCCCGACGACGTTGCGCGCCGCGTTGCAGATGCCGGCGATGTCGTCGAGCGCGCCATTCGGGTTCTCGACGTAACGGACCACGACGCGATCCTCCGCCCGGAGCGCGTCGAGGGTCGGCTGGTCACAGACGTAGTTGCCCTCGAAGTGATTGATCGGCACCCGCAGGATCTGACCGACCGTGGTCAGATTGGTCAGCACCGTCGTGGTCGTCTCCACCCGCAGGTCGACCGTCTGGCACAGGAACTTCAACCCCGCGTTCTTCTGCAGCGCGCCGGGCAGCAACCCGGCTTCGCACAGCACCTGAAAGCCGTTGCAGATGCCGACCGTCGGACCACCGGCCGCGGCATGGGCCGCAACCGCGTCCATGACCGGCGAGAAGCGGGCGATCGCCCCCGCGCGGAGGTAGTCGCCGTGCGCGAACCCGCCCGGGACCACGACCGCATCAACGCCCTTGGTGGTGGCATCGGCGTGGAACAGGATCTCGGCGTCAGCGCCGAGACGTTCGACGACCCCGACGACGTCGAGCTCGCAGTTCGTCCCCGGGAACTGGACGACACCGACCCTCACGGCTGTTCGCTCACCGAGATGTCGAAGGCCTCGATCACCGGATTGGCCAGGAGGCGGTGACACATCTCGTCGACCTGGGCCCGGGCCGCCGCCTCGGATTCGGCATCCACGACGAGCCGGACGGTCTTGCCGACCTTGACCTGGCTGACGTTGGTGTAGCCGAGCGCGGGCAACGCCCGATCGATCGTCGCGCCCTGGGGATCGAGGATCCCGGGCAGATGGGTGATGTCGACGGTGGCGGCATAACGCGGCATCGGTTCGACCTTACCCGGCCGACTCCGACGAACCCGGCCCGTACCAGTCCGCGAAGTCCTTGCCCGTGATGCGTTCGTAGGCCTCCACGTAGCGGGCGCGGGTCCCGGCGATGACCGACTCGGGCACCGGCGGCGCCGGCGCGGTCTTGTCCCAGTCGAGGGTCAGGTAGTAGTCGCGCACGAACTGCTTGTCGAAGCTCGCCGGGGAGCCGCCGGGGGCGTAGGTGTCGGCCGGCCAGTAGCGGGACGAGTCCGGGGTCATCACCTCGTCGATCAGCAGCAGTTCGCCGTCCGCGGTGGTCCCGAACTCGAACTTCGTGTCGGCCAGGATGATCCCGCACGCCGCCGCGTGTTCGGCGCCGCGGGCGTAGATCGCGAGCGCGGCATCGCGCAGTCGGGCGAACGTCTCGGCCCCGACGAGGTCGATCGCCTCCGCATCGGTCATCGGCAGGTCGTGGCCCTCGTCGGCCTTCGTCGTCGGGGTGAACAGGGGCTCGGGCAGCTGCTCGGCCTCGGCGAGCCCCGCCGGCATCGGGCGACCCTGCACCGTGCCGTGCTCGCGGTACTCGTTCCACGCGCCGCCGAAGAGGTAACCGCGCGCGATGCACTCCATGGGCACCGGGTCGGTGCGGCGCACCAGCGTGGCCCGACCGTCGGCGTCGGGGCGGGACGCGTCCGGGAAGTCGGCCGGGTCCACCGAGATGACGTGGTTCGGCAGGAGATCGGCGGTGAGGTCGAACCAGAACGTCGACAGCGCGGTGAGCACGCGGCCCTTGTCCGGGATGACGTCCGGCAGCACGACGTCGAACACCGACACGCGGTCCGACGCGACCATGAGGATCCGATCGTCGCCCGCGTCATAGAGATCACGGACCTTGCCCGAATAGATGTGCGGCAGAGAGATCATCCCGCGTCGACTCCGTCCAGTACGTCGAAGGTGCGGCCGATGTTGGCCACGGCCTTGGTGAGATCGAAGGCGCCCTCGAGTGCGTCGGGTGAGATCGCGGCGACCACCTCCGGATCGTCACGGAGGACGTCGAGGAACGGTCGGCGTTCGTCCCACGTCTTCATCGCGTTGCGCTGCACCATCCGGTACGCGTCGTCACGCGACCGACCCGACTCGACCAGGGCGAGGAGCACCGGCTGGCTGAACACCAACCCGTAGCTGGCGTTCAGGTTCTCGATCATCCGCTCCGGGTAGACGACCATGCCCTCGACGATCGAGCGCATCTTCACCAGCAGGTAATAAGCCAGCAGGCACGCGTCGGGCAGGATCACCCGCTCGACCGAGCTGTGCGAGATGTCGCGCTCGTGCCACAGCGCCACATTCTCCATGCCCGCCATGAGATCGGCGCGCAGCACCCGGGCCAGACCACAGAGCTGTTCGCTCTTCACCGGGTTGCGCTTGTGCGGCATCGCCGAGGAGCCCTTCTGT
>CAZJBJ010000014.1:0-40067 GCA_964544295.1 uncultured Bifidobacteriaceae bacterium
GACTTGTGCGAGAAGTACCGGTGGTAGGCCGCGGTCACGAAGAACGCCCGGCCGAAGTACATGACCCCGAACAGGATCACCGCGGTCCAGGTGAACCCGGTGAAGAACACCGCGAGACACAGCACGTGGACGAGCAGGAACGGAATCGACCGCACCCAGTTGACTCGCTCGTCGGCGGCCCGGGTCAGCGATGGAAGCGTGGCTGGCATCGGGGGAGGCTACCGTCCCGCCGCGACAACCGGCGGACGTCGCACCCTCCGTGCAGAATGCGCGGATGACGACATCGGCGGTACTGCTCGACTTCTACGGAACCCTCGCCCGCGCCACCCGTTGGGTGTCGGCCGACGAAGTGCTCGCGGAACACGGCTACCACCTCTCCGACGACCACCGCGCCATCTACTTCGCCGACGGGCTGGACGGCGCGGTCCACGACGAACACTCCCGCAGCCGGGACCACTACACCGCCTGGCAGCGGGAACGGACCCTGGCGATGTTGGCGGCGTCCGACGTGCACCCGGGCGAGTACGAGGTCATCATCGACAAGCTCCAGGCGGGAGCGGCCGACCGTCAGCTGGACCCGTACGCCGAGGTCGCGGGCGTGCTCGACGAGTTGCGTCGTCGCGGCCTGCGCATCGTGATCTGCTCCAACTGGGACTGGGATCTGCGGGAGGCGGTCGCGGAATCCGGCCTGACCGACCGCGTCGACGCCATGGTGTCCTCGGCCTGGGTCGGGGCCCGCAAACCGCATCCCCGGATCTTCGATGCCGCACTGGCCGAAGCCGGTGTGAACGGTGCCGAGGCGATCTTCGTGGGCGACACGTGGGGTCCGGATGTGGTCGGCCCGCTCGCGGCCGGCATGCGGCCGGTCTACCTGCGCCGCGACGGGCACTGGCCCGACCCCACCGCGCCGGCGCGGCTCGACGAGCCCGGCGTGACCGTCGCCGCCGACCTCACCGGCATCCTCCCCCTGCTCGACCGCCCCTGACCCGCCGGTCGCAACCGAACCCGCACCGGCGAGCCCGACCCCCGGCCCGACCCTGACCGCGGCGCGGTCGTACCCTGGGGGCATGACTGCGCTCCTCGAACCCACGACACCCATCACCAACGCGGTGGACGTCATCACCCGTACCCGGGCCGCCTTCACGTCGGGTCGGACCCGACCCAGTGAGTGGCGCAAGGACCAACTCCGTGCGCTCGACCGGATGTTGGTCGAACGCGAAGCCGAGTTCAGCGAAGCCCTCGAGCTCGACCTCGGCAAGTCCGCGGTCGAGGGCTACCTCACCGAGATCGCGTTCGTGCGGGCCGAGATCGCCGACACCTTGAAGCACCTCGACCGGTGGCTGACCCCCGAGAAGGCGTCGGTCCCCATGAAGCAGCAGCCGGGCACGGCGCGGATCCACCGGGACCCGCTCGGCACCGTGCTCATCATCGGACCGTGGAACTACCCGATCCAACTCGTCCTCGCACCACTCGTGGGTGCGATCGCGGGCGGCAACACCGCGGTGATCAAGCCGTCGGAGGTCGCCCAGCACGCGTCGGCGGCGTTGGCGCGACTCGTGCCGCAGTACCTCGACCCCGAGGCGTTCGCGGTGGTGGAGGGCGGCGTCGAGGAGACGACCGGCCTGCTCGGACAGCAGTGGGACCACATCTTCTACACGGGCAACGGCACGGTCGGCCGGATCGTCATGGCCGCGGCGGCGCACCACCTCACGCCGGTCACGCTCGAACTCGGCGGGAAGAGTCCGGTCATCGTCGACGCGAGCGCCAATCTCGAGGTCGCGGCGCGCCGCATCGTGTGGGGCAAGTTCCTCAACGCGGGTCAGACCTGCATCGCACCCGACTACGTCCTCGTGGACCGCACGGTCGAAGGCGCGTTGCTGGCCCGCATGACCGACGCCGTGCACGAGTTCTGGGGGCGCGACCCTCGTACCAGTGTCGACTACGGCCGCATCGTGAACGAGCGCCATTTCGAACGGGTGAGCCGGCTCGCCGACGCGCCCGGCGCGGGCGAGGTCGTCGTCGGCGGGCTCCGCGACGCAGCCGCCCGGTACTACTCCCCCACGATCCTGCGCGGCACGGACCCGACCGCCACGATCATGCAGGAGGAGATCTTCGGGCCGGTGCTGCCGACCATCGCGGTCGACGACCTCGACGAGGCGATCCGGTTCGTGACCGGCCGGGACAAGCCGCTCGCGCTCTACGTGTTCGCCGAGGACCCCGCCGTCGAAGCCCGAGTGTTGGCCGAGACCAGCTCGGGCGGCGTGTGCGTGAACGCGACGCTGTTCCACATCACGGTGCCGGGCCTCCCCTTCGGCGGTGTGGGCGAGAGCGGCATGGGCGCCTATCACGGCCGGGCGAGTTTCGAGACCTTCACCCACCGCAAGAGCGTGCTGCGCCGGCCGACGAAGCTCGACCCGTCGATCGCCTACCCGCCCTACACCGGCCTCAAGGCGAAGTTGATCCGACGGTTGCTCTGACCCCGGACGCGATTCGACCCCCGACCGGAGTCGGGGGTCGAATCAAGAGGTGCTGGGTCACTCAGAGCGCGGTGACGTTCTGAGCTTCCTCGCCCTTCCGGCCGGGCGCAACGTCGAACTGAACGGCTTGACCTTCGGTCAGCGTCCGATAGCCGTTCATCTGAATCTGTGAGTGGTGGACGAACACGTCCGGCTCGCCTTCACGAGAGATGAAGCCGAAGCCCTTCTCGGCGTTGAACCACTTCACGGTGCCTGTTGCCATGTGCAATTTCCTGACTGTGCTGCGGGGCGGGCCGGAGTTGGCAAACCCTCACCGGAAACGGTAGCAGGACGTTTCGGGCGCTTGCTACGCGGTGCCGTAGTGGCGAAGTTCCACGACGAGCCCGTCGGGATCGCGCACGTACAGGCCGATCCCCATGCCCTGCGCACCGAACAACTCCGACGGTCCGCCCACCACGTCGAACTCCCCGGAGTCGGCCACCGCCTGGAGGTCCACGTCGGCGACGACCAGGCACAGGTGGTCCACGTTCTTGCCGTCGGGCGCGGCCGGGAAGATGTCGAGGATCGTCGTCGCGTCGACGCGCACGGATGGAAAGAACACTTCGCCGCGGCGGTACTCCTCGACGCGCACGGGTTCGAGCCCGAGCTGTTCGACGTAGAAGCGCAGTGAGCGTTCGACGTCGGCACTCATGATCACGACGTGGTCGAGCCCGACGGCGCGCACGCCGCTCATCGCGGGAGTCCCAGCATGCGCTCGCCGATGATCGTCCGCTGGACCTCGGACGTGCCGCCCGCGATCGACGCGGCCCGCGACCACAGCCACTGGCGGGACCACCGGTCGATGAGCGGTGCCTCCGCACCCCGGATGGACTGCGCGGCGTCGGCGAGATGTTGGCTCATGTCGGTCCACACTAACTTCGTGATGCTCGATTCCGGGCCGGGCGCGACCCCGTGCGCGAGGCGCGACAACGTCCCCCAGTTGTTCAAGCGCAGCAGCCGCAGCTCGACGAAGCTCTGGGCCAACGCGTCCGCGATCTCGACGTCGTCGAGCCGTCCCGATGCCGCGGCGGCCGCGTACAACTCGTCGAGGAACACCTCGTGCACGACCTGTTCCTTGAACGGGAACGACGTCCCCCGTTCGTGGGCGAGGGTGGTGTTGGCCACGGCCCAGCCGTCGTGGAGTCCGCCCACCAGGTGGTCCTCGGGCACGAAGACGTCGTCCAGGAACACCTCGTTGAACTCGGCCTCGCCCGTGATCTGCACCAGCGGTCGGATCTCGATGCCGGGCGCGGTCATGTCGACGACGAGATAGCTGATCCCGCGATGCTTCGGCGCGTCCGGGTCGGTACGCACGAGCGCGATTCCCCACCGCGCGTACTGCGCGTAGGACGTCCACACCTTCTGGCCGCGCACGAGCCAGCCGCCGTCGGTCGGCTGGGCGCGCGTCGTCAACGCCGCGAGGTCCGAACCGGCGTCGGGTTCGCTGAAGAGCTGACACCAGATTTCCGCGGCGTCGAGGATCCGCGGGAGCCACTGCTGCTTCTGCGCGTCGGTCCCGTGCGCGAGCAACGTCGGCCCCGCGAGGTTGATGCCGACCCGGTTCACCGGCTGCAACGCCCGGCTGCGGGCGTACTCCATGTTGTAGAGCGCGACCTCGACCGGACTCGCGCCCCGGCCGCCGTACTCGGCCGGCCAGTGGATACCGATCCAGCGGTCGGCCGCGAGCTTGGCCTGCCAGCGCCGACCCCACGCGATCTCGTCGTCGAGCGAAGCGAACTCGGGCGGCAGGTCCAGGTTCGCGTCCAGCCAGGCCCGCACCTCCGCTGCGAACGCGCGCTCGGCGGCACTGAAGCTCAGGTCCATCTCACAGATCCCAGAAGCGTTCGCGTTCGTACCGCACGAACGACTCGTGCAGCGCGGCCTCGTCGGCGGTGGTGAACGGCACGTAGCGATCAGCCGCGCGGGGCCGCACGAAGACCTGATCGCCGTGCACCCGATCGGCGCGCCACTTCTCATGGACGAGTGTGCGCTTCACGATCTTGAACGTGCCGGTCGTCGGCGGCTCCCGCATGATGCGCACGTACCGAGGATGCCACTTCGAGCCGATGTCGGGCTGGGCCTCGAGCCAGGCGACGAACGCGGCGCCGTCGAACGTCGCACCGTCGGCCAGCACCAGCCCGGCCATGATCTGGTCGCCGGCCTGGTCGTCCGGCACGCCGTAGACCGACGCGAGCAGCACGTCGGGCGCGTGTCGCAACGCCTCCTCGATGGGACCGGCCGGGAAGTTCTCCCCGTCGACCCGGATCCAATCCGCGTTGCGACCCGCGAAGTAGAGGTACCCGTCGGCGTCGACGTACCCGAGATCGCCGGACCAGTACCACCCGAACCGGGTGGTCGTCGCCGTCGCTTCGGGGTTGTTGTAGTACCCCTCGAACGGACCGACCCCGCCGGTGTTGACGATCTCCCCGACCGCCGCCTCGGCGTTCGTCAGCCGACCGGCCGCGTCGAACTCGGCGCACGGCTTCTCGTTGCCATCGTCGTCGACCACCTTCACCGCCGGGGTCACCCGGCCGAGCGCGCCGGGGCGCACCTCACCGTCGCGACTCACCGCGACCCCACCCTCGGTCGCGCCGTACGCGTCGATGACCTCGACCCCGAACCGTTGCGAGAACGACTCGACGACGTGCGGCGACCCTTCGTTCCCGAAGGCGACCCGCAGGGGGTTCTCGGCGTCGTCGGGCCCCTCCGGCTGGGCGAGCAGATACGCGAGCGGTTTCCCCGTGTAGTTGAAGTACGTCGCGCCGTAGTGGCGGACATCGGGCAGCCAGCCCGATGCCGAGAACTTCCGCGCCAGGCCCACGGAACATCCCGCGACGAGCGACGGCGCCCAGCCGACCTGGACGGCGTTCGAATGGAACAGCGGCATGCAGACGTACCCGACGTCGGCGGCGGTGAGGTCCATGATCATGCGCATCCGGTTGCCGGTGACCAGCAGACGCCGCTGCGAGCAGATCACGGCCTTCGGCGCGTCGGACGTCCCGCTCGTGAAGATCAACGCCCACGGGGTGTCGACGTCAGGTTCGAGGCCGGGGTCGGCGTCGCTCACCGCCGCGAGCGCCGGCTCGAGGTCTTCACCGACGACGAGCGTCGGCGGGAAACGGTCGGCGATCTCCGCGATCCGGTCGCGGTGACGCGGCTCGGTGACGACCAGGCCACAGTCGGTGTGCTCGACGTCCCGGAGGAGCGGCTCGCCCTGGCGGGTGTGGTTGAGCCCGACGATCGCGCCGCCGATCAACGCGGCGCCGCCGAACGCGAACAGGTATTCCGGCAGGTTGTCGAGGAGCACCGCCACGTGCCGGGGCCGACCCGCGGGGAGACGCTCGAGGAACAGGTTCGCCCAGCGGGACGACTCCCGCAGGTACTCCGCGTGGGTCCAGATCTCGTCGCCGAAGCGGATCGCGGGTCGAGACCCGATGTCGGGATCGGCGGCGTTGCGCCGCAACAGCGCCGCCGCGTCGGGGGCGGGCAGCGGTGCCTGACCCGGTGCGGGGGCCGACCGCGCACCGGACGACGAACCTGACATGGGCGTCACTCTAGGTGGATCGCCACCACCGGGAACCGGGCGGCGCGGCCCTTCCGTGCCGGTTGCTCCTCGCGGAACTGCTCAGTTGACGGCGCCACCGTCGCGCAGCGCGGCGACGCGGTCGGCGTCGTAGCCGAGGACGTCGGCGAGGATCGAGTCGGTGTGTTCTCCGACGGTCGGGGCCTTCGTCGGGACCAGCGGGTCGGCGTCGACGATCTTCACCGGGAACGGCAGCTGCTCGGCGCCGAGCGCCTCGGTCGGGAACCACGACAGGCGGTCGCGGAACTGCGGGTCGTCGGCGACGGTCTTGGGTGTGTGGCACGGCGCGATCGGCACGTCGACGTCGATACCGAACTGCACCCACTCCGCGGTCGTCTTCGTCGCGAAGATCGCGGTGAGTTCGGTCTGCATCTCCCGGTTGCCCCGGGCGTGATCCCCGTACTGCGAACCCGGCCACCGCTCGAACAGCTCGGTGCGATCGAGGGCCTCACAGAACTTCTTCCAGAAGTGCTGCTCGCTCGCCATGAAGAGCACATGACCATCGACCGAGCGGTAGATCTGGTACCGCACACCACCGCGCATCCCGGCGATGGCCGGTTCGCGGCGCACGAAGTCGTCGGACTGGTTGCCGGTCACCTCGGACTCGGGCCGCTCGTACGCGCGGTAGGTCTCCTCGCGGTACCAGTCGAACGCGGCAGCCGCGTCGGACTGCGCAATCTCCATCTCGGCACCCACGCCGGTGCTGCGCGCCTGAATGACGCCGGCGAGGATCCCGAGAGCTCCGAAGAGCGGCCCGGCGTTGATCCCGATCGACACGTGATTCGGAATCGAGGGAAACCCGGCGTCGTCGATCTCGGGTTCGAAGATGCCCGCCCACGCGTCGTAGGCGATGCCGTGACTCGCGAGATTGCGGTAGGGGCCGGTCGCGCCGTACCCCGAAATGGAGCAGAACACGATCTTCGGGTTCAGCTCCTGCAGCCGGTCGAATCCCAGTCCGCGCCGTGCCAGCGCGCCGGGGCGCATGGCCTCCACCACGACGTCACTGACCTTCACCAGATCCTCGAAGAGCGCGATCCCGTCCGGCGACTTCAGGTCGATGGCGATGCTGCGCTTGCCCCGGTTCACGTGCAGGTGCATCAGCGACACGCCCTCCACGATCGGCCAGGTCATCTGGCGGACGTAGTCGCCGGCGGGCGGCTCGACCTTGATGACGTCGGCGCCGAGGTCGGCGAGGGCGGTGGTGACGGCGGCGGGTCCGAGCATCGATACTTCGACGATGCGGACCCCGGCGAGCGGTTGGGCGGTAGGCACGGCGGGAGATTAGCGGTCGGGGGTGCAACGTTCGGCCCCGGGCCGAGACTCCACCTGCGACCCGGAGGTTCTCATGCTCGCACCGATCACCGACCTCGACGCGTACCGCGCCACCCGCACGAGCTGGCACGCCCTGGCCGAGCGGGTGCTCGCGCCGGCACGCCACCGCGAGACCGGGCGCATCGGCCTGCGCCCGGCGCCGGGCGGGATCACGACCGGCCCCTTCGGTGCCGACGACCGCAGCATCGCCCTCGAGCGGGAAGCGATCGTCGTCACGACGGGCGGAGGGTCGCGACGGGAGCCCGTCACGACCCTCGGCGCCGCGGCCGCATTCGTCGGCGTCGACCTCACCGCGCCCATCGAGCTCTACTCACCCACGACCCCCGCCGACCCCGACGAAGGTCTGGCGCTCGACCCGGATGCGCTCACCGTGCTCGCCGAGTGGTTCGCGTTCGGGGCCGGGCTCCTCGCGCGCTGGACGGACGAGCACGCCGCCGAGACGCCGTCGGCCGTCCAACTCTGGCCCGAGCATTTCGACCTCGCCCTCGATCTCGGCGCCGAGGATCGCCGGGCGAACTACGGCGCCTCCCCCGGCGACGCGGGCCACGAGGCGCCGTACCTGTACGTCGGGCCGTGGAACCCGGACGACGATCCGTTCTGGAACGCCGGGACGTACGCGCGCCTGGGGTACGACGACGTCCGGGACTCCCCCGATCCCGAGGCCACCGCGCTGGCGTTCTTCCGCGCCGGCCACGCCGTCGCCACCGGCACCTGACCACGCCAAACTCTTGACAGTCCGACTGTCAATTGTTTAGGTTGCGAGGGTGACGCCGAACTCGCCCGCCGAGGTCCCAGTACCCGAGGTCCCAGTACCCCAGGTGCCCGTGCCCGAGGTGCCGGTCGACCGGCGGAGGCTGCGCACCGAGCGCGGTCGCGACCTCGTGGTCGACGCGTTGCTCGCGTTCTACGCCGAGGGCGAACCCCAGCCGGGTGCCGCGCGGATCGCCGCCCGCGCCGGGGTCTCCGAACGATCGGTGTTCCGGTACTTCGACGATCTGGAGTCACTGGTCACCGCGGCCGTCGAACGCCAGACCGCGCGCGTCGCGCCCGTGTTCGCGCCACCGCAGCCGGCCGGCCCCCTCCCCCGGCGCATCGGGAACTTCGTCGATCAACGACTCCGCATCTACGACGCGACGGCCACCGCGAACGCGGCGGCGCGCCAGTTCGCCGGCACGGCCCAGGCCCTCACCGACGCCCTCGCCCTCCGGCGGCGGGTCCTGCGCGCCCAGGTCGCCGACCTGTTCGCGGCCGAACTCGCCCGCCACCCGGAACGGGCGCGCGCCGAACTGGTCGACGCGCTCGATGCCGCCGCGAGTCTCGAGATGATCGGTCGACTCCGCGAGACCGCCGGCCACTCCCCCGCGCGCACCCGCGCCGTGCTCATCCGCATCACGACCGCCCTGCTCGCCCACTGAACCGGAGCCACCATGCCCGATCACGTCACCCCGACCGACGAACGCCTCGCCCGGACCGCGGCCCTCGGCGTCGACGACCGTGATCCGGTCGTCATGCTGAACCTGAACCGGTATCGCGAGTGGGCCGAGTACCCGCCCGACGCACTTGAGGCGGGCACGCCGGTCTCCGGCCGCGAGGCCTACCTCCGCTACGGCGTGGTGGCGTTCGCCGCGATCCAGTCCGTCGGCGGCGCGATCCTCTGGGCGACCGACGCGGCCGAGACCGTGATCGGCTGCGACCACGACGAGTACGACGAGGTCGTCGCGGTCTGGTACCCGAGCCGCACCGCGTTCCTGGGCCTGGCCGAGCATCCGGGCTACATGGAGGCGCACGTCCATCGCGACGCCGCCATCGAGCAGGCGGCGCTGATCGCCACCCGCGGCGAGGCCGAGCCCCGCCTGTCCAGCCCGTTCGCGTCATGAAGGTCACGCTGCTCGGCACCGGCTCGCCGATCCCCGACCCGAACCGCGCCGGCCCTGCCACGCTCGTCCAGGCCGGTCCGCTGAACCTGTTGTTCGACTGCGGTCGTGGCGTGTTGATGCGCCTCGCGGCGGCCGGATTGCTTCCGCCCCTCCTGCACCACGTCGTCCTCACCCACCTGCACTCCGACCACACGACCGACTTCAACGACCTCGTGACCACGCGGTGGGCGATGTCACCGATCGACAACCCGCTGCCGGTGATCGGTCCCCCCGGCACGCAGACCTACGTCGAGCGCGTCCTCGAGATGTTGCGCGACGACATCGGCTACCGCCTCGCGCACCACGCCGATCTGAACTGGGAACCCGGCGTCGCGGTCACCGAAGCGCTCGACGGCGAGGTGTTCGTCGACCAGGGCGTCCGCCTGGTCGCGGCGCCGAGCGACCACCGGCCCGTCGCCCCCACGACCGCGTATCGCATCGAGCACGACGGGAGTGCGGTGGTGATCGCCGGCGACACGATTCCCTGCCCCGGGCTCGACCACCTGTGCGCGGGTGCCGACGTCTACGTGCAGACCGTGATCCGGCCGGATCTCGTGCGCGCCATCCCGTCGCCCCGCCTCCAGGACATCCACGACTACCACTCCACCATCGAGCAGGCCGCCCAGACCGCGGCCCGTGCCGGAGTGCGGACGTTGGTCCTCACCCATCCCGTCCCTGCACCGTTCCCGGGGACCGAACCAGAATGGGTGGCCGAGGCCGAACCCCACTTCGACGGTGAGATCATCCTCGCCGCCGACCTCACCGTCGTCGAGACCTGACCCGATGGACCTCACCGGCGCGACGGACCTGCACGCGCACTTCGGTCCCGACCCGCACCGGGCCCGCTCGGTCACCGGGCTGGAGGCTGCGAGGCAGGCCGCGGCCGCCGGTCACACCGCGATCGTCCTCAAGAGTCACGACACGCCCAGCGCCGGGCTCGCCGCCGCGCTGGATCCCCTCGTCGACGGCATCCATGTCTTCGGCGGGATCGCCTGCGACCGTGAGGTCGGGGGCATGAACCCGGCGGCGGCCGAGGTCGCCCTCGCCCTCGGCGCTCGCATCGTCTGGCTCCCGACCTTGAGCAGCGGCCAGGACGTCGACAACGGGGTGGCCGCGCAGCTCGGCATCCCCGGACCGGGGATCCGGATCACCGACGCCGACGGGAACCTGACCGCCGCGACCCACGAGATCCTGGACCTGGTCGCCCAACACGACGCGATCCTCGCGACCGGTCACGTGAGCGCGACGGAGCACCTCGCGGTGACCCGGGCTTTCGCCGGGCGCGGGCACGTGCTCGTCACCCACGCGATGGAGGAGCTGGCCGGTCCCAACCTGAACGTCGCGCAGTGCGCGGAGCTCGCGGCACTCGGCGCGCACATCGAGCTCTGCGCGCTCACGTGCATCGGCGCGTTGGCGACCCGACCGATCGACGACCTGATCGCGTGCATGCGCGCGGTCGGGATCGACCACGTGACCCTCGGGACCGATTTCGGTCAGGCGATGAACGAACCGCCGGCCGCCGGCCTGCAGACGTTCGCCGACGCTCTGTTCGGCGCCGGGCTCACCGAGGCCGAGATCCGGCGCATGGCGTGCACGAACCCCAACGCACTCCTGCAGCTCGACGCCTAGCCTGAGCGGCGTGGAGGACCGGATCACCGCAGGCCTGTACCTGGAGATGACCGACGGTCCGATCGACGACTACGTCGACCGCCGCGTCCCCGAGGTGACCCGGCTCGCCGGCGTCGATCGGGCGTCGTGGTGGGAGAACGCACACCGGGACCGGACCGACCTGCCGCGGGTGCTCGACGAGTTCACCTACCTCGCCGTCTACGAGGTCACCGACGCGTTCGCCGCGCCCACGACCCCCGACGGGGTCACCGGCCACCACTTCCGGCAGTACCCCCGCCCGGGGCAGGGCCGCCTCACCGGCAACCCGACGATCGGACTCTCCGTCGTGTTGATCTCACCGCGCGACCCGGCCGACGCCCGGGCCCTGCGCGACTGGGGCGACTTCGTCCACCTGCGGCACATCGCCGAGGTCGCCGTGCCCGGCTACACGATGATCACGCCGTACGAGAACGTGACCGGCGGCGATCCGAGGTTCCTGCACTGGTACGAGATGGACACCGACGAGCCGGAGCGGGCGTTCACGGCCATGACGCCACTCGTGACCGAGCGGCTCGGCGCCGATTCCGATGCGTGGCACGCGTGGGCGCGACATCCGGCACTGCGGATCATGTACGTGAACACCTTCCGACGGCTGGGCGCCCAGTGACCGACCTCTTCGCCACCATCCGCGCCCAACGGGCACACCGGGCCTTCACCGACGAGCCCGTCGCCGACGCCGACCTGGCCCGGATCCTCGACGCCGCGGTGCACGCCCCCAGCGCGGAGAACCGCCAGCCGTGGGAGTTCGTGATCGTGCGCGAGACGTCGGGTCGGGACGCGATCGGCGCGCTGATCGATCGAGCGTGGAAGTCCGCCGGCAAGGCGTTCTCGGAGCCCCGGCTCGAACCGTCGCTGCTGGCCGACGTCGACCGCGGCGCGACGGGTGGCATCGCCGCCGCCCCGGTGCTCATCGTCGTCGGGGCCGACACCGAACGCGGCCTGGCCCGGACCGCGGCGGAGTCGATCTTCCCGGCGGTGCAGAACCTGATGCTGGCCGCGGGCGCCCTCGGACTCGGGACCGCGCTCACGACCATCGCGGTCGGCTACGCGGACGAGCTGCGCGCCATCGTCGGATTTCCGGAATCGGTCCGGCCGATGGCGGTCGTCCCGGTCGGCCATCCGGCGCGACCGCTCGGGCCACCGAGGCGCGACCCGTTCACCGATCACACCCACCGCGACCGCTACGGCACGGCGTGGGAGTGACGCGGGATTACGGCGTCACCGTCGGGTCGGCCTGACCCGTCTGCTGTTCCATCTGCTTGAGCTGTGCGTTCTGCTGGTCGACGACGCCCTGAGCCTTGGTGGCCGGCGCGGTGATCGGGGTCGGGGCCGGCTTCGACTCCTCGTCCGATCCGCCACACGCGGCCAACACCACGACCAGACCGATCGTCACGCTGATCCACCGTCTGTGTTGCATCCCCGGATGATCGGCACGCGGCGACCAAGAGTTGACTCCCCCCACACCCCCGCCGCGGCCCCGCAGAGTTTGGGAACTGCGGGGCGACCACGGCCGCCCCGAGCCGGAGTCTCGGACGCAGTGGTGCGCGCAACCCACACCCCCGCCGCGGCCCCGCAGAGTTTGGAAGCTCAGACGTTGACCCGGGCGCCGTCGGCGGCCGCCGAGGCCCGGATGGCGTCCAGGACCTGCATCTCGGCGAGCCCGTCGGCGAAGGTCGGCACCGGGACCGCGCTGGCCGGCGGCACGCCCTCGACGCCACACCGCAGCACCTCGCACAGCCGCGTGTAGGGACCGAGTTCGAGGTGGGTGTACGCGTGCGCCGGATCCGAGGAGGCCGGTGGTGGCGTCGGCAGCACCAGATCGGCGGGCACGTCGAGGGCGCGGGTGCCGCGACCGTCGGCCAACCACACGGTGCCGCCGTCGATCCAGAGTGTGCCGTCCCGACCCGCCACCCGGCTCATCCCCGACATCGGGCCGTAGGCGCCCGCGGTCTGCTGCATCACCACGTCGCAGCCGTTGATCATCCGGGCCCGGACCGTGAACGAATCCTCGGCCGTCGCGGCGTGATCGCTGAGCAGTCGCATCGCGGCCGACACCGTCGAGAACTCGCCGAGCCACACCCGCAACTGATCGACGACGTGCGAGCCCGAGGCGCCGAGCCAGCCGCCGCCGGCCCGACGATCGAACCACCACTCCGGCATGCGGGCATCGGGGTCGGCCACCAGGGAGACGTACTGCACGAAGGTGGCCACGAGCGGTTCGCCGATGCGCCCGTCGGCGATGGCGCGGGCCAGCAGCGCCCGATCGGTCGCCCACCGGAACTCGTGACCGACGAGGGCGGTGACTCCCGCCCGTTCAGCCGCGGCCACCATGTCGCGCGCTTCGTTCCAACTCAGTGCGAACGGCTTCTCGCAGATGACGTGCTTCCCCGCCCGCACCGCCTGCAACACCAGCAGCTTGTGGGTCTCCGGTGGGGTGGCGATCGTGACCGCGTCGACGGCATCCAACACCGCATCGAGCTGCGTCGTCGCGATCGGCACGCCGGATCGTTCGGCGCGCCGCTCGGTGCGCGCTGCGTCGGTGCCCACCAACGCGACGACGTCGAACCCGGCCGCCCGGAGCGCGGGGACGTGCACCCGGCACCCGAAGCCCGTCCCCACCACCGCCACGCGGGGCGCGTCCATCAGTACCCCTCGGCGACGTCGACGACGTGCAGCAGCGGCTCGCCGGCGACATGGCGCCGCAGGTTGTCGCGGAAGATGTCGATCGACGCCCCGACCAACTGGGGCGACGCCCACGACGAATGCGGGGTGAGGAACACCTGCGGGTGCTCGTAGAGCCAGTGCCCGGCCGGCAACGGCTCGGGGTCGACGGTGTCGAGGCTCGCACGCGCCACCCGCCCAGCATCGAGTGCCGACCGCAGCGCGTCCTGATCCACCAGGGACCCGCGGGCGATGTTGACGACGTGGACCCCGTCGGTCATCGCGTCGAACGCGCGGGCGTCGAGGATGTGTCGGGTCTTGGCGGTCCCGGGCGCGGCCAGGACCACGTGGTGGGCGTCCCGCACCAGGTCCTCGATGGTGGTGACGACCTCGACCTCCGGAATCGGGCTCGGGGTCGCGGTGCGGCGCATGGCGCGTACCGACAGGTCGAACGCCAACGCGCGCCGGGCGATCGCGGTGCCGATGCCGCCGAGCCCCACGATTGCGACGGTCTTGCCCGCGAGCGTGTCCATCCGCTGGAAGTTCCAGGTCTTCGGCGGCGAGTCGAGCCAGAACCCCGGGAACCCCTTGGCGAAGGCGAGCATCGTCGCGAGCACGTACTCGGAGATCGGCACCGCGCTGGCGCCACGCGCGCACGTCACGGTCGGCACTCGTTCCAACATCTCCGGCGACACCCCGTCGATGCCGGTCCCGGGCAGCTGCACCCACTCCACGCCGCGGTCGAGGAGCGGCAGGATCTTGGCGTCGTCCCAACCGCCGAAGAGGACGGTCGCGGTGACGCCTTCGGGTGGCGGTTCGCGCGAGACGTCGACGAACTCGACGTCGGGGAACTCGTCGCGCAGCGCGGCCGCGGCCATCCCCATGGTGTCGAACACTCGGACGGTCACACGATCTCCTTGGTGACGGCCCGGGTCGGACCGAACGAATGCAGCGCGAGGGCGTGCAGGTTGCCCAACCCGCCGTTGACCACGACCAGCAGGTGGTCCGGACTCTCGACCAGCGCGACCGTACCGTCCGGACCGATCCGCCCGTCGGCCTCGAGCTTGGCCCGATGGCGTGCCGGCCACCAGTCGATCGGCAACCCGGCGAAGTGGAACAGGCGCTCCTGCACGTCGGCGATCGTCGGGTACGCGGTCGCGAGCAGGCGCGCCCACGGCGGCGCGATGCACACCATGATCTCCGCGCCGTGATGGGCCCCGATGAACGCGTTGGTCCCCGCGAACGCGAGGGACTTCCCGATGATCTCGACGAGGTCCGCGCCGTCGTCGGCGACGATGTCGGCGATGTCGATCGTGCCGGTACAGCCGTGCACGGTGAGCGCGTCGGTACCGGCGGGCACGCCCCGACGCTCCGAGAGCGGTGCCCACGGCGACTGCTCCTCCCATTCGCCGACCACGATCCCGGCGACCCGACCGGGTTGTCCGAACACGCTCTTCGAGGACACGCCGACGACCTGACCGCCGACGTTGCGCATCAGCAGGCGCAGCGCCCGCCCGATCGCCGGCGCGGGTCCGGCGACGCCGCCGAAGCAGCCCGCGTCGTAGGGGATGTCCAACACGTGCCGGATCGGGCCGTTGACGAACACCCCGGGCACGACGCAACTCGTCGTCGTGTTGAGCGCGAACAGGTTGAAGTCCGGCTCGCTCATCGCCTCGACCGCGGTGCACAACAACGGCATCGCGGCCGCGGGCGCGCCGGCCAGGACCGCGTTGACCGCGACCTTCTCGACCGTGCACCGTCCGTTGCGGGGTGGGAGATCGCTCAGGTGTTCTTCCGGAAACCGGCCACTGGCCGCGACATGCGCACGGACGCGTTCCTCGGTGGGCGGGATCAACGGGAGTCCGTCACCCCACCCCGCATCCGTCGCCAACTGTTGGAACGCGACCGGGTCGTCGTCGACGTCGAGGCGCGCGGAGGTCAGCCACTCGATCGTGCAACCCTCCGGACCGCAGTCCTCGCGCGCCGGGTCGGTCACGTCACGTCTCGCGGGCACCCAGCGCCGCGAGGACCTGCGGCCAGTGCTCCACCGCGATCCGACGCACCTCCGCCTCGGGCCGGGACTCGAGCGGATACGGAAGGACGTGGACCCGCAACCCGGCCCGCCCGGCGTTGGCCGCCATGGTGTGGGCGAGGGATGCGAACTCTTCCGTCACGACGACGACCGCCGTCGTACCGCGCTGCGCCACCACGACCGTGTCGTGGACGCTCCACGAGGTGCACGAACCTCAATTCCCGAGACCGACGAGGGCGAGGTCCACCCGATCGGCGAAGGCATCGAGGTCGGCGAAGGTCTGCACGCCGTCGTCGCCGACGCGGTTCCCCGCCTCCCAGAGGTCCACGGTCGCGCCGGCGGCCTCGAAGCGGGGTCGCCACTCGTCGAGCACCCAGAGGTAGCTGCGCCAGGCGGTGTCGTACCGCAACCCGATCCGTTTCCCCGCCAGCGGACCGGCATCCGGGCCCGGATCGGGATCCACGTCCGGCGGCGCCGCCGTCGGATCCAGCACCTTCACTCTGCTCATCGGTCCTCCCTCTCCCCCACCCGAACGTGCGTCAGTAACCCCGCGGTTCGACCAGGTTATTGACGCAAGTTCGGGGGTGGGGTCGGCTGGGGTCAGGGTTCGAGGGTGATCGCGCGTTCGGGGCAGTTCTCGGCGCCGGCCCGGGCCTGGGGTTCGAGGGCCGGGTCGATCACGCCGTCGGCGACGAGCAGCTCACAGTGGCCGTAGTCGTCGGGGCCGAACAGGTCCGGCGCCAGCGCGTAGCACCGGCCGTGGCCGGTGCAGAGGTCGCCGTCCACCACCACCCGCATCAGGGCGTGTCCCAGACCAGGGGCAGGTACTCCACCCCGCGGATGCCCGCGGTGAAAATCGGCGTCTCGCCCTCCTGCACCGCGTACGCCGGAATCCGCCGGTGCAGTTCCTCGAGCGCGACCCGCATCTCGACCCGGGCGAGGTGGGAACCGAGACAGCGGTGCACACCGGCCCCAAACGCAATGTGCCGGTTACCGGACCGCGCGAAGTCGACGGTGTCGGGATCGGGGAACTCCGCGCCGTCGGTGTTGGCCGACGCGAGCAGACAGGTGACGGTGGCACCGGCCGGAATCGTGGTCCCGGCGACTTCGACGTCCTGGGTGGCCACCCGCAGGATGCCCGGCACCGGGGTCTCCCACCGCAGCAACTCTTCGACCGCGGCCGGGATCAGCGACGGGTCGGCCCGCAATGCGGCCTGCCGGTCCGGGTGCCCGGCGAGGTAGGCGACCGCGCAGCCGAGCGACGCGGTGACGGTGTCGAGGCCCGCGAGCAGGAACAGGTAGGAGATGTCGAGGATGTCCTCGGTCGTCAGGCGTTCGCCGTCGATCTCGGCCGCGATGAAGCCGCTGATCAGATCGTCCTCGGGCTGGGCACGTCGTTCGGCGATGACCCGTTCGAAGTAGGCGTAGATCTCCTGGCCGGTCGCGCGGGCCATCGCCCGACCCTCGGTCAGATCACTGGCCGGCGGCCGGATGATCCCGTCCTTGAAGCGCAGGAACAGGTCGAGGTCCTCGAGCGGCAGCCCCATGAGTCGCAGGAACACCGTGCACGGCAGCGGGATCGCGACGGCACTGTTGAACTCGCAGCGCCCGGTGTCGGCGAACGCGTCGATCAGCTCGGTCACGAGCCCGCGCACCGCGCCTTCCAGCTTCTCGATCTCGCGCGGCGCGAACAACGGGTCGAGGAGGCGACGGAACTTCACGTGGTCGGGCGGGTCGATCTGCAACGGAATGAGCGGACGCACGTTGCCGATGTCGATGGCGTCCATACCGGAGGAGAACACGTCGGGGTGCTTCAGCGCCCACATCACGTCCTCGTGTCGGGCGATGATCGTGTTGCCCTCCATCGGCACGACGCCCAGCTCGCGCATCATCGGATAGAACTGCTGCGGGTTGCGGGCGGTGTCCTGATCGATCGAGAACTGACCGAACCCGGCCATCTCCGCCATGCCGTCGTCGTCCGCGTGAGCATCGGTCATCGCAGGGCCACCCGCCGAGGTCGGAGTCCACGCACCGCGATCGCGAACCCGACGATCAGGGCCGCGGAGTTCAGGACGACGGCGCCGTTCGTGGGCGTCAGCGCCGAGGCGATCATCAACATCCCGGCGAGGTACCGACGGTCGGCCCGCCACGCGGCCGCCGCGAACCACGCCGCCGCCCCACCCGCGAATGCCGCGACCACCACGAGCGGCACCGCCGCCGGAGCCGCGTCCCGCACACCGAAGAGCGCGAGGAGGAGTGCGAGTACCGCCCACCCCCGCATGAGCCCCGTCACCACGTACCGATCACGCATCATGAACCTCCACCCCGCCCGCATCAGAGTCGGTGGCGGGGCGTCCGGTCAACCCGGGTCAAGCCGGTCAACCCAGGTTGGCATCGACGGCCCGGACCCGCGCCGCGAGGTCACACGCCCAGGCGCGCGGTTCGGCGAGGGGCCAGCCGTGCTCGGGGAGGTCGAAGTACTCGACCGAGAGCAGCCCCGGGTAGTCCCGCGCCCGCAACCTGGCCAGGACCACCCCGAAGTCGACGACGCCGTTCGGGTCGTCGACGTGCAACTGGGTGCGACCCGGCGCGCCCTGGCGGAGCTGCACGTGGTCGGCGAGCTCCAGCATCTCCAGGGGGTCACCGCCCCAATCGGCGACGTGGCCGGTGTCGACGAGCAGGCGCAGGCCCGGCACCTCCGCCATCATCGCCCGGGCGGTCTCGGCCGAGTGGACGACCGCCCCCGCCCACGGTTCGAGCAGCGCACCGGGCGCGGCGCGGAACCAGCGGACGCAGCGCTCCCACATGCCGTCCCCCGCGGCCGGAGCCGGGGTCGCGCACCAGCCGGGTGTCGGCTTCGGGAACGCGGTCGGGCAGCCCACCGGGACGGCGAGCGTCGCGGAATCGACGCCGACCGCCACGTCGATGTGGTCGAAGCCGTCGGCCCGCGCCGCGACGCTGTGCGCGACCGGATCGCCCCCCAAGCCGTAGACGACGTCGACCACGCCGAGCGCAGACATCGCGCCGACTACTTCGTGTGCTCCATCCCGCCGGGCATGGTCATCCCGACGTGCTGGAGGTGTTGGCCCAGGATCTTGTCGAAGTTCTCGCCGACGGCCGCGACGTCCATCCCGCCGTCCTCGTACATGAACGCGACCTGCTTGGGGTGTTGGTAGATCGTGTAGGCGTAATCGGTGCGGCCGAGGATCTGGCCGTTGACGTGACCGGCGGCCTCCGACGCGATCCAGGTGACCAGCGGCGCGTTGAGCGCCGGGTTCTGCTCGGGCGGCGGCTCGGTGCCGGTGCGCTCGAACAGGCCCGCGGTCATCCGCGTCGCGCCCGCCGGCGACATCGCGTTCACCGTGATCCCGTACTTGCCGAGCTCGATCGACCAGATGAACGTCATCCCCATGATCGCGGCCTTCGCCGCTCCGTAGTTGGTCTGGCCGAAGTTGCCCCGCAGCCCCGCCTGGGACGTGACGTTGATGATGCGGCCGTAGCCCGCTTCCTTCATCGGGCCCGCCGCGTGCTGCGCCATGTTGAACGTGCCGTACATGTGCACCTTGACGACGGCGTCGAAGTCCTCCGGCGTCATCTTCAGCAGCGAGCGGTCCCGCACGATCCCGGCGTTGTTCACCAGGATGTCGATCCGCCCGAACTCGGCGATCGCGGCCTGGATCGTCGCGCCGGCATCGTCGTAGTCGGTGACCGAGCCGTAGCTCGCGATGGCGCCGACGCCGAGTGCCTTGATGTCGGCGACGGTCTGCGCGGCCGGATCCTCGTCCGTGCGCTGGCCGTCGAGGCTCACGCCGACGTCGTTGATGACGATGTGCGCACCTTCACGCGCCATTGACAACGCGAACTCGCGGCCGATGCCGCGGCCCGCGCCGGTCACGACCGCGACTCGACCGTCCAACAGTCCCATGGGGTTCCTCCGATGTCTCGGTGTCGTCGGGTGGTGGCGCTACTCGACCGCGGCGGTCGCGGTACCGGCGAGCTTCTCCTCACCGTCGGCGTTGCGAGCCGAGAGTTCGAGGTCGACGAGTCCCTCGGGGTGGACCGCGGTCACGACCGCGGTGAACGTGAGCGTCTCCCCCGGCCACACCTGCTTCGCGAAGCGCACGTTGAACTTCCGCATCGCCTCGGGGCCGAACCAGTCCTTGACCACCCGGGCCATGAGCCCGGCGGTCAACATGCCGTGGCCGAACACCGACGGATTCCCCACCTGGGTCGCGATCGTGTCGTCGTGGTGCATGGGGTTGAAGTCCCCCGACGCCCCGGCGTACTTGACGAAATGGGTCCGAGAAAGGCCTTCGACGACGAGCGGCTCGGCCGCGTCGCCCACGGAGATGTCTGCAAGCTTCGGCATGGGCCGGGACCTTACCGGCTCGCCGGACCGGGCTCCCCGACCGCTTCCCTGACGGGTTCGTCAGGTCGGGGGATAGCCTCGATCCGATGCCTCCCCGCCCTCCGGCCGCCGCGTCCCGCCCGGCCCCTCGCCCGCTCCGGACGCGCGGCCGGGAGACGCGTGACCGCCTCCTCGACGCGGGCGCGACCGTCTTCGCCGACCGCGGGTTCCATGCCGCCCGAGTCGACGACATCGTCAAGCTCGCCGCGACCTCCCACGGCACGTTCTATCTCTACTTCGCGAACAAGGAGGAGCTGTTCCGCGCGTTGGCCGACCAGGTCGCCGAGCAGCTCGCGGAGCTCGCGGCCGGTCTGCCTTCCCTCGCGCCCGGCGCTGACGGCGTCGTCGCCCTGACCAGGTGGTTGGAAGAGTTCCACGCGCTGTACGCGGGCGCCGGACCGGTGATGGCCGCCTGGACCGAGGCCGAGATCGGCGCCAACGACGTCGGCAAACTCGCGACCGTGGTGTGGTCGCGCTTCACCGGCGCGCTCGTCGAGCGCATCCGGGCGACCGCCATCGACGATCTCGACCCCACGGTCGCCGCGCTCGCGCTCGTGGCGATGATCGAGCGCGCCAACTACTACGAGATCTCCGACCACGCGAACACCCGCGGTGTCGGCGCGGCCGTGATGGCGCGCATCACCCACGACGCGCTGTTCGGTGCCGCCGCGCGCGCCTGAGCGCGCGCGGCGGTCCCGTTCACGGCGCGAAGGTGATGTCGATGTCGTCCGACCGTTCGGCGTCGCCTTCGACGAGTTCGCCGACGCTGAGGAAGCAGCGCACGTCCGGCGTCCCGCACATGTGTGCGTTCTGACCGATCGGGCCCTTCGAGACCGTCGTCGTGCCTTCTCCGGTCCCGTCAGGACCGACGGTCAACGTCTTGATCGCGTCCAACGCGCAGTCCGCCGCGCCGACCTCGGCCGTCCCGGCCTGCGCGCACTCGTTCATCCCGAGCGTCTTGCCCGCGGTGAACCCCGAGACCTTGACCGTCACGGTCGCCCCGTCGGTGAGCCCGGTCGTGGGCTCAGCCGTCGCCGTGAATTTAGGCGTTTTCGCCTTCGTCGTGGTCGTGGTCGAGTCCGCCGCCGGTTTGGTGTCGGATTTCTTGTCGCTGCTGCCGCACGCGGCGAGCCCGAGCACGAGCACTCCCACGCAGGCGACGAGCCGGATGAGCTTGGTCATGGTTCCCCCTCTCGCGGCCGCAGCCGCGCCGTGTTCACCGTTGCCGTCCCGCGTCGAACGCGAGACCGAGGATCGGCTCGCCGTTCAGCGTGGGACCGGTCACGTGCAGGTGGCACGCGACCGTCGTTCCCCCCGGCGCGGTGAACACCGGAGGATCCTCCACCGCACACACGTCCATCGCGAACTGGCAGCGGGTGCGGAATCGACAGCCCGAGGGCGGTGCCAACGGGCTCGGGACATCGCCGCGGAGCACGATGCGCTCCCGGGCGCGTTGACGGGTCGGGTCGGGAATCGGGATCGCGGACAGCAGCGCCGCGGTGTAGGGATGCCGCGGGCGCGTGTACACCTCCTCGGCCGGACCGATCTCGACGATCCGGCCGAGGTACATCACCGCGATCCGATCGGAGATGTGGCGCACCACCGAGATGTCGTGCGCGATGAAGAGATAGGTCAGGCCGAGCCGGTCCTGGAGATCGGTGAGCAGGTTGATCACCTGGGACTGGGTCGACACGTCGAGCGACGACACCGGTTCGTCGAGCACGACGAAGCTCGGATCGAGCGCGAGGGCGCGGGCGATCGCGATCCGTTGCCGTTGCCCTCCGGAGAACTCGTACGCGTACCGGCGCATGGCATCCGCGCCCATCCCCACCGCGCCGAGCAGTTCCGCGACCCGGGCGTCCCGCGCGCGGCGGTCCTGGTGTTCGTGCACGGTCAGGGGTTCGCCGACGGCTTCGGCGACGGTCTGGCGCGGGTCGAGCGACGAGTACGGATCCTGGAAGACCATCTGCATCCGCCGCCGAGCGGTGCGCAGTGCCGCGCGGCCGAGCCCGGTGACCTCGGCGCCGTCGACGGTGACCGTACCGGCGGTGGGTTCGATCAAGCGCGTGACCAGCCGGGCGACGGTCGACTTTCCCGACCCGCTCTCCCCCACCAGCCCGAGCGTCTCTCCCGCGGCGATCTCGAAGTCGACGCCGTCGACCGCGCGCACCTGGCCGAGCTCGCGCCGGAGGACCGCGCTGCGGACCGGGAACCGCTTGGCCAGACCGGTCACCTGCACCAGGGGCGCCCCCGGAGGCGCCGACGCGGGCACACCGGAGGCGTCGGTGACCGCGCTCGGCGCACCGGCCAGGCGCAGCTCGGAGGCCCGACGGCACCGCACACCCTCGTCGTCGGTGCCGGTCCAGGCGACGGGCATCTGCTCGCACTCGGGCTCCCCGTGTTCACAGCGAGCGGCGAAGCGACAGCCGGTCGGCCAGGCATCCGGGCTGGGCACCTGACCCGGGATCACCGGGAGCGGCTGGCCCGGCGGGGTGGTCTGGGGCATCGAGCGGAGGAGCCCGGCCGCGTAGGGGTGGCGGGGCGCGGCGAACAGCGGCGCCACCGACGAGTGCTCCACGACCTGCCCGGCGTACATCACGACGACCTCGTCGCAGAGGTCGGCCACGACGCCGAGGTCGTGGGTCACGAACACGATCGCCATGCCGGTATCGCGCTGCAACGATCGCAGCAGGTCGAGGATCTGCGCCTGGATGGTCACGTCCACCGCCGTCGTGGGTTCGTCGGCGCCCAGCAGCTTCGGCTCGCTCGCCAACGCCATCGCGATCATCGCCCGTTGGCGCATCCCGCCCGAGAAGGCGTGCGGGTAGTCCTTGACCCGCCGGTGCGGGTCCGGGATGCCCACCCGGTCGAGCATCTCGATCGCCCGCGCCCGCGCCTGGGATCGCGACACCGACTGGTGGGCGCGCACCGACTCCGCGATCTGGTTCCCGATGGTGAACGCGGGGTTCAGACTCGTCATCGGCTCCTGGAAGATCATCGCCATCTCCGGGCCCCGGAGCCGCCGCCGCCGGGCACCGTCGACGGCGGTGAGATCCCACTCGCCGAGCCGGAGCGTCGTGGCCCGCACGCGGCCCGTGCGCGGCGGGATGAGGCCCATCACTGCGAGCGACGACACGCTCTTGCCACAGCCGCTCTCGCCCACGAGGCCGAGCGTGCGGCCGCGGTCCACCGCGAACGAGACGCCGTCGACCACCGTGAGCGCGCCGCCGGCGGCGCCGAACTCGACGGTGAGGTCGCGGACCTCGAGCAGCGGCGCCGGGTGCTCGATCATGGCCCGTCCACCGCGATCGCCTCCCGACCGAACGCGTCCCGCAACCCGTCGCCGACCAGGTTGAAGGCCAGGATGGCGAGGAGGATCGCCACCGCCGGCGGGACCAGCGGCCATTGGGTCTCGTTGATCCGCCCGTACGCCTCCTGGAGCATCACGCCCCAACTCGACGTGGGGTCCTTCACCCCGAGTCCGAGGAACGACAGCCCGGCTTCGGCCCCGATGGCGTAGCCGAACGCGAGCGCGGCCTGCACGATCACCGGCGACACCACGTTCGGGAAGATGTGCTTGCGCACCATGCGGCCGTCGCCCACGCCGATCGAACGCGCCGCTTCGACGAAGGTCTCCTCCCGGACCGCGAGGACCTGCGATCGGATCACCCGCACCAGCCCGGGCACGAAGACGACCGCGATCGCGATCGACGCGTTGGTGAGACTCGCGCCGAGCAGCGCGGCGATCGCGAGGGCAAGGGTGAGCGGCGGGAACGTGAACAGCGCGTCCATGCAGCGGTCGATGACGGCCCCGCCCCACCCCCCGAAGTACCCGGAGAGCAGCCCGAGCACCAACGCCACGGCCACCGCGAGCGTCACGACCAGGAACGCGACGAACATCGACGCCTGCGCGCCGTAGATCAGGCGCGTGAGCAGGTCCCGGCCGATGCTGTTGGTGCCGAGCCAGTGTTCGGCGCTCGGGCCGAGGTTGGGCGGAAACGACGGCTCCTGGCCGTACGGCGCGAGCACCGACGCGAACAACGCGGTGAGCACCAGGAGCACCACGATGACCGCCCCGAGCATGGCCGACCAGTTGTGCAGGAACCGGTGACCGACCCGCCGCCACGGGGTCCGTCCCACCATGCCCATCCCGGTCTCGCGCGCGAGCGGCGCGTCGGTGACCTCGTCGGCCGCGATCGCCGGGCCCAGCTCCGAGCTCATCGTGGGTCCCCGCTCATCCGAGCCGCACCTTCGGGTTGAGGTACGCGTAGAGCACGTCCACGAAGAGGTTGAGCATCACGAAGATCAACGCGCTCAGGAGGACGACACCCTGGATCACCGGGAGATCCTTGTTGAACAACGACTGGAAGAAGTACTGGCCCATCCCGGGCAACGTGAAGATCCGCTCGATGATCACCGAACCGCCGAGCATGTACGCGAAGCCGATCCCGAGCACGGTCACGGGCGCGAGTGACGCGTTCTTCAACGCGTGTTTGAACACGACCGACCGGCGCCGCAGCCCCTTCGACTCGGCCGTGCGGATGTAGTCCTGCTCGAGCGCGTCGATCATCGCGCCTCGCACCTGCCGGGCCAGTCCGGCACCACCCGGGATTCCCATCGCGATCCAGGGCAGGTAGAGGTGCGTCGCCCACCCGGCCGGACTCTCGGTGAGCGGCACGTAACCGCCCGACGGCAACACCTTGAGGCTCACGGCGAAGATCGACAACAGGATCATGCCCAGCCAGAAGTCCGGCATCGCCAGCGCGACGCTCGAGACGGTCGTGATGAGCCGGTCCACGATGCCGCCCTGCCGGACCGCGGCGAGGATGCCGAGCGGCACCCCGACGATCACGGTCAGGGCGAGCGCCCCGAGCGCGAGCGACAGCGTGACCGGGAAGCGGTCCGAGATCGAGTCCGCCACCGTCCGATGGTCGAAGAAGGACTCACCGAGGTCACCCTGCACGACGTCGCCGACCCAGAGGACGTACTGCTTCAGGAACGGCTCGTCGAGATTCAGCTTCTCGCGTGCCCGTTCGATGCCGGCCGGGGTCGCCTTCTGACCGCCGGCCAACACGATCGCGGGGTCACCGGGCAGCAGTTGGGACAACGAGAAGACGATGAACGAGATGATGAAGAGCAACGGCACCAACGCCGCGAGTCGCCGGGCGACGTAGGCACCCATCGACGGCTCCGAACCCTCGTCTCGACCTGCCGCCCCGGCCTATTCCTTGCCGGCCTTCATCCTCACCTGCGACAGGTCGGGCGGATCGCAGATGTTGCGTTGGCCGCCCACGGTGCCGCCCACCCGATCCTTGGCGGTCGCGAGGAACTGGGGCATGAAGGCGATCGGCGCCTCGAGCGCCTCGTCGCTCACGATCTTGGCGGCCTCCTTCACCAGGCGCGCGGTCTCGGCCGGGTCCTTGGCCCCCTGGGCCTGGAGCATCAGGGCATCGATGTCGGGACGTTGGGCCTTGTTCCAGATCGCCACGAACTGGAAGCGGCCGAACTGGTCGTAGTACGCCCCGGGATAGAAGCTCGACGCCAACCGGGCCGCCGCGAACGCGTCGCCCCCGCCGTTGATGTAGTAGTTCGTCGCGATGTCGTTGCCCTGCACCGTCTTGATCTTCGCGGTGATCCCGACCTGCTTGAGCATGTCCTGGATCAGCTGACCCTGATTGCGCATGTTCTCGATGCCCGGTCCGGGAATCGTCATCGTGAACTCGAAGCCGTCCGGATAGCCGGCCTGGGTCAGCAACTCCTTCGCCCGCTTCGGGTCGTACGGGTAGGCGTTGGCGATGTCGGGGTTGTACCCGGGGGAATCCGGCGGCAGCGCCTGACCGGTCACCGTGCCCTCACCGAGTTGGACGACCTCGTTGATCTTCGCGTTGTCGATCGCGTAGCGGACCGCCTGGCGCACCAACGGGTTGGCGAACGGCGTGGTCCGGCCGTCGTTGAACCCGAGCCGGAACTGCAACTGCAGATACGCCTGGGTCGGTTGGACGACCACGTTCGCGTTCGAGTCCTTCTGCATCGTCGGCAACGACTCCGCCTCGAAGCGCACCAGGTCGAGGTCCCCGGCCTTGAAGCGGGTCACCCCCGGAGGTCCGGTCGCCGCCTGCACGAACTCGATACCCGGGAAGTCGAAGCGGGACGGGTCCCAGTACTTCGGGTTCTTCACCAGCACCATGCCCTGGCCGGGGGTGAAGCTCTCCAGCATGAACGGGCCCGAACCCACCGGGTCCTTCCCCGCCGTCTTCAGCGCCTTCGGGGAGATGAGCTGCGAGTCGCGCCCGAGCGAGATCGAATACAGGAACGGCGTCGACTGATCGTCCTTGAGGTTCACCCGCACGGTCGTGGGATCCACCACGTCGATCGACTCGATGTGATCCAACGTGGAGAGCTGATCGTTCTTGTTGTTGTGGTCGAGGCTGGCCTTCACCGCCGCGGCGTCGAGCTGCTCGCCGTCGGAGAAGGTGACGTCGTCGCGCAGGTGGAACGTGATCGAACGCTTGGCGTCGCCCTCGACGTCCCAACTCGTGGCAACCCCCGGGATCGGTCCGCCGGTCTCGGGGTCTCGCCGGACGAGGGTGTCGTAGATGAACGACGTGACGATCTGGTCGCAGTCGCCAGTCGACTTCGCCGGGTCGAAGGTGTTCGTGAACTGACTCTCGAGGTCGTAGCCGTACCGGAGGTACTTGCCCGCGGAGCTGCTGTCGGCTCCGGTGCAGGCGGTCAGGACCACGGTCCCGACGACGACCACGCTGACGCCCCACGCTTTCCACGCTCGACCGCGGTGCACGACCATGTCGAACCCCCTCGCTGACACCCCCCGGCGCCGCGACTCGCACTGTATGACGCCCGTGTCAGGTATGCACGGCTCTTCCGAGCCGGGAGGGCTTCCGCGCCGCCTCAGAGCAGGTGGTCGGCGATGTCGTCGAAGGACGTCGCCGGGCCGGCGTGCACGATCCGTCCGTGGTTGAGCACGGCCACCGAATCCGCGATTGCGAGGGCGTGGCCCACGTACTGCTCGACGAGCAGGATCGCGGTGCCGGAGTCGCGGATCGCCGCGAGTTGCTCGTACACCTCGTCGATCACGATCGGGGCGAGTCCCAACGAGAGCTCGTCGGCGACGAGCAGCTTGGGTTCGGTGACCAGGACCCGGGCCAGCGAGAGCATGCGTTGCTCCCCGCCCGACAACGTGCCCGCGATCTGTTTGGCGCGCTCACCGAGGCGCGGGAACAGTTCGTAGGCGCGCGCCAGCGCACCGGCGACCCCCGAGCTGCCGAGCTCACGCTGGAAGCTGAGTTCCAGGTTCTCCTTGACGCTGAGCGACGCGAACACCGAGCGGCCCTCGGGCGCGTGGACGATGCCTCGGCGCGCGATCTCGAACACCTTCGCCCCGTCGATGCGCGATCCGGCGAACCACACTTCCCCCGCGGTCGGGCGGACGAGGCCGGTCGCGACCCGGGCCACCGTGGTCTTGCCGGCACCGTTCGCACCGAGCAGCGCGGTCACCGAACCCGGCTGCACACTGAGCGACACACCGAACAAGGAGCGGAACGGTCCGTAGCCGGCGTCGACCGCGCGCAGTTCGAGCAGGGGCGCGACGCCATTCGGGGCAGCCTCCGGCACGGTCGGG
Source organism: uncultured Bifidobacteriaceae bacterium (assembly GCA_964544295.1). Classification (GTDB taxonomy): domain Bacteria; phylum Actinomycetota; class Acidimicrobiia; order IMCC26256; family JAENVU01; genus JAENVU01. The sequence goes on from CAZJBJ010000014.1 coordinate 27,756, forward strand.
GTCACGCTCGTCACACCGACCCTCCGAGGTAGGCCTGGCGGACTTCGTCCGATCCGAGCACGTCGGCGGTCGCACCGTTCGCGATCAGCGTCCCGAAGTCCAGCACGTAGAGCCGCTCGACGAACGTGCGCACGAACTCGACGTCGTGTTCCACGAGCAGGATCGCGGTGCCGCGCTCGGACTGGACCGCCCGCAACGTCGTCGCCAACGCATCGGTCTCCGCCGCGTCGAGACCGGACGACGGTTCGTCGAGCAGCAACATCTTCGGTTCCAACATCAGCGCGCGCCCGACCTCGACCAGGCGCCCCCGACCGAGTGAGAGCGCCTCGATCGGGGCATCGGCCACTGCGGCCAACCCGAGGAGCGCCAGGGTGGCTTCGGCGCGGGCCTGCTCGTCGGCGGACGGGGCGGACCGGTTGACGACGTCCTTCCAGAACCGGCCGGTGCCGAGACGCGAACGCTCGGCGACGAGCAGGTGCTCGCGCACCGTCAACCCGGCGAACAGTTCGATGCGCTGGAACGTCCGACCGATCCCCAGACGCGCACGGCGGTAGATCGGGAGCCGGGTGATGTCGCGACCGGCGAACTCGACCCGACCGGCATCCGCCCGCAGGAGGCCGAGCAGACAGTTGAAGAAGGTGGTCTTGCCTGCGCCGTTCGGCCCGATGAGCCCCACCGCCTCACCCGTGCCGACCTCGAGCGTCACATTGTCGAGCGCGGTGATCCCGGAGAACCGCTTGGTGATCCCGCGCGCGTCCAACAACGCAGTCACGACGACGCTCCGGACATCGCCGGGTCGGTGCCCGGAGGTGCGCTCCGCCACCGGGCCGGGAGGCGGCGCTCGACGGCCGCGAGCGACTTGCGTTTCTGGAACTCGAGGACGCCCTCGGGGTGGCGCGCGTAGGTGATGGCCCCGAGCCCGAACAGCACGAACTGGTAGCCGGCGTCGACCCCGATCAGCTTGAGGATCTCGGGCACCAACGCGAAGCCGATGCCCGCGTTGATCGCGCCCTCGACGGTGCGCGGCATCAGCGTCACCACCAGCACGACGAAGAAGAGGCTGTAGACGTAGCTGAAGTCGAGCGCCGTGGCGATGTGCTTCTGGGTGGCCAGCAGTCCACCGCCGACGCCGGCCAACCCGGCCGAGACCGCGAAGGCGAGGATGCGGATGCGGGTCGGGTTGATGCCGATGGACTGGGCGGCCGTCTCACTCCCCCGCAACGCGTCGAGGTACCGCCCGGTCGTCCCCCGCCGGATCAGGATCACGAAGATCGAGGCGACCACCAACACCACGATGCACAGGGCGAGAAACGCCCGATCGTCGACGAAGCCGATCGGACGCGGGACCCGGACCGGGCGGCCGCCGCCGCTCACCCAGCCGAGGGGAACGACGACCAGCTCGAAGACCAGCGCGAACGCGAGCGTGCCCAGGGACAGGAAGATGCCGCCGAGGCGGAGCAGTGGAATGGCGATGAGCGCGCCGACCAACGCGGCGACGAGCGCGCCGATGAAGATCGTGGGCAACACGCCGAGCCCGAACACCGCGACGATTTGCGCGGTACTGAACGCGCCCACGCCCGCGAACGTCGCCTGACACAGCGAGATCTGCCCGGCCATCCCGGTGATGACGGTGATGGACAGGAAGATGATCGAGTAGATCGCGGCCGTCGTGAGCACCGTGACCCACTTGGCGTTGAACGTCGTCATCGCAAGGGTGAACACGACCGAGAACACGACCACCGCGAAGATGCGGGTGCCGAGCGTGAGGAACCGGCTGCGCGAGGCCGCGACCGGCTGCTCGGGCGGCGGGTCGACGCCACTGAGCGGATCCTTGCTCTGGGTGGCCGACCGGAGCCCGGGCCAGAACAACAGCAGGAGGAACAGCGCGGCGAACGGCAGGGTCGGGCGGATCTGACGCGCCAGCACGCTCGACGGCGGCAGGTACCCGGCCGCGAGCTGCTGGGCGACGCCGAGGAGCAGTCCCCCGGCCAACGCCATCGGAATGCTCGTGAGGCGGGCGAATGCCGCCGCCGCGATCGCCGCGATCAGCAGGGTGTTGAAGTTGGCGGGCGCGAGCGACGCGTAGAGCGGGGCGAGCAGCACGCCGGCGAGGCCGGCGAACAGACTGGAGAGCACCCAGGAGAACCGCGACACCCGGTCGGCGTTGACCCCGGCGAGTTCGGTCATGCGCGGGCTCTCCACCACCGCGCGCATCCGCAGACCGATCGGCGCGAACCGGAACAGCGCACCGAGCACCACAACCGCGATCACGGTGCACGCGATGATCGCCATCTCCTTGCCATCCCACACGTAGTCGCCGAAGCGGTAGAGGGCATTGTCGTCCCACCAGATGCCGAGCACGCCGAACGTCGAGCCGGTCCCCATCTGGATCTGGACGAACTGCGGCACCGCGACCAGCAAACCGAGCGACGCCACCAACTTGGCAATGGGCGAGGCCGTCCGCAGGTGGCGGAAGATCAGCACCTCGACGATCAGACCGAGCAACGGCGAGATCACCAGGACCACGAGGACGAGGGACAGGACGCGCGGCACGTCGTGGCGGACCCGCAGGACGTAGAAGATGTTGGCGGCGACGAACGCCTGCGCCCCGAACGCGAGGTTGAACACGCCACTCGTCTTGTAGGTGAGCACCAGGCCCACCGCCACGAGCGCGAACACGCACCCGAGCGGGATCCCCTGTACGACGTAGGTGATGAACTCCGTCATCGGCGTTGACGCGGCCCCGGATCCGATGCAGTTACTCGGACGTGGGGGGCGTGTCGATGCTCTGGCCTTCCTTGAAGCACACGAACGGCTTGCCCTTCTTGGAGAACGTCGGCACGAACTTCGAACCGACCACCTTCACGTACGCCGCGCAGGACTGCGGGTTGCGCGTCCGGGTGTGCTGCTCGGTCCAGTCGATGCCGTGCAGCAGGCCACCGGCGGTGTCCTTGGTCATCGAGTTCAGCGCGTCGACGACCTTCTGTTGGGTGAAGTTCGGTCCGGCGCCCTTCAGGCCCTCGACCAGCATCACGCCGTTCATCCACCCGTAGGTCGTGTACTCGTTCGGCGGGTCACCCTGCTTGTCCATCCACTTCAGGTATTCCGCCAACCCCGCCGGCTGGGGCTTGGTCTCGAACGGCACGAACGGCACCCGCACGATCGCGTCCTGGAAGAACTCGCCGTTCGCCTTCATGAACTCCTGGTCGTACCCGTTCGGCAGATACTGGATCGCGTCGAGGTTCTGAGCGCGCGATTCCTTGGCGATGGACAAGACGGCGTTGTTGTCCAGGCAGGTCGTGATCAGCTCGACCCCGGCCTCCTTCATCTGGCGGACGTCGACGCTGTAGTCGGTGTCGCCGAAGCTGTGCGCGTCCGAGCGGTACCCGACCTTGGCCGTCGGATACTTCTCGAACGACTTGACGATGCCGTCACCACACTTCTTGGAGTTCTCGGTGTTGCCGTAGGTCAGGATCCCGATCGTCTTCTTCTTCAGCTCCTTGGCGACCCACGGAAGTTCGATACCGTCGCAGCCGATGCAGAGCGCGCCGGAGTTCCCGAACAGGTTGGGCTTGTTCCAGTCCGTGTTGATGTTCCAGCCGAAGCTCGGGATGCCGGCCTTCTCCAACTCGGTGGCGCCGCTGAAGTCGAAGATCGTCGCGAGGCCGACTGCGGCGAACACGTTGTCCTCGGTGAGCAGCCCCTGGACTTCCTTCAGGTTGTTGGCGATCTGGTCGTCGCGTTCACTCACGACTTCGAGCTTGCGCCCGTAGATGCCGCCCTCCTTGTTCACCTTCGCGAAGTACGCCTTCACGCCCTTGAAGATGTCGCCGTAGGGCGCGTTCAACGGATTCGAGATCGAGGCGACACCGCCGACGCGGATCGTGTCCTCGGTCACCCCCGGTTGGTCGACGGTGGCGGTCGCGTCGTCGGTCTTCTTGACCGTCTTGGCCGGCGACGACGACTCGTTGCCACACGCGGCCGCGACCATGACCAGGGAAACCAGCGCCACCAACAGGCGACGACCCTTACGACCGCGCATCACGTACCCCCCGAGGAACCGAAGACGAGTCAGTTCACTGACTCTAACGTCAGGTTCGAAGCGCCACCAGACACCCGCCGCTCCTGACAAACTGCGCGCCATGGGAACACTCGTACTGCTCCACGCCCACCCGGACGACGAAGCCATCGCCACCGGCGGGACCATGGCGCGCGCCGCGGCCGAAGGGCACCGCGTCGTCCTGGTATGTGCGACGCGGGGCGAACTCGGTGAGGTCGCCGACGGGTTCCTCGCCGAGGGCGAGACGCTCGCCGACCGGCGGGTGATCGAGGTCCACGCGGCCGCCGAGATCCTCGGCGCGCAGCGGGTGGCGTTCCTCGACTACCGCGACTCCGGGATGGAGGGTGAGCCCACCGCCACCGATCCCGAGTGCTTCGCGATGGCCGACGTCGAGGAGGCCGCGGCCCGATTGGCCGCGATCCTCGCGGAGGAGGACGCCGAGGTCCTCACCATCTACGACGAGCGCGGCAACTACGGCCACCCCGACCACGTGCAGGTGCATCACGTCGGCATCCGGGCTGCGGAGATCGCGGGGACGCCTCGGGTGTACGAGGCCACGGTCAACCGCGACCACTTCCTCGAGCTCATGGCGGCCCGGGCGGACGAGATGGCCGAACTCGAGGACGCCCCGAACCCGGACGAGATGACACTCGGGATGCCGGCCGAGCTGATCACGACCACGGTCGACGTGCGCGACTACGTCGACCACAAGCGGCGGGCGATGGCCGCGCACGCAAGCCAGATCACCGAGGACTCCTTCTTCATGAAGATGCCCGAGGAGGCCTTCGTCGCCGCCTTCGGTCAGGAGTGGTACATCCGGCGGGGCGTCGCGCGCGCCACGGTCGAGGACACGCTCTTCCCCCTCGACTGACCCGGATCGCACTACCTTGCTCACCCGCTCGCCTGGAGGTTCCACCGTGTCGACCCGCCGCTCGTCCGTTCTGCTCGCATCGCTGTTCACGCTGATCGTGCTGATCGTCGCGGGCTGTTCGTCCTCGTCGTCGAGCGGTTCGTCGAGTACGTCGGTGGACGCGTCGTCCACCACCGCGCCCGGGCGGCAGGTCGCCGTCTACGCCGAGCCGGGGCCCTACGCGTCCGGGGTCACGACGCTGACCATCGGCGACCGTCAGACCGAGGTGTGGTACCCGGTGGCGAAGCGGGACACCGCGGGCAAGACCAAGGACGTCTACGAGATCGCGAAGTGGCTCCCGCAGGGGCTCCAGGACCTCGTCGCGAGCAAGGGCGTCAAGGCGCCGTTCGAGACCGACGCCTACCGCGACGTCCCGGTCTCGACCAAGGGACCGTTCCCCACCGTCGTGTTCGCCCACGGGTTCGGCGGCTACCGCGACCAGTCGACGTTCCTGACCACCCATCTCGCGAGTTGGGGCTTCGTGGTCGTCTCCCCCGATTTCCTCGAACGCGGCCTCGGCGCCCAGCTCGGCGCACCGCCGGCGACGACCCGGACCGAGGCCGACGTCATCGACGCGTCACTCGCTGCGCTACGGGCCGAGAGCGCGGCGACCGACACCGTGCTCTCCGTCTCCGTCGACCCGAAGGCCGACATCGCGATCACCGGGCACTCGGCCGGCGGTCGGACCGCGATCACCTACGGCGCGCAGCCCGACGTCATCACCTATATCCCGCTCGCCGGCGCGGCCGGGGCGTTCCGGGACCAGCCGGCGGCGACCCCACCTCAGGGCAAGTCGTCGCTCTATGTGGCCGGCGCCAACGACGGGGTGATCCCGCCGGACGGGATCGAGTCGTACTTCGAGACGGTGCCGACCCCCAAGCGCCTGGTCGTCATCGACGGCGTCGGGCACCTCAACGCGATGAGCGACATCTGTGAGATCGGCACCGGCGGTGGCGGTGTGGTGAAGCTCGCCCAGGACGCCGGTCTCCCGGTCCCCGAGAATCTCGCCCGGCTCGGCACCGACGGATGCTTCGAGCCCAACACCCCGTCCCGCGAGGTGTGGCCGATCACCCGCCACTTCGAGGTCGCGCAGCTGCGCTGGGCCTTCGGCATCGACAAGCAGCCCGTCGGTCTCCAGCCGTCGATCGTGAAGGCGTTCCTGCCGATCAGGGTCACCTACACGGTCGAGTCCGGGAAGTAGGGGCGTCGGATCACCGCGCTCCGGTGGTCCGCACTCTCCGGTGCTACCGATCGCATCCGAGTCGCAGTTTCCCGCCGTCGATGTAGGCGGCTGGGCTCATGGCGACGTGCTTCGCGGCGGCACGGGCGTCTCGTTCACGCCGTTCGAGCGGTGACGACCGCCGGATCGCACTGGCTCCGGCCATCTCGGTGACCAGATCGATCGCCCGGAGAGCCGATTGGCTCGCGAACGTGCACGCGAGTCGGAACTCGACCCGGGCCGCTTCCAGATCGGTGCCGGCTTCGGTTCCTGCGAGTAGCGCGCTCATCGTGTGGCGGAGGTAGGCCCGGCTCGCCGCGGTTCGCGCCAGGACCTGACCGAGCTGCGACTGAATCAGCTCACGTTCCGCGAACGGGACGTCATCGGTGATGCGCTTCGCGGCGCGAGCCTTGCTCGCGAAGTCGTCGATCGCACCCGCGGCGATGCCGAGCGGCACGGTGGCCACCGTCCACGAGAAGATGGAGCCGGTCGGGAGTCGATAGAGCGTGCCCGGCTGCGTCGGTTCGGGCTGGTACGCGTGGGTGAAGCGGTCGGGGACGAACACATCCGCCAACTCGAAGTCGACGCTGCCGGTGGCGCACAGACCCGAAACCTGCCAGTTGTCGTGCAGGAGCACATCCTCGCGGGGTGCGTAGACGAAGATCAGTTCACCGGAGGCCTCCTCGCCGTCCTCGACCTCGCACATCGGACAGAACCACGTGCCGTGCGGCGAACCGCTTCCGAATGGCCACCGTCCCGTCACGGAGTATCCGCCCGGTACGCGCACCGCGCGTCCGACCGCACCCGTCGCCGAGACCACGAACGCCGACGGATCGTCGAAGATCTCTCGTGCACTGGCTTCCGGGAGGTAGCCGCCCGCGCGAGCCATGCCACCCCCGTTGCCGACGAGCCAGCCGATCGTGCCGTCGAGTGCGGCGGCGGCTTCGACGACATCCATGAACTCGAGCGCGGACAGACCGGGTCCACCGACCGCGGTCGGCAAGAGGAGGCGGAACAGACCGAGCGCCGCGAGTTGTTCGAAGAGGTGATCCGGCAAACGACCGTCCGCGTCGAACGAATTTCGATGCTCGGCCACTGTCGCGGCAAGTTCACGGACCCCGGCTACCACGTCGAGAGCTGCAACCGCGTTCCCGCTCCCCGCCAGCGATGTCATTGCTGCCCTCCTCGTCGCCGCCCCTCGTCACGTCGGGGGGCTCACACTAGAACCGTCAGGCGCCCCGTCCTGCTGATCAAGGTGGCCCCGCCGGTGACGCTCGGAAGGCGAGTCGGGGGGCAGAGTCGGGGGGCAGAGTCGGGTCGACGGAAGCGTTCCGCGGAACGCTCCAGCATCGAGCAACCACGCGTCCGCGGACGCGTGACCCGTCATCCGCGAACGGCGACGGCTCACCGTCGATGCACGCCTGACCCTGGTTTTGCGGTCCCTACGGCGGCGAAGACGTGTTACAAGGCAGATTTCTCTCACGCCTTGTGTGCTGTCGGCATGTCGAAGACCGGCGACCTCAAGGTGTCGTCCCGCGGACAGATGAGCCTCCCGGCCTCCACCCGGCACCGGTGGGGTCTCGACGCCGGCGGCGAGGTGGGCTACCTCGACATCGGTGACGCGGTGCTGCTCGTGCCGGGCGGCGTCGATCAACTCCGCGCCATATTGCTCGACGCAGTATCGGACGCTGACTGGGAAGCGGCTCGCTCAGGGTTCGGTGATCCGGGACTCGCGAACGAGTGAGTCAACTCGTCGACGATCAGATCCTCGGCCGCGTGCTGCGCGGTGACGATCCTCCCCGACCTGGCGTCGAGATGTACACGACCGGCTACTGGTACGTGCGCCTGTGCCAGGCGGTCGTGGGCGCGTCCGGACGACCGGGAGTGCTGTCCGCGCCCTTCGCTTCACTTCCCGGCGACACCCGTGCCCGGGCGATCGAGGGGTTGCTGACGCTCCCGGAATCCATCGGACTGCTGAGCCTGCGCGAACTGGGCCCACTCATCGGTCGACTGCGCGCTCGGCACGACCTCAACATCCCCGCCATGGAAGCCCTCGCAGCCGCGTCGCGACTCGAAGCCGAAGTCTTCCTCTCGGCACCGTCGCCCCGGTTGCAGGACGCCCTCAGAACCGAGGGACGAATCGCGACCGTCATCCGCTGACCGTCAACGGGCGTTTCGGCGGTAGGTGACCACCGCGGTGATCCGGGCGCCAGTCACGCGTCCGGGAGTGATCGACGCCGCCGACCCCACGACGTCACCGGGACCCGGAACCGCACCGAGCGATCCGAGCTCCACGGTGCCGGCGGGGCGAACACGAGACCGGCGAGGGTGACGAGCACGACGTCGTAGTTCACCCGCCACCCGGCGAAGTCCCGCCACGCCTGCTCCCGGTCGGCCCTGACCGGGACGCCCGCGGCGCGCAGTTGCTCGTAGACCTCGTCCCACTCCTCGCGCCCCACCGTGATCGGATCATCCGGCGCGGGATCGCTCGGGCTCGGGATGTTGAAGAACCCGCCGATCGCCCGCAGCGCAGTGAACCCCGACCGGATGCAGAGCCCTGCCATCGGCTGGAACGGCACGTCGACGGTGCTGTTGATCAACGCGGCGGTGTCGAGGATCGCACCCGCCGCGGTGATCCAGGACCGATCGGACGTCGGCGACCGGAAGAAACTCAGCAGCGGCAGCGACGTGTGAGTCTCCTCCAACTCCGCGAACCATTCCTGCGCGCGTTCCCAGAGGTCGTCGAGATCCTCGAGCCGACCGATGCGCTGCGCCCGGGTCAGCAACTCGACCGGTCGAGCGGGAGTGCCGGCTCGCGCCGCCATGTACGCCACGAGCACCTCCCGACGGGAGAACGCGGAATACAGCGTCGGGAGGTACGCGATGAGCAGGGCGACCAGGCCGAGCCCGAACGAGGCGGCGCCGAACGCGACGATCGACCCGACGGTCGTCGGGGGCCGCTCGAAGCCGAGCGTGAACAGCGACGACCCCGCGGTGGTCAACGCGTCGGCGATCCCGTCGCCGTCGACCGCGAGGAAGATCATCGTGAACGCGCCGACCAGCATCGCGAGCCACACCGTGACGAACGCGAGCAGCACCATCGGCGAATACATGGCCATCACGCGGTCGCGGTGTTCGTAAGTGCGACAGAACCGCAGCCGGACGTCGAACCCGGCCCGCACCGCCACCGCGATCACGCGGGTGAGGCGCACGACCGCACCGCGTGGCAGCACGAAGGTGCGCACGGCCGCGTCGACCACGATCACGATCACGGCGATGCCGCCGACCCACAGCAGGACGTCTCGCAGCAGGCTCATCGGTCACCCATCGTCGTCAGGTCGGGGTCGGGCGCGGCCCCGTTTGATGTCGGACCGACGTTGCTTGGATCGCAACCGATCCTCGCGCGCGCCCCGACTCGGCCGCGTCGGTCGCCGGGGCGCGTCGACGCGCAGGCCGGCCCGGAGCTTGGCGACCAGACGTTCGAGTGCGATCTCCCGATTGCGGGCCTGGGAACGGCTGTCGGAGGCGACCGCCCGGACGACCGGGCCGAGCCGATCCATCAGTTGGGACCGCGACCACGCGGACAGCGAGCCACAGTGGCGCAGGTCGAGGATCACTTCGACCCGGGTGTCGGAGGTGTTGGCGTGCTGCCCGCCCGGACCCCCGGAGCGGCTGACCCGCCAGACCAGCTCGGACGGATTGATCGCCGTGTTCGAGTTCACCCGGATCCACGTCTCGGCCATCGCTCGCGAAAGGTAGCGGGGATGACCACAATCGTCGGAGGAATCCGGCAAGGATGTTTGACAACCGCGACTGCACTTCCTACGTTGCGGGACTTCACGGCGGTCGGGCATGATCCGGCCGCTTCATCGGTAGTCACACACAACGTCGGCGCACGAGGGTCGACTCATCGGGGGGAAACGTGCGAGAGACCACGTCAGCGCGCCGCAAGGCGCCCTTCTTCATTGCCCTGCTCACGGTGCTGGCGCTCGTCGTCGCCGCGTGCGGCGGCAGCTCGGGTGGCTCCTCCCCCGGCCCCGAGGGCACTGGGTCGAAGGATGAGGGCAAGCCGCAGTACGGCGGCACGATCACTTACAGCATCGAGGCCAAGACCACCGCGTTCTGCCCGCCGCGGGGCCAGTGGGCCATCGCCGCGATCATGGTCGCCAGCGCCCTCTACGACACGCTGACCCAGCCGACCGACGACCCCGACGTCTACGCCCCCTACCTGGCGAAGTCGGTCACCGGCAACGCCGACTCCACCGAGTGGACGATCGAACTGCGCGAGGGGATCAAGTTCCACGACGGGACCGACCTCACCGCGGATGCGGTCAAGCAGAACATCGAGGAGTGGCGCAAGGGCATCCTCCTCAACTTCGTCTACAAGAACATCGCCTCGGTCGAGGTGACCGGTCCGCTCACCGTCGTGGTCAAGACCTCGCTCCCGTGGGTCTCGTTCCCGGCGTTCCTCTGGACCTCCGGTCGGGCCGCGATCGCGGCTCCCGCCCAGCTCAACGCGGGTGACGGGTGCGACACCCAGCTCATCGGTACCGGGCCCTTCAAGCTCAAGAGCTTCGACCCGACCTCCGGCGACGTTGCCGTGGTCAAGAACGAGAACTACTGGCGCAAGGGCCTCCCGTACCTCGACGGCATCAACTTCAAGCCCAACGAGGAGAGCACGTCGCGGCTCACCGGCATCCAGAGCGGTGAGCTCGACATCACTCACTCCTCCGGCGGCAAGGACATGAACAAGCTGAAGCAGATCGCACCGCAGGCGACGATCGTCGCCGAGCCCGACGGCCGGATGGAGATCTCGCACACGCTGATCAACGTCACCCGGCCGCCGCTCAACGACGTCGATGCCCGCCGGGCCGTGGCCCTCGCGGTCGACCGTGACCGGTTGAACCAACTGGCCAACGACGGCACCAGCCGCCTGACCGACCAGGTGTTCGACACCGACATCACCGGGTACCTCCCCAACCTCAAGTACCCGAAGCAGAACATCGCCGAGGCGAAGAAGTTGGTCGAGAAGGTCAAGGCCAAGAACGGCGGACAGTTCGCCTTCGAGATCCAGTCGACGTTCGACCAGTCGACCCAGGACCTCTTCAAGGAAGTCCAGCGGCAGCTGGCCGTCGTGGGCATCACGGTGAACCTGCCCAAGCCGGTGGACCAGGCCACGATCATCAGTAAGGCCATCGGTGGCGGCGTCGACAGCTTCGGCTGGCGGAACTACCCCGGCCAGGACCCGGACACGCTCTACGTCTGGTTCTACGGCGGTTCGGTCGTCAACTTCAACCACCTCGACGACCCGGTCATCAACAAGGCGCTCGACGACGGCCGCATGAACGCCGACCCGGCCGTCCGGAAGAAGGCCTACGAGACCTTCAACAAGCAGATGACCGACCAGGTGTACAACTTCTGGACCTGGTACACGCAGTGGTTCGTCGCCACGCAGCCGAACATCCACGGTGTCTTCGGACCGAACCTGCCGGACGACAGTGGGGACTTCGGCAAGGTCAAGCCCGTCCCGATGCTCGCCGGCATCCACCAGACCGTGGGGCTCTGGAAGTCCAAGTAACGAAACGAGGCATACGACGACCGACAGCACGCCGGACAGTTCGGAGGGAGAACCATGAGAACTGCACTCTTCAAACTGATCCGGCTGCTGATCGTCGTCCTCGTCGTGACCTTCCTGTCGTTCTCCATGCTCAAGCTGCAGGAGGCGACATCGGGTTCGGACCTCGTGGCCAAGATCGCGCCGTTCGGGAGTCCGGAGGCCAAGGAGCGACTCCGGACCGAACTCAACCTCGATGATCCGTTCTTCGTGCAGTACGGCCGCTGGCTCGGCGATTTCGCGACCGGCGACTTCGGCAAGAAGTACACGGGGACCGGCAACAACGCCGCGACCGGCACCCCGGTGAGCGAGATCATCAAGAAGCAGCTGCCCGTGTCGATCGAACTCATGATCTACGCCCAGATTCTGGCGTTGCTGTTCGCTCTCCCCCTCGGGATCTACACGGCGTACAAGAACGGGTCGATCTTCGATCGTCTGACGAACATGACGATGTTCGCCATGTTGGCGATGCCCGCGTTCCTCGCCGCGCTGTTGTTACAGATCTGGGC
>CAZJBJ010000015.1:0-39923 GCA_964544295.1 uncultured Bifidobacteriaceae bacterium
AGGGTCTCCCGCAGCGCGAGCGCGGTGGATTCGCCGAACGAACCGTTGACGAGCAACGCGAAGTCGAGCAGTCGGTCACTCGTGACGTATCCCGCCAAACCGCTCACGCCGCTCAGCGTGCCCGTCTTGGCCCGGAGGTTGCCGGCGAGCGGGGTCCCGACGAGTCGACGGGCCAGGGTGCCCCGCTCCCCCGCCACGGCCAGCCCGGTGCTGATCGACGCGAGTCGCGGATCGGTCCGGGCCAACTCGAGGATCTGGAGGAGTGTGGAACAGCGCAGCCGATCCGTCGGCGCGAGTCCGGAACCGTCGTCGATCACCGCATCGGTGAGGTCGACGCCGAGATCGGCCAGGACCGTGCGCAGCTCGGCGACTCCCCGATCGGTCGTGCCCACCTGCGCGCCATCCGCGCCGAGCCGTTTGAGGAGCATCTCGGCCGTGAGGTTGTCGCTCGCGCTCAGCATCTCGGTCACGATCTCGGAGAGGGGCGGTGACGTCACCCGCGCGAGGCCGATGGCCGCGGCCGCTTCGGAGGCGCGGCGGATCGGTCCGTTGACGGTCACGCCCCGGTCGCGGAGCAGGCGCGCGAACTCCTCACCGGCATTGACCGCCGGGTCCGGGACGCGGCCTCCGGTGGCCGCCGGGCCGGTGAAGCCGTCGTTGACGGTCAGTGCACCGACGGGGCCGATGGCGTCCTGTCCGCCGGCCGTCCACTGGGGCCGGGCGCGCTCGGTGTCGAAGCGCCCGTCGTCGACGACGATCCCGTCGGCGATCTCCCGCAGGCCGTTCGCGACCGCGTCGTCGGCCAGGGCTGCGAGCGGCGTCGTGGCGAGTCCCGCGGTGACCGGGTCGGCGTTCAGTGCCGCGATGCGTTCCGGGGTGGCGAGGAGCGGGTCGCCGGTGCCGGTGAGCACGAGGCGTTCGACCCGACCACGCACCGGGTCGCCGGGGGAACCGACGTCGGTGGTGAAGCGGAAGTCGGGACCGAGCGCCTGGAGGGCCGCGGCCGCGGTGAGCAGCTTCATGGTGCTGGCGGGCGTGTGGGCCACGTCGGGGTGCAGTGCGGCGACCTGCCCGGTGTCGTCGGTGACCGCGACGCAGGCGTCCGTGCCCTCGGTCTGCGACGTGAGGGTCGCCGTCAGGCGTTGGCCGGCGGCGGCGTCGAGGACGGCCTGGGGCGTCCGGCGCGCCGACCAGAGCGGCGAGCCCAGGGTCGGGCCGGAGGCGGGCGCGTCCACCCCGGTCGGACCCCGGAACGCGGCCCAGGTGGCGGCCACCGCGACGGCGAGCAGTACGACGACGAGGATCCGCCGCACACGCGTTCCCCGCGGGTGCATCAGTCGATCACCCGGTCAGGCCGCGGCGTTCCCGGAAGCGCGCGTAGCGGTACAGGTGACCGAGCGCCGTGACCGCGCGGTTCGACGACGCGTAACACAGCCGGCCCGAGTCGCGGACCGCACGCGGCCCCGCGTTGTCGGGGAATGCGATGGCGAGTTCGGTGGCGGTGAGGATCGGTTTGCCGGTCGCGTCACTGATCTCCGCAGCCGCCTGCGCGAACCGCGCGTCCTGGCGTTCGTGGTAGTCGACGATCCGTTCCAGTCCGTCGCCCGGATAGAACCGACCGTGGCGCATCAGGCGCGCCTGGTTGCTCTGGATGCCGAGACCCAGGTACACGACCGCGTCGATCGACTCGTGGCCCGCGACCATCGCCATCACCTCGGGGATCGTGTCGCGCGTCTCTCCCCCGGCGAGGTCGATCGGGTTGTTCCGACTCCAGCGCGGCGGGAGCTTGGTGTCGATCTCGGCCAGCAGATCGTCGGGCATCGGCGCGAGGTTCAGGTCGCGGTGAGCGGTGATCGCGTCCGCCGTCACCACTCCCCATCCTCCGGCGGTGGTCATGACCGCGACGTTGGGGCCCTGCGGGAGCGGCTGGGTCGCGAACGTCGCCGCGGCTTCGAACGCCTCCTCGACGGTCGCGGCGCGCGTGGCGCCGGCCTGTCGGGTCATGCCGTCGAAGATCCGGTCGTCGCTCGCGAGCGCACCGGTGTGGCTCGCGGCCGCCCGCTGTCCGCCTGCCGTCGCCCCACCCTTGAGAAGAACGAGCGGCATGCGCTCGGTCACGGAGCGGATGCGGTCGAAGAAGCCGCGGCCGTCGGCGATGCCCTCGACGTAGGCGAGTCCGACCGTGGTGGCCGGATCCGACGCGTAGAAGTCCAGGTAATCGGGCACGGTCACCATTGCCGCGTTCCCGGCACTCACCGCCCGGCTGATCCCGATGCCGGTCTGCACCGAGTAGTTCAGGAAGCTCGACACGAAGTTGCCGCTCTGGCTCGCGACGCCGATGTGGCCCCCGGGCGGGTACGGGGCGACGATCTGCGCGCACAGGTCCGAGGGCGTGCTGACCACACCTTGTCCGTTCGGTCCGGCGACGAGGATGCCGAGATGCTCGGCGAGTGCGATGAGTTCGCGCTCCGCGACGCGGCCCTCCTCCCCCGCTTCGCCGTAGCCCGCGCTGGTGATGAAGGCGGCCCGGACGCCGCGCGCCGCGCACGTGCGCAGCAGGTCGGCGTTGGTGGCCGCCGGCGTGCAGACGAAGACGAGGTCGATCGGCGCGTCGGCGGGCAATTCGTCGATGGACGGGACGGTCTCGATGCCGAGAATCGTGCCGCCGTCGCGATTCGTGGCGTAGACGCCACCCGCGTAGCCCTGACTCAGGACGTTGTGGAGGGCGACGAACCCGAACTTACCGGGATGGCTCGACGCACCGGCGACGAGGACCGCACGCGGATCGAACAGGGCGCGGAAATGTTCGGACGTCAGGGAACTCATGCCGACACCTCGACGAGCGCGTCGACCGCGACGGGGTGACCGTCGACGACGATCAGCGGGTTGAGGTCCACGCTGCGCACGTCGGCTCGCTGGGAGGCGAGGTCGGCGAGACCGGTGATCACCCGCACGAGCGCGGCGCGATCGACGGCGGGTTCGCCGCGGAACTCACCGAGGAGCGCCTGGGTCGCGAGGTCGTCGATGAGGTCCTCGGCGTCCGTGGCCGCCAGCGGGACGAGCCGGAACGCGACGTCCCCGAGGGCCTCGGCGAGAATGCCGCCGACGCCGAGCATCACGGTCGGGCCGAACTGGTCGTCGTGGTGGAGTCCGGCGATGAGCTCGCGGTTGCCGCGCAGCATGGGGGCCACGAGCAGGCTGACCGGGCCGTCGTCCTGGGTGGCCCGACCGAGCAACTCGGCGCCGGCCTGTTCGACCGCCGCCGCGTCGGTCAGGTTCAGTCGGACGAGCCCCCGCTCGGTCTTGTGGGCGATCGCGTCACCGTTGAGTTTCAGGACGACCGGGAACCCGATGTCCCGGGCTGCATCGGCCGCCGCGGCGGCGTCGGGCACGATGCGCTCGTCGGGCACGGGGATCCCGTAGCTCGCGACCAGCGATTTGGATTCGGCTTCGGAGAGGGTCGGCACGGCCCGGGACCGTATCGCGGCGGATCCAAGGTGCAGTGCGGGTCGTCCGGCTCAGACCGAGCGGTCGGGCCAGAACTCGTCGCGCAGGACCCGCTTGAGGAGCTTGCCGGCGTCGGTGCGGGGCAGTTCGTCCCGGACTTCCCAGCCGCGGGGCACCTTGTACTTGGCCATGTTCGCCGCCGCGAAGTCGCGCAGACCGTCGAGGTCGAGGGTCACGCCGGGCTTGGCCTGCGCGATGCAGTACACGCTCTCGCCCCACTCGTCGTCGGGGATTCCGAACACGGCGACGTCGATGACGTCGGGATGACCGTGCAGCACCGCTTCGATCTCGGCCGGATAGATGTTCACCCCGCCGGAGATGATCATGTCCTTCTTCCGGTCGCAGATGTGGAGGTAGCCCTCGTCGTCGGCGTAGGCGATGTCGCCGACCGACTTCCACTTGCCGCCCTCGTGTTCGCTCAACTGCTCCTCGGTTCGGTGGTAGCCGTCCATCGCCAGGCCGGTCGACATGAACAGCTCGCCCTGCTCCCCCACGTCGGCCTCGGTGCCGTCCTCGCGCACGATGCGGAACTCGATCCCGCCGTAGGGCTTCCCGCACGATCCGGGTTTGCGCAGCTGGTCCTCCGGCCGCAGCACCGTGATGATGCCCATCTCGGTCGAGCCGTAGACCTCGAAGAGGAACCCGTCGCCGAGCTTCGCGATCACTTCCTGCTTCAGTGCGTACGGCACCGGCGCCGCGTTCGCGATCAGGCAGCGCATCGACGAACAGTCGGCGGTGGCGAGAGCGTCGTCCGGCAGCGACACGATCCGCTTGAGTTGGGTCGGGGCCGAGAACGTGTTGGTCACCCGATGGTGTTTCACCGCCGCGAGCCACGCCTCGGGATCGAACCGACGCAGCACCACGATCGGCGACCCCGCCGAATGGTTGAGGGAGACGAACGCGAGCGGACCCGAGTGGTACATGGGGCCGGTGGTGATGTGCACCTCGTTCCCCATCTGGAATCCGAGTTCGCCGAGGAGCGCGAACACGATCTGCGCGTTGGTCGTGGTGCGCAACGCGCCCTTGGGTTTGCCGGTCGTGCCCGACGTGTAGAGCATCTGCGCACCGACCGCGGATGCGTCGACGGCGTTCGGCTCGGCGTCGGACTGACCGGCGAGACACGCGTCCCAATCGACGAAACCGTCGGGCAGCGGGGTGGGTTCGGCGGTGGCGCAGAAGCCGACGAGCGCCTTGACCTTCGGGATCTCGGCGCGCACCGATGCGATCAACGGCGCGTAGTCCGCATCGGCGACGACGAGGGTGGCGTCGGAGTTGTCGATGACGTAGGCCATCTCCTCGGCGGTGAACCGGTACGACAACGGGACGGCGACGAGCCCGGCCTTCCGGGCCGCGTGGATTACCGCGATCGTCTCGAGCGAGTTCGGACCGCACCAGACGATCCGATCCCCGGCCACCGCGCCGAGGGCGAGGAGGCCGTGCGCGAGCCGGTTGACGATCCGGTTGAGTTCCGCGTACGTCGTCGTCGAGAACCGGGCGCCGCTACTGGCGTCGACGATGACCGCGAGCCGGTCGGGTGATCCGTCGGCATGGAGTTGCAGGACATCCGGCATGGCCGCCACGTGGTCCCCCTTCGGTCGGCTCCCCGGCACCCTACCGACGACGGATCGGGATTGTCGGGAACCAGCCGCTCCCACGCGACATGATGACGGCCGTGTCCGACGCACCGACGATCTCAGTCGTGGTTCCCGCCTACAACGAGGCCGCGCTCCTCGGCGAGACCGTGCGGGGTCTGGTCGACGGGCTCCGCTCCACCGGAGAACTGTTCGAACTCACGATCGTCGAGAACGGCTCGACCGACGGCACCCTCACGGTGTTGCACCAGATCGCCGACGCCGTTCCCGAGGTCCGCGCCCACTCGATGCGCACGGCCGACTACGGCGAGGCCCTCCGCACCGGCCTGCTCGCGTCGCGCGGTGACGTCGCGGTGATCTTCGACGCGGACTTCTGGGACTTGCAGTTCATGAAGGAAGCGCTCGGGGTGCTGGACGGCTCGCCGGAGCCCGTCGGTCCGGTGATCGTGGTCGGATCCAAGCGTGCTCCGGGTTCCCAGGACGAGCGAGCGGCGCTGCGCCGGTTGGCCACCAACGTCTTCTCCACCATCCTGCGGGTCGGCTTCGGGCTCACGGTGTCCGACACCCACGGGATGAAGGTGCTGAACCTCGGTGTCCTCCGCCCGATCGTCCGCGAGTGTCGCAACGGGTCGGACCTGTTCGACACGGAACTGATCCTGCGCGCGGAGCGGGCCGGGCTGGCCGTGGCCGAGGTGCCGGTGGCCGTCGCCGAACTCCGGCCGGCGCGGACGTCGATCGCCCGACGTGTCCCGCGCACCCTGCTCGGCCTCGCCAAGCTGCGCTGGCATCTCGGCTCCGGCCGGTGATCCCGAGGGCCGACGACGCGGCGCGGCACGAACTCGGCGTGGTCGACGTCGTTCCCGGCTACGTCGATCTCCAGATCAACGGCGTCGACGACATCGATTTCTCGGTCGCCCGAGATGCGGAGTGGGAACGCGTCGGTCGCCGGCTGCTCGCCGCCGGCGTCACCGAGTACCTGCCCACGATCTGTTCGATGCCGCTGGACCGGTACGACCGGGTGCTCGGCCGCATCGCCGCCGCCCAGCGTGCCACCCTCCGCACGCCACTTCCCGAGATCGTCGGTGTCCACCTCGAAGGACCGTTCCTCGGCGGTGCGCTGGGCGCGCATCCGGCCGCGGTGGTCCGACCCCTGGAGCTCGACTGGCTCGTCGGCCTGCTCGATGCTCATCCCGGGCTGGTGCGGCTGGTGACCCTGGCGCCCGAGGCCGATCCGACCGGTGTCGGGATCCGGACGCTCGTCGACCGCGGTGTCGTGGTGGCGCTCGGTCACTCGACGTGCTCGTACGAGGACGCGGTGCGGGCGGCGGCGGCCGGCGCGTCGCTGACCACGCACCTCTTCAACGGGATGGGTGCGTTGCACCATCGCGCGCCCGGCATCGCCGGAGCCGCACTCGATCCGCGGACGTCCCTGACGGCCACCCTGATCGCCGATCTCGTGCACGTGCACCCGGCGGTGATCGCGATGACGTTCGCGGCCGGGGCGCCCATCCTGGTGAGCGATGCGGTCGCGACCGGCGTGTCGTATTTCGACGAGATGGTCATCGAGTCCGGCGGCGCGGCCTACCTCCCGAGTGGCACGCTCACCGGCGCGGTCAGCTTGTTGGACGATGCCGTCCGCAACGTCGTCGGTCTCGGCGTCGACCGCGCCGACGCGATCGCGGCGGCGTCGACCCGACCCGCGGCGGTGCTCGGTCGTCAGCCCCGTTCGTGGATCGGGCTGGATCAGCAACTGCGGGTCCGAGCCGCCTGGCGCGGGGACGAACTGATCTACCGGGCGGAGTCGTGAACGGGTCGGGCAACCTCTACGCGGCGGCGATCTCGGAGCATCCGGTCGCGGCGCAGGCGGTGGGCGAACTCGCCGGGTCGGTCCTCGAACAACTCGACGGTCGGCGCGCCGATCTGCTCGTGACGTTCGTGTCGCCGCACTTCGCCGGCGCATCCGAGGACGTCGCCGGCGTGCTGCGGGCCGTCCTCGAACCCCGCACCCTCATCGGGTCCACGCACGCGGCCGTCATCGGTACCGGGCGCGAGGTCGAGCACACCCCCGCGATCGCGGTCTGGGCCGCGGCCTTCGGCGAGACCGTCGTGCGTCCCCTCCGGTTGGCGGTGGATCAGCGACCCGAGGGCGCGGCGCTCGTCGGCTGGCCCGCCGACCTCCCGCCGGACGCCCACACGATGATCCTCCTCGCCGACCCGTTCTCGTTCCCGACCGACGGGGTGCTCGCGTCGCTGCGCACGTCGCATCCCGAACTGCGCGTCGTCGGTGGGATGGCGTCGGCCGCGAACGGTCCGGGCGGCAATCGCCTCCTGTGCGACCACGAGGTCCGCGCCGACGGCGCGGTCGGGGTGGTGCTCTCCGGTCCCGATCCGGTGGAGTGTGTGGTGTCCCAGGGGTGCCGTCCGATCGGCCAGCCGTTCACCGTCACCGCCGTCGACGGCAACTACCTGCTGGCGCTCGGTGGACGACCCGCCCTCGAACGGTTGCAGGAGATCGCCCTCGAACTCCCCGAGGACGAGCGCGAACACCTCCAACGCGGACTCCAGGTCGGGGTCGTGGTCGACGAGCGGATCATCGACTTCGACCGCGGCGACTTCCTGATCCGCAACGTGCTCGGTGCCCGCAGCGACGACGGCGCCCTCTCGATCGGCGCCCGGGTGGACATCGGCCAGACCGTGCAGTTCCACGTGCGGGACGCGATCTCGGCCGACGCCGACCTGCGTCAGCTCCTCGGCGCCCGCACGGGTGCCGGTGCGCTCCTCTTCACCTGCACCGGACGCGGTGAGCGCTTCTTCGGGGTGTCCGACCACGACGCCGCGGTCGTGGCCGATCTCCTCGGACCGGTTCCCACCGCGGGCGGATTCTGTGCCGGCGAGATCGGTCCCGTCGGTCCCGCCAACCACGTCCACGGGTTCACCGCGTCGGTCGCGATCTTTCGCTGAATCGCCGACGCGAGTTCACGGCGCGCGGGCTACGGGATCAACACGACCCGGCCGACCGCCTGGCGGCTCTCGATGAACTCGTGCGCCGCCGCGGCTTCGGCGAGCGGGAACGTCCGATCGATCACCACCCGGAGCGAACCCGCGGCGACCTCGGCCACCAGGTCCGTGACCAGTTGTTGCACCCGATCGGTCCCGATCTCGGCGCCGAAGAACACGCCGGTGAGCGACCGGTTGCCCGGCGCGAGGTTCGAGATGTCGAGCAGCTGGCGATCCCGACCCGCCGATCCGACCGAGATGGCGCGACCGCGCGGCGCCAGACAGGCGATGCTGCCGTCGAGGATGGGACCGCCGACGGAGTCGACCACCAGGTTCACGCCCCACCCGCCGGCAGCGGCGCGCGCCGCGTCGACCCAACCGTCCTCGGTGTAGTTGATCCCGTGGTCCATGCCGAGCTCGCGGAGCGACTCGAGCCGTTCGGCGCTCGACGCGGTCGCGAGCACGGTCGCACCGGCGCGTTTCGCGAGTTGGATCGCGGCGGTGCCGACGCCGCCGGCCCCGGCCTGGATCAGGACCGTCTCGCCGGCCTGGAGCTTGCCGAACTCGAAGAGGCAGTCGTGTGCGGTACCGAACGCGACGGGAACGCACGCGCAGGCGATGACGTCGGCGCCGTCGGGGATCGGCCAGGTCATGAGCGCGAGCGTCACGAACTTCTCCGCGTGGGAACCGAAGAACGAGTTCGCCACGACCTTCTGACCGACGTGGCGATCCGTGACGCCCTCACCGACCTCGATGATCGTGCCCGCGCACTGGTACCCGACGATGTGGGGCACCGCGGCCATCTCGCCACCGAACCGGTTCAGCGTGTCGCCGCCCTCGATGCTGATCGCCTCGACCTCGATGACCACCGCCCCCGGGAAACACTCGGGATCGGGGACCTCCTCGTACCTGAGGACACTGGCCGGACCGGTTTCGTAGTAGACGGCAGCGCGCATGACTTCCCCTCGTGGATCGCGATGGCGGGCGCGGGCCTCCCCGTGGATCATCGGCGTCGGGCACCCGCGCCGTGCACGTTAGGAGCCACGGCGGCGGCCGGGCGATCCCCTAGGCTCGATCGGGCGGACGGTGAATCGGCGGCGGACCGGTTGCCTGACCCGCGGCGGAGGAGCACCGGCACGATGAGTGACCTGGAACAGCGCGGCATCAATGTCATCCGGGCCCTGGCCCTCGATGCGGTGCAGCAGGCGAAGTCGGGCCACCAGGGCACCGCGATGGCGCTGGCCCCGCTCGCGCACGTGCTGTTCACCCGCATCATGGACTACGACGCCGTCGAGCCGGAATGGCCGGACCGGGACCGGTTCGTCCTCTCCGCCGGCCACGCGTCGATCCTGCTGTACTCGATGCTGCACCTCACCGGGTTCGGCTTGGAACTCGACGACCTGCGCGCCTTCCGGCAGTGGGGTTCGGCCACGCCCGGCCACCCCGAGTACCGCCACACCGCCGGCGTCGAGGTCACGACCGGTCCCCTCGGTCAGGGCATCGCCAACGCGGTGGGCATGGCGGTCGCCGAGGCCAACCTCCGATCGCGCTTCGGCGCCGAGCTCTCCGACCACCACGTGTTCGCGATCGCGGGTGACGGGTGTCTGTCGGAGGGTGTGAGTCACGAGGCGTGTTCACTCGCCGGCCACCTCGGCCTCGGTCGGTTGGTCGCGATCTACGACGACAACCACATCACGATCGACGGACCCACCGAGATTGCGCTCACCGACCGGGCCCCGGAGCGCTTCCGAGCGTACGGCTGGCACGTGGTCGAGCTCGGCGAGGTCGCCAACGATCTCGACGCCATCGAGCGGGGCATCCGGGAGGCGATGGCCGAAGCCGATCGTCCGAGTCTCGTGGTCCTGCGTTCCCACATCGGGTATCCGTCGCCGAAGTTCACCGACTCACCCAAGGCGCACGGCAACCCGTTCGACGCGGCGGAGATCGCCGTGGTCAAGGAGCTGATGGGCCTGCCCGCCGATCAGGACTTCTTCGTGCCCGACGACGTGCTCGACTTCTACCGCACCGCGGGCCGACGGGGCGCGCCGAAGGTGGCCGCCTGGAGCGAACGCATCGCCGTGGTGCGGTCGGCCGAACCCGGCCTGGCCGATGACTACGACGCGTGCCGCACCGGCGCGGGGAAGGTCGGCTGGGAGGCCAAGATCCCGTCGTGGCCGGCAGGGGCCGGACCGGCGACACGTGAGGCGTGCAAGGAAGTGCTCGACGCGATCGTCGACGTGGTTCCCGGTCTCGTCGGTGGTGGCGCCGATCTCACGGGCAACACGGGCACGGCGATCCCCGACGGCGGGGTGATCGAGCCCGGCCGTCCGGGTGGTCGCCAGATGTACTTCGGCGTCCGCGAGCACGGGATGGGCGCAGTGATGAACGGCATGTCCGTGAGTGGCCTGTTGCCGTTCGGCGGCACGTTCTTCGTCTTCTCGGACTACATGCGGGCCGCGGTGCGGGTGGCCGCACTGTCCGGCTACAAGACCGCGTTCGTGTGGTCGCACGATTCGGTCGGCGTCGGTGAGGACGGACCCACGCACCAACCCGTCGAACAACTCGCGGCGTTGCGCGCGATGCCCGGGCTCGCGGTGATCCGCCCCGCGGACGCGAACGAGACCGCCGCCGCGTGGCAGGCCCACGTGAACGGCGACGGTCCGACCGCGATGGTGCTCTCACGCCAGAAGTTGCCGGTCCTCGAGGGCACCGCCGAGCACGCGGTCGCCGGTGTCGCCGCCGGCGGCTACGTGTTGTCGGATTCCGACGGTGACCCGGCCCTCGTCCTGGTCGGCACCGGCTCGGAGGTGTGGTTGTGCGTCGACGCCGCCGCGACCCTGCGGGCCGACGGCATCGCCACCCGCGTCGTGTCCCTGCCGTGCTGGGAGCACTTCGAGGCACAGTCGCTCGAAGCGCGCGCCGCGGTCCTGCCGCCGGGAACACCCACTCTCGCGGTGGAGGCCGGCGTCGCGTTCGGGTGGGACCGCTACGCCGACGACGTCATCGCCATGAGCGGCTACGGCGCCTCGGCCCCGGGCGACGTGGCGTTGCGCGAGTTCGGGTTCACGGTCGAGAACGTCGTCACCCGGGCGCGCGCACTCCTCGGCGAGTGACCCGTCGGTCACCGCTGTCCCCGTCGACTCCCCGTTCCAGGAGGAACTCATGACCAGCCAGGTCGCCCGACTCAACGACTTCGGGCAGAGCCCGTGGTACGACAACATCACCCGCACGCTCGTGACCGGTGGCGGCCTCGCTGATCTCGTGCGCGACGACGGGATCCGCGGGGTCACGTCGAACCCGACCATCTTCGAGAAGGCGATCGCCGGGGGCGAGGGCTACGACGACGCGATCGCCGCGGCGAAGGCGGCTGACGATTCGATCGAGGCCACGTTCTGGGATCTCGCGGTCGCCGACGTCGGCGGTGCCGCCGACGTGTTGCGGCCGGTCCACGACGGCGTCGGCGGGCGGGACGGCTTCGTGTCGATCGAGGTGTCGCCGTTGCTCGCGCACGACACTGACGCCACGGTCGCCCAGGCCGCCGAACTGTTCGCCCGGCTCGACCGGCCGAACATCATGATCAAGATCCCGGCGACCCCCGAGGGCATCCCGGCGATCGAACGCACCATCGCAGCCGGCATCAACGTCAACGTCACGCTCATCTTCAGTCTCGACCGGTACGCGGACGTGATGGAGGCCTACCTCCGCGGACTCGAGGGACTCGACGCGAACGGCGGCGACGTGAGCTCGGTGCACTCGGTGGCGTCCTTCTTCGTGAGTCGGGTCGACACCGAGACCGACAAGCGACTGCCGGACGACTCCCCACTCCGGGGTCAGGCGGCGGTCGCGAACGCGAAGCTCGCGTACGAGGCGTTCCGGTCGACGTTCGCGGGCGCCCGGTGGGACGCGCTCGCCAGTGGTGGTGCGCATCTCCAACGCCCGTTGTGGGCGTCCACGTCCACGAAGAACCCGGCGTACTCCCCCACGCTGTACGTCGACACGCTCATCGGGCCGGACACGGTGAACACGCTGGCGCCGGCGTCGATCGACGCGTTGCACGCGCCGGGCGTCGAGTTGGCGCCCGACACGGTCACCGACGGCGTGGACGCCGCGCACCGGACGATGGCGGATCTTGCGACTGCGGGGGTCGACTTCGCCGACGTCACCGACACGATCGAACGGGAAGGCGTCGCGAGTTTCGCGAAGTCCTACACCGAGCTCCTCGCCACCCTGGAGTCACGCGCCGCCGCCTTGTAGCCGGCATCTTGTCGGCGGGGTCTCGGCCTACTGGTCGCGGTCGGCGAACTCGCGGACGCGGGTGAAGTCGGCGACGAGATCGGCGGCGGTGGCGTGTGCGTTCACGCCGCTCGGGTTGTTCATCAGGTACACCGCGCTCTCGCCGATGCCGTCCGCCTGCCACCCGAGGGCGGCGTGCCGATCGAACACCTTGCGGTAGCCGGTGACGCCGGCGAAGCAGACGACCTTCGGCGCGAACCACTCGACGAGCGCGCGCAGCCGGTCCGCCCCGTCGCGGTATTCGTCGGCCGTGAGTTCGTCGGCGCGGGGCGACGCCCGTTTCACCAGGTCGGTGAACCCGATCCCGGCCCCGGTGAACGCAGCCCACGGGTCGCGGTCGGCCGGGACGAGGCCGGCCTCGAGGGCCGCGGGCCAGAACCGGTTGCCCGGTCGGGCGAAGGCGGTCCCCCGGTCGGCCGAGTACACGCTCGGATTCAACCCGACGATCACGGCCCGCAACCGCGGTCCGACGAGGTCGGGGAGGGTGCGATCCCGCCGCAACGTCCACTGGGCGCGGCCGAGGCCGGTGATCTGGTCGACGACGGTGGTGCCCGCGCCGAGGGCGACGGTCTCGAACTCGACCGGGCCGTGCCACTGCCCCCGCACCACGATCTCCTCCCCGACCGCGTGGTCGCGATGCCACTGCGCGAGGGAGGCCGGCACGGCCTCGGGCGTGAGGCGTGCGAGGTCCAGGACGGTGTGGTCCATGTCCGTAGTATCGCCCGAATGGACGTGCAGCGCGTCGAGAACGTCGCCGAGGCCTTCGCCGAGCACGTGGTCGACGCCGCCCCGCGCTCGATCGCCCTCTCCGGCGGCTCGACGGCGCGTGCCGCTTACGCGGCAATCGCGTCGCGCGCCCACGATTGGTCGGCGACGACGTTCTGGTTCGGCGACGACCGGTGTGTGCCCGTCACCGATCCCGATTCCAACGAAGGGATGGCGCGCGCGGTCTGGCTCGACCACGTCGCCCACGGGCCCGTCCGGTCGTTGGTGGTCGATCCCACCGATCCCGCCGCCGACGCCGACGCCTACGAGGCGCAGCTGCGCGCCGCGCCGCCAATCGACGTCGTCCATCTCGGCCTCGGCCCGGACGGTCACACCGCGTCGTTGTTCCCCGGGGCGGCGACGTTGACGATCGCCGACCGTTGGGTGGCCCCGGCCGGCGACCACCGCCACCCGCATCCGCGCCTGACGCTCACCTTCGCCGGCTTGGTCGAGGCCCGATCGATCGTGGTGACCGTCGCCGGGGCCGAGAAGCGCGCCGCGCTCGCGGGGGTCACTGCGGCCGACGCCGCGCTCCCCGCGACCCGCCTGGTCACCAACCCGGTCCTGGCGGCGCGCACGACCTGGCTCGTCGACGATGCTGCCCTCGGCGACTGAATATTCCCGCGGGTCCGAGGGTCACAGTCGCCGGGATTCGGTCGGTCGGTCCCGATCCCGACGCCTAGAGTGCGCCCGGTGAGCCCCGACCCTCGCGAGCTCCTGCATGCGTCCACCGCCGACCTCCTCCGGGAGGCATCGGCGCGGCGCGATGCCGGTCACGGCACCCGGATGACCTACTCGCCGAAGGTGTTCATCCCGCTCACCATGCTGTGCCGTGATCGCTGCGGCTACTGCACCTTCGCCAAGCCGCCGGCCCGACTCGATCACCCCTACCTGGACCTCGACGCGGTGCTCGACATCGCCCGCGCCGGTGCGGCCGCCGGCTGTCACGAGGCGCTGTTCACCCTGGGGGAAGCGCCCGAGGAGCGGTACCCGGCGGCGGCGGACTGGCTGGCTGCCCACGGCTACGGCTCCACGGTCGACTACCTCGTCGCGGCGGCGGGCGCCGTGCTCGGCGAGACCGGTCTGCTCCCCCACGCGAACGCCGGTGCCCTGCACGAGGTCGAGTTGGCCCGGCTCCGGGCCGTCAGCCCGTCGCAGGGGATGATGCTCGAATCGTTGGCGGACCGGCTCCACGAGCCGGGCGGACCGCACCACCGGGCGCCGGACAAGACCGCGGCCCGCCGGCTCGCCACCCTCGAAGCGGCGGGGATCGTCCGGGTCCCGTTCACGACCGGCATCCTCGTCGGGTTCGGCGAGACCGAGGCCGAACGGATCGACGCGCTGGTGGCGATCCGGGATGCGCACCGGCGCCACGGCCACGTCCAGGAGGTGATCGTCCAGAACTTCCTGCCGAAACCCGGCACCGCGATGCACCAGGCGGAACCGTGCGACCCGGAGGTGTTCCTCCGGGCGATCGCGATCGCGCGGCTCGTGCTCGGCGAGGCGATGCACATCCAGGCGCCGCCCAACCTCAGCGATCCGGGGGCGCTCGCCGATCTGGTCGGCGCCGGGATCGACGACTGGGGTGGCGTCTCGCCGGTGACGCCGGATCACGTCAACCCCGAACGTCCGTGGCCCGCGCTCGACGCGTTGCGCGCCGCGACCGAGGCGGCCGGCAAGACGTTGGCGCCGCGGTTGACCGTGTACCCGGAGTACGTGCGCGACGAGACCGAGTGGTTGCACCCGGAGGTACGCACCGCGGTGCGCCACGCCTCGGACCTCGAGGGGCTGGCCCGCGACGACCGTTGGTCCAGCGGCGGGGACACGAAGCCTCCGGTCATCCGCATCATCGGTGGTGCCCCGACCCCCGTGTCGCGTGGTGCCGTCGCCGAGGTCCTCGACGGTGTGCTCGCCGGCCAGGAGCCGGGCGAGGCCGAACTCGTCACGTTGCTCGAAGCGCGCGGCCCCGACGTGCAGGCGGTGGCCGACGTCGCCGACCAACTGCGGCGCGACATCGTGGGTGACGTCGTGACCTTCGTGCGGAACCGCAACATCAACTACACGAACATCTGCACGTTCAAGTGCAAGTTCTGTGCGTTCTCGAAGGGGCCGTTGTCGCTCAACCTGCGCGGCGATCCGTACCTGCTCGAGATCGACGAGATGCAGCGGCGGGTGGTCGAGGCCGTCGAGTGCGGAGCCACCGAGGTGTGTCTCCAGGGCGGCATCCACCCGGACTTCGACGGCAACTACTACCTCGACGTCATCCGGCTCGTGAAGGAAGCCGCGCCGAGCCTGCACGTCCACGGCTTCACCGCGCTCGAGGTCACCGAGGGGGCGAAGCGACTCGGCATGGACCTCGCCGAGTACCTGACCCTCGCCAAGGAGGCGGGGCTCGCCACCCTGCCGGGCACCGCCGCCGAGATCCTCGACGACGAGGTCAGGGCGATCATCTGCCCCGACAAGATCAACACCGAAGAATGGTTGCACGCGCACCGCACCGCGCACTCGGTGGGGCTGCGCTCGAACGTGACGATCATGTTCGGCTCGGTCGAACGGCCGGAGCACGTCGCGCGCCATCTCCTGCGTACCCGAGCGCTCCAGCTCGAGACCGGTGGGTTCACCGAGTTCGTGCCGCTCCCGTTCGTGCACATGGCGACGCCGATCTACCTCACCGGTCGGGCCCGCCGGGGGCCCACCTTCCGGGAGGTGATCCTGATGCACGCGGTCGGGCGCATCGCCTACGCCGGCGCCATCGACAACATCCAGATCTCCTGGGTCAAGACCGGGATCAGCGGCGCGCAGCAGGCGCTCACGGCCGGGTGCAACGACCTGGGCGGCACGTTGATGGACGAGAACATCTCCCGCGCCGCCGGCGCGAATCACGGTCAGGAGGCCGACGACGACATGTTCCACGCGATGGTGGACCCGCTGGGCCGGCCCCTGGAGCAACGCACCACGCTCTACGGCCGCATCTCGACCGTCGGCAAGCGGCTGCGGCCGCCACCCGAGACCCTCGACCCGGCCGCGTCCGGCACCCCGGTGGAACTCCGACCGAGTCCGGCGGTGGTCGTGTGATGCGGCGCGGGAACGGAGCGGTGGACGTCGTGGCGATCGGTAACGCGTTGGTCGACGTGTTGAGCACCGAGGCCGAGGAGTTCGTCGCCGATCACGGCATGGTCAAGGGGTCGATGGACCTCATCGACACCGCCCGGGCCGAGACCCTCTACGCCGCCATGGGTCCCGGTGTCGAGGTCTCGGGGGGCAGTGCGGCCAACACGATCGCGGGCGTGGCGTCGCTCGGCAGCACCGCCGCGTACATCGGTCGCGTCCGGGACGATCAGCTCGGCGCGGTCTACACGCACGATCTGCGCGCCGCCGGCGTCCACTTCGACACGACCCCGGCGACCGACGGTCCGCCGACCGGTCGGTGTCTCATCATCGTCACGCCCGACGCCGAGCGGACCCTGAACACCTATCTGGGTGCGTCGTCGGAGCTAACCGCCGACGACGTCGACGGCGATCTCGTCCGCGCCGCGGCCTACACCTACCTGGAGGGCTACCTCTGGGACTCCCCCGCCGCCCAGGAGGCGTACAAGCTCGCCGCCGAGATCGCACACGGCGCGGGGAAGAAGGTCGCGCTGACGCTGAGCGACGGGTTCGTCGTCGACCGGCACCGTGACACGTTCCTCGAACTCATCGAGGGGTCGGTCGACGTGCTCTTCGCCAACGACGTCGAGATCCAGATGCTCTACGAGGTCGACGACTTCGACGCCGCGATCGCGAACGTCCGCCACCACTGCGAGCTCGCTGCCGTCACGCGTGGCGCGGAAGGCTCGGTGCTCCTGAGCGGGGACGACGTGATCCGCGTCCCGGTCGAACCGATCCCGGGCGGCACGCTCGTCGACACCACCGGGGCCGGCGACCTCTACGCCGCCGGCGTTCTCCACGGCCTGGTGCAGGGCAAGGACCTCCACACCTGTGGGCGGCTCGGGGGCATGGCGGCGGCGGAAGTGATCTCGCACCTCGGCGCCCGCCCGCAGGTGTCGCTCGCCGAGTCCGCGGTCGCCGCCGGGATCGCGTAGAGACTCCCGGGATGGAACTCCCGCGGTATCGCACCGGCAACGCCGAGCTCGACGCGCAGATCGCGACGCTCGTCGACGAGGTCGGTCCGGCCCACAGCGCGGATCTGATCTTCGAGATGATCGCGACCGCGCTGCGGTTCGCCCGCGACGGCGCCAATCGGGGCGACCTCAAGATCGCGAGCGCGGCGCTGAAGGAGATGCGCTACGCGTTCTCGGTGTTCGCCCCGTACCGGGCGTCACGCAAGGCGTCGATCTTCGGATCGGCGCGCACCAAGCCCGACGATCCGCTGTACGCGCAGACCCAACGGCTCGCGGCGGCGCTGGCCGACATCGGCTGGATGGTCGTGACCGGTGCCGGTCCCGGGATCATGACGGCCGGGGTCGAGGGGGCCGGGGTGGAGAACGCGTTCGGGGTCAGCATCCGGCTGCCGTTCGAGGCGACGGCGACGGAGTTCCTGGTCGACGACCCGAAGCTCGTGAACTTCCGCTATTTCTTCACCCGCAAGCTGACCTTCGTCAAGGAGTCCGATGCGTTCGTGCTCCTCCCCGGCGGGTTCGGCACGCTCGACGAGGCGTTCGAGACGCTCACACTGATTCAGACCGGCAAGGCGCAGCCGGCGCCCGTCGTGCTGCTCGACGTTCCCGGCGGCACGTACTGGTCCACGTGGTCCGAGTTCGTGAGGAGTGAACTCCTCGATCGCGGGTACCTCTCACCGACGGACATGGACCTGTTGCTCGTGACCGACGACGTCGACGCCGCGGTTGCCGAGGTCCGCAACTTCTACGCCAACTACCACTCGATGCGGACCGTCGGTCGGGATCTCGTGCTGCGCATGAAGCGCGCTCCCGACGCGAGTCAACTGGCTCGCCTCAACGCGGAGTTCGCCGACATCGTCGAGAGCGGCGAGATCCGGGTCTCGGGTCCGACGCCGCGCGAATCCCGCGACGGCGACGAGGTCCACCTCGACCGGGTGCTCCTGCGCTTCGACCGCTACCACTGGGCCCGCCTCCGCCGCCTCATCGACACCCTCAACACCTTCTGACGCCGCGAGTCAGGGGCCGTCGGCGAAACCGCCGTCGGGGTCGAGGGCGATGATGGCCCGCTCGATGGCGCGGCGGGCCTTGAGGATCTGTTTCTCGACGGCGATGGAGTCCTCGTCGCCGTTCGCGGCGGCCTGCAACGCCTCGTAGGCGCGGTCGCGCAGATCCTCCTCGACGGTGCGCAGACGGTCGGCGATGTCAACCAGGTCCAAGGCGGTCCTCCAGGAGTTCGGCCGGATGGCGGACGTCGAGTCCGGCGGCGGCGAGATGCATGGCGCAGCCGGGATTGGCCGACGCCACGATGAACGGGCGGTCGCCGGCGGCGGCGCGCAGGGCGGCGACCTTACGGTCCCGGACCGCGTCGGCCAGTGCCGGTTCGAACACCGAGTACGCGCCACCGGCACCACAACACAAGCCGTCGTCGGCGGTGACGCGCACGTCGTAGGCCGCGCCCAGGATCTCGGCGACGGGCAGGTGGGCGCGCTGGACGTGGCGGAGGTGACACGGGTCCTGCACGACGACGGTCGGTCCCCCGCCTCTGGTGGTCACGCCCCGATCCCGGACGAACGTCGAGAAGTCGACCACGCGGGCGGCGAACGCGGCGGCCGCGGGCGTTCCGAGCAGCCGGCCGTAGTCCAGCAGCGCCGCGCCGCACCCGGCGCTGTCGACCACGATCGGAGCTTCGCCCGGGAACGCCTCGACCACCCGTTGCGCGAGTCGGACGGCGTCGGCGTGGCGACCGGCATGGACGTGGAGGGCGCCGCAGCAGTTCGCGCCCGGCCCCGGGAGTCCGACCCGGGCCCCGGTGGCGCGCAGCACGGTGAGGGCGGCGCGATGGGTGTCGCGCTGCCAGGCGTCCATGACACAACCGGTGAAGAGGTAGGCGTCGGCGTGATCGTCGGCGGTGAGCGGCGCGGGCGCCCGCAGCGGCAGCCGCGGGAGGCCGAATCGGCGCGGCACCAGCCGCGCCCGCTGGGCGAGCGCGGTGAGCCGGGTGAGGCCGGCCAGCACGCGACGGTTCGGCAGCACCCGGCGGTACGCGATCGATTCGACCGCGCGTCGCGGCCACGCGCGCTCCGGCGCCTGGGCGCGGCGGGTGTCCTCCATCAGATGGCCGAACTGCACGCCGGACGGACACGCGGCCTCGCACGCCCGGCACTGGATACACGAGTCCATCGACGCGTGGAACGTGTCGTCGACCGCGGCCCGACCGTCGGCGACGGCCAGCATCGCGGCGATGCGACCACGCGGGGACGTCATTTCGTCGCCGGTCACCCGGTAGGTCGGACAGTGCGGGAGACAGAGGCCGCAGCCGACGCAGGCGACCAGTTCGGATTCGTCGAGTCGGAGCTTCATGCCGCCACCCGACCCGACGGTTGAGTGGCAGGGACCCGGCCCGGGTTCAGTTTCCCGGTCGGGTCGAGCAGTTCGCGGAGGCGTCGCTGCACCGCGGCCGCCGGGACGTCGACCCCGAACGGACCCAACGTCGGCGCCCCGGCTTCACGCAGCAGCCAGCCACCGTGGGCGGTCGCGACGGAGCGGGCCCGGTCCAGCGTCGACTCGGTGTCCGTGGCGACGTGCACGGTGCCGACGCCGAGTTCGGCGGTCCAGGCAACGTCCAGGACGCGGAGGTCGTCGGCCACGGCGACGATGCGGCCGGGATCGACCGAGATCCGGCCCCGGTGCTCCCCGCTGGGACGCCCCGGCACGGAGCCATCGTCGAGTGGCTCCAGGCGCGCGGTCCGCGCCTGGGACTCGAGATCGGATGCGTGGCCTTCGAGGAGGACCGCAGTCCGGGCCCCGTCCCAGAGCAGCGCGGTCGGGTGGAACAGCGTGCCCCGGACCTCGCCGGGGGCGGCGGCGGTGGTGAACCAACCGCGGCTCGCGGCGATCGGGCGCGTGCGCAGGATCACGTGGACGACGACGCCGAGGGTGCCGAGCGATCCGACGACGAGGCGGGGGATGTCGTACCCCGAGACGTTCTTCACCGTTGGGCCACCACCACGCACCACCCGACCGTCCGCGGTGATCAGGGTCACCTCCAACACGTGATCCCGCAGCGGGCCGAGCCCGAGCCGGCGCGGCCCGGAGAGCCCGGTCGCGAGGATGCCGCCGACGGTGGCCGACGGCTCGCGCGGGTCGAGCGGACACTCCTGGCCGTGGACGGCCAGCGCGGTCTGCAGTTCGGCGAAGGTGGTGCCCGCGTCGAGCTTCACGGTCATGTCGGCGGGATCGAAGGCCGTGATCCCGCCCCGCACCCGGATCGGCGTCGCGTCGAGGACCGGTCCGCCGACCTCGGCGTGGGTGCGCGCGCCCACCGGTGCGACCGCGGCCGCGGTCGCGATCTGATCGGCCAGGTCCGCCCAGGGCGCACGGTCGGCCATCAGATCCACGCGCCGTCGGGGACCCGTTGGATCTCGCCGCATCGGCTGCCCTTGGGCAGCACCTTCTCGGGGTTCGCGCGCCCGTCCGGATCGAACGCGTCACGCACCGCGGCCTGGAGCGCCAGGTCGTCGGCGTCGAAGATGAGCGCCATCGCGTCACGCTTCTCGAGGCCGATGCCGTGCTCGCCGGAGAGCACGCCCCCTGCGTCGATGCAGACCCGGAGGATCTCGTCGCCGGCCGCGTGGACCCGGTCCCACACCCCTGGTTCGCGGCCGTCGAAGACGAGCAGCGGATGCAGGTTGCCGTCTCCGGCGTGGAACACGTTCATGGCGATCAGCTCGTACCGATCCGAGATCTCGTACACCTGACGGATCACGGCGACGAGCTTCGTGCGGGGCACCACCGCGTCGTGGAGGTAGTAGTCGGGCGCGATGCGGGCCACCGCGCCGAAGGCCGACTTCCGACCCTTCCAGAGCAACGCGCGCTCGTCGGGGTCGACGGCGACGCGCACGGTGCGCGCGCCGTGGTCGCGGCACACCGCGTCGATGGCCGCGGTCTCGACCGCCACGCCGCCGGCCAGGCCCGCGACCTCGACGAGGAGCACGGCCTCCGCGTCGCGAGGGAAGCCGGCCCCGACGAAGTCCTCGACCGCGCGAGTGATGCGCGCGTCCATCATCTCCAGCGCGGCGGGCACGATGCCGGCCGCGATGATTGCGCTCACGGCGGCGGCGGCGTCGTCGATCGCGGTGAAGTCGGCCAGCATCGTCCGGATCTCGGGTGGGTCGGGCTCGAGGCGGACCGCGATCCGGGTGGCGATACCCATCGTGCCCTCGCTGCCCACGAACCCGCCGCGGAGATCGAGTCCGGCGACGTCGGGCCCGAGGCTGCCGATCCGCTCGATCGTGCCGTCGGCCAGGACGACGTCCGCCGCGAGGACGTGCGCGGACGTGACGCCGGCGGAGAGACAGTGGGGGCCGCCGGCGTTGGTGCCGACGTTGCCACCGATGGTGCAGGCCTGCTGGGACGACGGGTCCGGCGCGTAGTGCAGGCCGAGGTGGGTCACCGCGCGGGTGAGGTCGAGATTCAGGACCCCGGGTTCGACCCAGGCCACCCGGGCCTCGGGGTCGACGTCGAGGACGCGGTTCATCCGCGTCAACGAGATCACGAGGGCGCCGTCGAGCGGGGTCGCGCCGCCCGCGAGTCCGGTGCCACTCCCCCGGGCCACGAACGGAATCCCGAACTGGTTCGCGGTCTCCACCGCGAACGCCACTTCCGCCGCCGACTCGGGGAAGCACACCGCGCCGGCACGGCCGCGGGCGGTGCCCCCGTCACGTTCGTAGAGCGTCAGCTCGAGCGGCTCGCTCCGGGCCCGACCGTCGCCGAAGCGCGCGCGGAGGTCGCGCACGAGCTGGTCGACGGAGTGGGAATCGGAGGTGATCCGCTGATGCTACCGATGGGTCCCACTACATTCGCTCCGTGGCGGAGCTGACGTTGGCGCAGTACGTGGAGGAGTCGCGGGACGAGATCCTCGCCCGGCTCGACGCGTGGCTCCGCATTCCGGCGATCTCCGCCGACCCGGATCACCACGACGACGTGCGGGCCTCGGCCGAATGGTGTGCCGAGGAGATGCGGACCGTCGGGCTCGACGGGGTCCGGGTGCTCGAGACCGACGGCCATCCGTCCGTCTACGGCGAGTGGTTGCACGCACCCGGGGCTCCCACCGTGCTCGTCTACGGCCATCACGACGTGCAGCCGGTCGATCCGCTCGACGCGTGGCACTCGCCGCCGTTCGTGCCGACCGTCCGGGACGGGCAGCTCTTCGCCCGCGGCGCGGTCGACGACAAGGGTCAGGTCCAGTATCACCTCGAGGTGGTGCGGGCGCTCCTGGCCCGCGACGGTGCGCTCCCGGTGAACCTCAAGGTGCTGGTCGAGGGCGAGGAGGAGATCGGCAGTCCCCACTTCGAGGACTTGCTGGTGCGCCACGCCGAGCTGCTCCGCGCCGACGTGATCGTGGTGTCCGACACCGCGATGTGGGCCGCTGACGTCCCGTCGATGTGCACCGGGATGCGCGGGCTCGTCACCTTCGACGTCACCCTGCGGACCGCGACCGGCGATCTGCACTCCGGGAGCTTCGGCGGTGCCGTCCAGAACGCGGCGCACGTGGCGGCGGGGCTGGTGGCCGCGCTCCACGACGAGGATCACCGGGTGACCCTCCCCGGGTTCTACGCCGACGTGCTGCCGGTCCCGGACACGGTCCGGGAGTCGATGGCTGCACTGCCCTTCGACGCCGAGCAGTTCCGGGCGACCGCCAACGGTGCGCGCCTCACCGGCGAAGCCGGGCACTCGACCCTCGAGCGGATCTGGGTGCGCCCGACCGCGGAGGTCACCGGCATCGGCAGCGGGTACGCCGGCGTGGGCATCAAGACGATCGTGCCGGCGCACGCGACCGTGAAGTTCACGTTCCGCCTGGTGCCGGACCAGGTCCCCGATCGCATCACCGCCGCGTTCCACGAATGGCTCCGGGCCCACGTGCCCGACGGCGTCACCTTCGACGTCACCCCGATGGGGGCGGTGGCGCCCGCGCTCACCCCGGTGGATCATCCGGCCGTCGGTGCCGCGTCGCGTGCCGTCGAGCGGGTGTGGGGTGTCGCCCCGAGCTTCACCCGCGAGGGCGGCTCCGGTCCCGAGGAAGCGTTGGGTCGCGTGCTCGCGGCGCCGGTCGTGTTTCTCGGTGTGGGCCTGCCGGATGATCAGATACACGCACCGAACGAACGCATCGTGCTCGATCAGTTCTGGAAGGGCCTCGTGGCCGTCGGCGAGTTGTGGTTCGAGCTCGCTGCGGTCGGTGCATCCATCCCCCGTGTCGAACCCGTCGAAGGAGAGCAATGAACGCCCCGGTCCGAGAATGGGTCACCTTTGCCGACCCGAAACGCAAGCAGCACGTGTGGCACGTGGACGTCACGTTCATGTTGTCGAACTACCAGTGCATCTTCGGCCAGGGGTGCCAGGGCGTCCTCACCGAGAAGTCCCCCGAGTTGAGTCAGGGGTGCTGCTCCTACGGCGCGCACTCGTCGGGCCCCAAGGACCGCAAGCTGGTCGACAAGGTCGCGGCCAAGCTGACCGCCGACGACTGGCAGTTCATCAAGAAGGGTCAGAGCAAGAAGGGCGTGTGGGCCAAGGTCGGCAAGGCCGACTACCGCACCCGGCTCGTCGAGGATGCCTGCATCTTCCTCAACCGGCCCGGCTTCGCCGCCGGACCAGGGTGTGCCCTGCACGTGTACGCGATGCGGACCGGCGTGCACCACAGCGACGTGAAGCCCGACGTGTGCTGGCAGGTGCCGCTGCGCGACATCGAGTCGTTCGACGAGGACGCCGACGACGGCGTGGTCCACCACCGCCTCACGGAGTTCGCCCGGCACGGGTGGGGTGAAGGGGGCGAGGAGTTCGCGTGGTGGTGCACCGAAGCGCCGGAGGCGTTCGTCGGCGCGGAGCCCGTGTATCGGAGCCTCGAACCGGAGTTGCGCAAGATGACCGGCGACGCCTTGTTCGAGAGCATCGCCGAGTATCTCGACACCCGCCGCGCCGATGCGGTCGGGCGCGTCCCGCATCCGGCCGAGACCCCGGTCGTGTTGCGCGCCACCCGGCGCGCCCGGGCCTAGGGTCCACTCCAACCGGCCAAGGAGATCACGATGCCGCAGTACGACTTCGAGGGGTTGCGGCCGCAGGTGCACGCGAACGCGTTCATCGCCCCGACTGCGACGCTCGTGGGTGACGTGATCGTCGAGGACGGCGCGTCGGTCTGGTACGGCGCGGTCGTGCGCGCCGACTACTCCCCCGTCGTGATCCGCGCCGGAGCAAACATCCAGGACGGCGCGGTCCTGCACGGTCCCCCGGGTCTCACGACCGAGGTCGGCAAGGGGGCCACGGTGGCGCACAACTGCGTCGTGCACGGGGCGATCCTCGGCGACGAGTGCCTGGTGGCGAACGGTTCGATCGTGCTCGACGGTGCCACCATCGGCGCCGGCGCGCTGATCGCGGCCGGGTCGGTCGTCGCGGCCGGCACGACCATTCCGGCGGGCATGCTCGCAGCCGGCGCCCCCGCCGTCGTGAAGCGCGGCGTCGCCGGGTCCCCGGCCGAGTTCTGGGTGACCGCCAACCCGCCGGCCTACGCGGAACTCGCCCAACGCCACCGCGTCGGCGTCACCTGGCTGCGCGACTGACCACACGACCGACCGCACGTCGGGCCACGCGAGTGGTGCGGGTCAGTATTCGACGACCTCGTCCTGCGCGACGACGAGTTCGACGCCGGCGTCGGCGAACACCGACCGGGTGTCCGCCCCCGCGTGGTAGCGGGCGGCCGCGACGACGCGGGTGATGCCGGCACTGATGATGAGCAGCGCACACGTGCGGCACGGCTCCATCGTGCAGTAGAGCGTGGAACCTTCGAGCAGGATCCCGTAGCGCGCCGCCTGACACAACGCGTTCTGCTCGGCGTGGATGGTGCGGACGCAGTGTTCCTTGACCGAGTCGTCCTCGGCGACGACCCGGCGCAGCAGATGACCGACTTCGTCACAATGCGGGAACCCCGGCGGGCTGCCCACGTACCCGGTGCAGAGAATGCGTTTGTCCCGTACGACCACGCAGCCACTCCGACCCCGGTCGCAGGTGGCGCGCCGACCCACCTCGGCGACGAGGTCGAGGAAGTAGTCGTCCCAGTCGGGCCGGGTGGCGGTGGGCGTCGTCGGTTCGGCGTCGGTCATGGGCTCAGGCGTGGAGCAGCGCGCCGCCGTCGATCACCAAGGTCGATCCGGTGATCCAACTCGCGGCATCCGAACTGAGGAACACCGCGGCGCGGGCGATGTCCTCCGGCTCGCCGAGACGCTGCAGCGGCATCGTCTTCGCGATGGCCGACTCGTGCGCTTCCCACAACGCCCGCGCCATGTCGGTCTTGACCAACCCCGGCGCGATGGCGTTGACCCGCACCCCCGGCGCGAGTTCGGCCGCGAGCGTCCGGGTCAGGTGGAGCAACGCCGCCTTGGTCGCGTTGTACGCGCCGATGGACGTCTCGACGGAGAGGCCACCGATGGACGCGATGTTCAGGACCGATCCCCCGCGTTCGCGCATCGACGCCTGCCACGCGAGCTGGCTCCA
The DNA here is from genome assembly GCA_964544295.1 of uncultured Bifidobacteriaceae bacterium. Classification (GTDB taxonomy): domain Bacteria; phylum Actinomycetota; class Acidimicrobiia; order IMCC26256; family JAENVU01; genus JAENVU01. Next base: position 25,814 of record CAZJBJ010000015.1, read on the forward strand.
CATCAGCGGCCCGGCCCAGTTGACCGAGATCGTCTTGTCGAGTCGGGGGCGGTCGATGTCGATGGTCTTGCCCATGTAGGGGTTGGTCGCGGCGTTGTTGACGAGAATGTCGATCTGACCGAAGCGTTCGATTGTCGCGTCGACGCAGCGCTGGGCGTCCTCGGGGTCGCCGGCGTTGGCGGCGCACCAGGCGCCTTCGCCGTCGAGGGTGGCGACGGCCGCTTCGAGCGTCTCGGCCTTCCGGGACGAGATCATCACCCGGGCGCCACTCGCCGCCATCTCCCGGGCGATGGCGAGCCCGATCCCGCGGGATCCGCCGGTGATGAGCGCGACCTGGCCGTCGAGTCGGACATCCATGGTGCGCGCTCCTAGAGGTAGAGGCCGGTCTGGCCGCCTTCGCGTTCGGACGCCACTGCATGGACGTCGCGCTCACGCAGGATCAGGTAGTCGTCCCCCCGGATCTCCACCTCGAATCCGGCATCCGGGGCGAACAGGACCCGGTCGCCCGCCTCGACGTTGCGCACGGTGGGACCCACCTGGATGACCTCGGCCCAGACGAGCCGCCGGTCGACGTTGGCCGTGGCCGGGATCAGGATGCCCGAGCGGGACTTGCGCTCTCCGGCGCCGGTATCGGGCTGGCAGAGCAGCCGATCGGCGGTCATGCGGATCGCATGCTTGCTGTCGGGCGAATCGGGAGCGGCGCGCAGGGGGGTCGGATCAGGCACGGCGCGCAGGATAGCGGTGCTTCGTGAACCGGCGGAATCGACTGCTACCGTCCGTGGTCGTGGCTGCGCTTCCGGACGACCTCGCACCCGCCGTCGCGGTGCCCGTCGCCCCGTCCCGGGGATTCCTCACCACCCTGCGCGTCTACTTCATGCTCACCAAGCCGCGGGTGATCGAGCTGCTGCTCGTCACCACCGTGCCGGCGATGGTGCTGGCCGCCGGCGAGCTGCCCGGGATCGGTCTGATCGGTGCCGTGCTGTTCGGCGGAACGCTTTCCGCCGGTGGTGCCAACACCATCAACTGCTGGATCGAGCGCGACCGTGACCAGGTCATGCGTCGCACGCACTCGCGACCGTTGCCCGCCGGTGAGATCGGCCCCAACGCGGCACTGATCTTCGGGTTGGTGCTCGAGGCCGTGGCCTTCGTGTGGCTCGCGCTCACCGTCAACCTGCTCTCGGCGGCGCTGTCGGTGAGCGCCATGCTCTTCTACGTCTTCGTCTACACGATCTGGTTGAAGCCGCGGAGTCCGCAGAACATCGTGATCGGCGGCGCGGCGGGCGCCGTGCCGGTGCTGGTCGGCTGGGCGTCGGTGACCAACTCGTTGGCCGTACCGGCGTGGATCATGTTCGCGATCGTGTTCTGCTGGACGCCCCCGCACTTCTGGGCGCTGTCGGTGCGCTACCGCGACGACTACGAGAAGGCCGGGATTCCGATGCTGCCCGTCGTCGTCGGCATCGCCGCCGCGTCGCGTCAGATCCTGGTCTACGCGATCGTCACGGTGGTCGTGTCGCTCGCCTTGGTGCCGACCACCGACCTGGGCTGGATCTACGGCATCGCCGCGCTCGTCAGCGGTGGGCTCTTCGTGATGGGGGCCGCACAACTCGTGCTCCGGGCCACGCCCGAGCGGGCGATGAAGCTGTTCCACTACTCGAACACGTACCTGTCGCTGCTGTTCGTTGCCATTGCGGTCGACGTGCTCGTCCGTGGCAGCTGAGCAGTCCCCACCCCCTCGCCGCCGGCACGGAGGCGTCCTCCTCGGCGCACTGGCGCTCGCGATCCTCATCGCAGTCGCGATCGGCGCAGTGCTGAAGTCCGACGACGGCGACGATCTCGCCATCGACGCCGGGCCGGCCAAGACCCGGGTCCCGGGTGTCGCCACGAACGGGTCGCCCGCGCCCGCCATCGACCTGCCGAGTCTCACCGGGAACGGACGGGTCCGGCTCGCTGATCACCGGGGCAAGCCGGTGATCGTCAACTTCTTCGCGTCGTACTGCTTCCCGTGCCGCGAAGAGTTCCCGGTGCTGCGCAAGCTGCACGAGGACCATCCCGGGGTCACGATCATCGGGGTCAGCTACAAGGACATCCCGGCGGACGCCCGGCGATTCGCCCGGGACCACGACGCCGACTGGATCCTGGCCAACGGCGGCGACGACGATCCGGCCGGTCGCGCCTACGGCGTGCGGGCGATCCCCCAGACGTTCTTCATCGACCGGGCGGGTGTCATCCGCGCCCGGGCGTTCGGTCTCCCCTCGGTCGCGGCGCTGGAGAAGGCGGTCGCGACCATCAGCGCCGAGCAGTGAGTCGGTAGCGTTCGGCCGTGGCCGACGACCCCGGAGTGATTCCCGAGCGCCCGAGCGCACCGGGCTGGTATCCGGATCCGTGGAGCGCCACCGGGACCGGCGAGCGCTACTTCGACGGGGAGCGCTGGGGTACCACCGAACGACCCCGCGCCCGACACTCCGATCTGCCCGCGGTCGAGGTGTCGTCACACCGGATCGTGGCCCGCCGCCGCTCGTTCCGTTCGTTCCGCTCCTTTCGGTCGCTGACCCCGATCCTGGTCATGGTGAGCCTCGTCGCGGTCGTGTGGTGGTTCCAGCGCCCGGCATCGGTACCGTCACCGTCGACGGCGACCCCGGCGTCCCGCTCGGAGCCGAGGACCAAGCCGCTGACTAGCCGGCCGCCTGCGTCGCAGGAAGAAGCCACCGAGCCGCTCGGGTCGCCGCCCCGGGCGCCAGCCGGGCGCGGTGGGTACGTCTTCGTCCAGACCCAACCCTCCCGTGCGAGTGCACCCGTCGCCTACGACCCGTGCCGACCGATCCACTACGTCGTCAACCTCGACGGCGCGCCGCGCGACGGGTTGCGGCTGGTGCGCCAGGCCGTGGCGAAGGTGAGTCGGGCGACCGGGTTGCAGTTCGTCGAGGACGGCAGGACGAACGAAGCGCCGGAGAACGAGCGGGAGATCTACCAGCCGGCCCGGTACTCGCGCGACCGCTGGGCGCCGGTCCTGATCGCCTGGCGCGACGCGTCGAGCTACCCGTCGCTGGACGGTGCGGTCGCGGGCATCGGTGGGTCGACGGCGGCGCAGACGCCCGACGGCGACTTCGTGTTCGTGAGCGGTCAGGTCGTGCTCGATCGTGAGCAGTTGTCGGCGGTCAACCTGCCCGAGCGTGACGCGGCTCGCGCGATCGTGCAGCACGAACTCGGGCACGTCGTCGGACTCGATCACGTGACCGACCGGTCGCAGTTGATGTTCTCGGAGTCGGAGTTCGACGTGCGCGATTTCGGCGCCGGCGACCTTCGCGGTCTGCGGCGCCTCGGTCTCGGCCGCTGCTACCCGGAGATGTGAGCGGGCACTACGCCTCTTCCCACCGGAACCAGCGGGCCGCGGCCAGCGGGGCGGCGATCGCCCAGACGACGAGCACCACGAAGGCGCCGACCGGGAAGCTGTGGTGGTTGAGCACCGCGCGAACGCACTCGGCGAGCGCGGCCGCCGGCAACAGGCGGGCGATGGCTTCGACGGAGTCCGGCAGCCGGGTGAGGGGGTAGGCCATACCGCCGAGGAACATCAGGACCAGGAACAGCGCGTTCGCCAGCGCCAGGTTCGCCTCGGCCCGCAGCGTGCCGGCCATGAACATGCCGATCCCGGCGAACGCGACCGTCCCGAGGAGCAACAACCCGATCGCGGGGATGACCGCCCCGTCGATCCGCCATCCGAGCGCCGCACCGGTCCCCACGATGACCACGACCTGGAGGACCTCGATCGCGATGACGTTGAGCGTCTTCGCAGCCAGGAGACCACCGCGCGTCAGCGGTGTCGATCCGAGTCGTTTGAGGACGCCGTACCGCCGCTCGAACCCGGTCGCGATGCCGAGGCTCACCATCGCGCTCGCCATCACCGCGAGCGACAGCACTCCGGGCACGAGGAAATCGATGGGATCACCGCTGACCGAGGTCAGCCGGTTGACCTTGCCGAAGAAGACGAGGATGCCGATCGGGATCGCCAACGTCACGAGCAGGCTCTCGCCGCGCCGCAACGTCATCGCCAGTTCGAGTTTGGTCTGCGCCGCGACCGGCCTGGTGCTCATCGGACGCTCCGACGGTCGCGACGCGCGGCCGAACGGGCTTCGGTGGCCTCCGGCTCCTCGGTGAGTTGCAGGAAGACCTCCTCGAGGCTCGCCTGCCCGGTGCGGAGTTCGGTGATCTGGGCGCCGTGGTCGGCGAGCCACGCCGTGAGCGTCGCGATGACGGCCGGCGACGGGTCACCCGCCACCACGTACTCCGGGCCGGCGGTGTCGACGGTGCGATCCAGGGCGAGACTCAAGGTCGAGGTGTCGACCGGTGACACGGTCGTGAACCGCAACGTGGGTTCGGTGACCGTGTTGATCACCTCGGTCGGCGTCCCGCCCGCCACGATGACGCCACGATCGAGGATCGCGAGCCGGTCGCAGAGTTGCTCGGCTTCGTCCATGTAGTGGGTGGTCAGGAGCACGGTGGCGCCGGTCGCGCGCAGGCTGCGGATCAGCTCCCACGTGTCGGCCCGCGCCCGCGGGTCCATACCCGCGGTCGGTTCGTCGAGGAAGAGCAGCTCGGGCCGGCCGATCAACGCCAGCGCGAGCGACAGCCGCTGGGCCTGACCGCCGGAGAGGCGCCGCACCATCGTCGTCGCCACGTCGTCGAGGCCGACGAGCTGGAGCAGCCGGTCCGGGTCGTCGGGCTCGGGGTAGAAGGCGGCGAAGAGGTCCAGGAGTTCGCGCGGCTTGACGCCCGGGTACAACCCGCCTTCCTGGAGCATCACCCCGATGCGCGGGCGGATGGCGGCCGCGTCGCGGACCGGGTCGAGGCCCAGGACCCGCACGGTGCCGGCGTCGGCGGCTCGGTAGCCCTCGAGGATCTCGACGGTCGTGGTCTTGCCCGCGCCGTTGGGCCCCAACAGTCCGAAGACCTCACCGGCGCGAATGGTCAGGTCGATGCCGGCCACCGCCGTGCGCTCGCCGTAGCGCTTGACCAGGCCGGTGATCTCGACCGCCGTCGCGGTCATCGATCCCGCCAGGCGACGAACGCGCCGAGGTCGGCGAGGGCGGCGCGCGCGTCCGCGGTGATCGGCGCGCGATCGAGGGCGTCGAGGCTCTCGGCGACGAGTGACTCGATGTCGGACTCGACCCGGGCGACCGCACCGCAGTCGATCATCACCTGTTGCAGTGCCGCGATCTCGTCGGTGGTGATGTCGGGCGCGCCGATGCGATCGAGCAGCGCCCGGCCGTCGGGATCCGCCAGTTCGGCGGTTGCGGCCACCAGCGGCGTGAGCTTGCCCTCGCGGAGGTCGTCGCCGACCGGCTTTCCGGTGACCGCCGGATCACCGAACACCGAGAGCAGGTCGTCGCGCATCTGGAACGCCTCGCCGAGCGGCAGGCCGAAGGCCGAGAACGGGCCGATGAGGTCGTCGGCCCGACCGGCGAGTGACGCGCCGAGGTGCAGTGGCCGCTCCACCGTGTACTTGCCGCTCTTGTACCACTCGATCCGGCGCGCCTGGCCGGTGTCGCGGGCGCCGGAGGCGGTGGCGGCGAGGTCGAGGTACTGCCCCACGCACAGTTCGACGCGCAACTCGTCGTAGAGGGCGCGAGCCTCGGCATCGATGGACGCGACGAGCATGTCGGCGTAGACGAACGCGAAGTCGCCGACGAGGATCGCCACCCCTTCGCCGAACCGTCGACCCTCGCCGCGCCAACCGGCTTCGGCGTGGCGACGGATGGCCGCCGCATGGACCGACGGGTCACCGCGCCGCCGGTCGGCGTTGTCCATCACGTCGTCGTGGACCAGGGCGAAGGTGTGCAGGAGTTCGAGCGCGGCCCCGACGTCGACCACGAGCGGGTCGGTCGGGTCACCCCCGCCGCCCACGTAGGCCCAATGGCAGAAGGCGGGACGGAGTCGTTTTCCGCCGGCCATCACCAGTTGGCGCAGCGCGTCGAGCGGGGCGCGCAGGGTCTCGTCGACGAGCGTCCACCGTTCGGTCTCGCGGTCGAGCAGATCCCGCACCCGCGCTTCGATCGCCTCGCCCACCAGCGCCAAGCTGGGCGGCGCGGCCGGCGCAGTATCGAGGCCCTCGGACATCCGAGGCACCTTAGAGCGTGCGCCTTTCGTGGCCCGAGCCTGGCGGGCGGGCGCACGCGGGGCCGGAGCGGCCCGGCCCGGAGGGCCAGGAGCGGGGGTGGTGGTGCGTGCGCCTTTCGTGGCCCGAGCCTGGAGAGTCCGGTGACCCGAGCCTGGAGAGTGGGGTGGGCTGGCTACGCTCCCGCGTGATGCAACCGTTCGAACGCCTGCGGTATCTGGCCCGGTGGACCGACGACGACGACGCTGCGCTCCTCGAGGAGTCGGCGGACTGTCTGGCCGGGTTCGCCGACGACCCGTTCGGGGTGGTCATCGCCTGCCGGCGCCTGCTCGCCTATCACCCGACCGTGGCGCCCCTCTGGTGGTTGTGTGCGCGGGTGCTGAGCGCCCCGGACGCGCACCAGGGTGCGTGGGGAGCCTGGCGGGAGTACCGCGCGGACACCACCGGATCGCGGCTGGCCGGTGTGCTGCCGTTTCCGCACGAGTCGCCGGTCGCGGTCGTCGGGTGGCCGGACGTCGTGCGGGACGGTCTGGCCGAACGGATCGACCTCGAGCTCCTCGCCGTCCGCTCGGGCCGGTCGGATTCGCAACTCTCGCGCCGGCTCCGGGCGTCGGTGCAGTCGGTGCGGGTGATCGACGAGTCCGAGTTGTTGGTCGTCGAACCGACCCATCTGCTCGTGGCGCCGTTGGTGTGCGGCGCCGGTCGAGTCCTGGTGCGTCCGGGTACCGAGGAACTCGTCGCCGCCGCCCGATCGGTCGGATCGAAGGTGTGGCTGGTCGTCCCGCTCGGGGTCGCGTTGCCGGAGCGGATGCTGGACGCGCTGGAACAGGCGAACCGGGCGGCGGACGACCCGGTGGACTACTGCGTCGCTCCCCCGGATCGGTTCGACATGGTCGTCGGGCCCGAGGGCCTCGAGGGGGTGGGAGTGCTCGACCGGCGGGCCGACTGCCCGCCCGCGCCGGAGTTGTTGCGCGTCAGCTGACCGGTCCGGGTGGATCGCGGTCCGGTCGCGGCGGTTCGATCGCAGGCCGCGGCGCGGGATCAGGCCCGGCCGTCCCGCGCACGTCGATCACCCGCCCGTAGACGGCGCCGCTGGTACGCGTGACCCGATGGTTGCGGGCCCACCGCCGCGGGAGGAACCGCATCGCGGGGATCAGGAGCAACGCCCCGATCGCGTCCGTGACGAACCCGGGCGTCAGGAGCAGTGCCCCGGCGGCGAGGATCAGCGCACCGTCGACCAGTTCGGCGGCCGGAATCTCGCCCGCCCGCAACTGGGCCTGTGCCCGCCGCCACGCGCTGAGCCCTTCGCGCTTGACCATCACTCCCCCGCCGATCGAGATGGCGATCAGGATGAGGATGGTGAGCGGGAACCCGATCCACTGTCCGACCTGGATGAACACGACCAGCTCGACGAGCGGGACGACCACCAGGGCGATGATCAGGAAGGCGAGGATCACACGGTCCAGCGTAGGGCGGTCCGATGCCGAGGACTACGCGTTGAGGCTCAGGACGGTGGGTTCGTCGACGTCGGTGAGGTCGTGGGTGCGGCGCAGGTCCTCGATGCGGTCCAGCTGGCGGACGAGCTGACGACTCCGCACCCCCGAGAGCTCGTCGTAGGCGCGGGTGACGGTGTCGAGGCCCCGACCGAGCGAATCCATCTTGTCGGTGAAGGCATCCCACTGCTTGGTGAAGTCGCCGAGGACCTCGAGGATCTCCGACGCCGTGCGCTCCATCCGGAAGTTCTCCACGGACTGGCGCACGACGGCGAGCACGGCGAACAACGTCATCGGCGAACACATGATGATCCGTTCGCGCATGGCCTCGTCGAGCAACGTGGTCGCGTGTTCCTGCACGAACGCGTACAGGGCCTCGTTGGGGATGAAGAGCAGTACGCAGTCGACGCTCGACGGTGAGCCGTCGGCGTAGCGCCGGCCGGCGAGCTCCTTGACCTTGGCGCGCACGTCCTTCAGGAAATCGTCCCGGTAGCGGACCTGTTCCAGGTCGGACTCGGAGTTCACGTAGCGCAGGTAGTTGTCGAGCGGGAACTTGACGTCCATGTACAGGAGCGCGTCCTGCGGGAGCAGGAACGTGAAGTCGGGGATGCCGGAACCGGACTCGACCGACTTCTGCTTGCGGTACTGCACGCCTTCGACGAACCCGGCCAGGCGCAGCACGTCCTCGGCCATCCGTTCGCCCCACTGGCCGCGGGTCTTGGAGCTGGCGAGTGCCTCGCGGAGGCCCTGCGCGGTCTGGGCCAACTCGGCGATGCCGGCGCGTTGCTGGGCGAGCGCGCCGGAGAGCTGGTCGATCTTGGCGCCGCGACCGGTCTCGAAGTCCCGCACGAGCTCGGTGACTCGTCCGAGGTGTTCCTGCATGGTGGAGAACTGTTGGGCCATCTGGCTGCGTTCGTGCGCGAACGATTCGCCGGCGCGCGTGCGTTCGGCGTCGAGCAGCGCGCGGTTCGTCTCGATGAGGTGACCGAGCGCCGCCTGCTGCTGTTGGGCGGCCGTGCGCGCGATCCGGTCGGCGAGTTCGTCCGGGTCGGGCCCGACCGGGACGTCGACCCGGCCGCGGCTGACGACGACCGCGGCGGTGCCGGCGGCCGCGCCGATGACGATGACGATGAGCAGGGTCACGAGCAGGATGCTGATCATGCGGACACGCTCGCACGAGGGTGTGACCACCGGGGACGAACCCGGAGGAAACGGACCGCGCCGCGGCACCGTCGGCTGCGCCATAGGGTGCTCGGCATGGCGTGGGACCCCGATCGGGAACTCCCGATCAAGCTCGGACCGTGTTCCAACGGCGAGGAGCGTCCCGTCCCGCTCGATCCCGTCGCCCGCGAGTCGATCCGACGGACCCGCCAGGAGGCCGAAGCCGTGGCCCGGCGTCTCGGCATGGACCGGCGCACGTTCCTGCGCAGCCTCAGTGGCGCGGCATTGATGCTCGGCACCCTCGCCGCCTGCCACGACGACGCCAACAAGGCCCGGGGTCGACGATCGGGCGGCACCTACAACGTCGGGAAGGACGCGCCCACCGACGCCGACGCGGCCCGGAGCGTGTTGGCCGGCGACGAGGTGATCTTCGACGTCCAGACGCACTACCTCGACTACGACCTCACGGGACCCGGCACCGGCATCGCGGGCATCGACGGTCTCGTCAACTCGTTCCCCCAGGGCCGCTGCGGCGAAGCCGACGCCCGGGCGTGCTTCTCGGTGGAGCAGTACCTCGATCTGTTGTTCAACCAGTCCGACACGTCGCTCATGATCCTCACCGCGATTCCGATCCCCGAACCGGTGAACCCGCTGTCGATGCCCCACATGGAGACGGCCCGTCGACTGGCCGATCAGGTGTGCGGCGACGGTCGAGTGTTGCTGCACGGGGGTGTCCAACCCGCCTACGGCCCGGCCGGACAGCAGATCGACGGCATGGCCACCCTGCGGCGCACCCATCCGATCGTGGGGTGGAAGATCTACACGCACGCGCCCGGCGACGGCTGGTGGCTGGACGACCACGACCGCACCGCGCCGCAGGTCGGTGAAGCGTTCCTGGCCCGGGTCGAGGAGGTCGGTCCGAAGATCGTCTGCGTCCACAAGGGGTTCTCCGGCGGCAACGAGTACGCGTCGCCGGTGGATATCGGTCCGGCGGCGCGCGCCCACCCCGACCTGGCCTTCGTGGTGTACCACTCGGGCTTCGAGGCCGGGGTCGACGAAGGTCCGTACGCCCCGGAGGGCCAGGGGGTGGACCGTCTCGTGCGGAGTCTGCGCGATGCCGGGGTGCGCGCCGGGAGCAACGTCTACGCGGAACTCGGCTCCACGTGGTGGAACCTCATGCGCGACCCCACCGCGGCCGCGCACGTGCTCGGGAAGCTGCTCGTGGCCGTCGGCGAGGACAACGTGCTGTGGGGCACCGATTCGCTCTGGTACGGGTCACCCCAGGATCAGATCCAGGCGTTCCGGGCGTTCGAGATCTCGACCGAACTCCAGGAGCGCCTCGGGTATCCGGCGTTGACCGATCGGGTGAAGCGCAAGATCCTCGGGGCGAATGCCCTCGCGCTCTACGACGTGGCGGTGCCGGAACGCCAGTGCGAGTTCACCCGAGACGAACTCGCCACGGTGCGCGAGACGAGCGGCGTGGCGTTCCGGACCTACGGACCCGAGACCGACCGTGCGTTCCGGGCGTTGCTCGCCGACCACGCAGTGGTCTGAGCGCCGGTTCGTTCAGGAACCGGATTCGAGACTCGCCTTGATGGCGTCGAGCGTCTGCTGCATGCCCTTGACCATCGACGACGGTCGCCGCGCCACGGTCTCGTACAGGAACCGCTGCACCGCACTCGCGGTCTCGAACGCGAAGGACTCGGTCAGGCGCGTCCCGCCGTCGACGGGTTCCAGCTCGTAGCGCCAGGTCGTGTAGCCCTCGGCGACGAACGCGAACACCCGACCGGGTTCGCACTCGGTGACCTCCGAGGTCGTGGTCCAGCGCTTCAACGTGATCCCGCCGATCACGAGGGCGTTGTCGCCTTCGAACGTGGCTCCGACCGCGGGCCCGGTCGCGCCGTCGACCCATCGGCCGGCGGTGCACTCCGGGCTCCACTCCCCCATGCGGGTCACGTCCGTCACGACCGCGAACACGGTGGCGGGGTCCCGCCCGATCACGACACTTGCGGCGCCGGTACTCATGAGTTCCCTCGATTCCTAGAACGTGCCGCCGTCGACCGTAACCCGGATGCCGGTGAGGTACGCACCGACGTCGGACACGAGGCCCCGCACGACCGCGGCGACCTCCTCGGGGGTGCACACGTGGCCGAACGGCGATCCGGCGTCGAGCGAGCGGATCTCGTCCACCCCCATCGCTCCCTTCACCAGCCGTCGGCCCATCTCGGTCTCCACCAACCCCGGCGCGACGACGTTGACATGGATGCCGTTGCGGCGTTCCTCCTTGGCCAGCGTCATCGCGAGCGCCTCGAGCCCGGCCTTGGCCATCGTGTACGGCGCGCCGCCGGCCTGCATGTGGGTCGTGGCGACGGACGAGATCATCACGACGTCACCGCGATCCGCGTCGCGCATGCCGGGCACGAAGTGCTGGGCGAGGATGAACCCGGCGAGGGTGTGGGTCCGCCAGTTGCGTTCGACCTCGCCGAGATCGGTCTTCACCACGCTCTGGCCCCGCGAGGCGATACCCGCGTTGTGGACGAGCAGATCGATCGGTCCGAACTCCTCCAGCACGGTGGTGCACATCGCCGCGCACGCGTCGGCGTCGTCCACCGACGCCGCGAACGCCGACGATCTCCGACCCATCGCCGTGATCTCGCGCACTGTCGCGAGTGCGGCCTCGCCGTCGCGTCGGTAGTTGATCGCGACGTCCGCCCCGTCCGCGGCCAGCGCGAGCGCGATCGCCCGGCCGATGCCGCGTGATCCGCCACTGATGAAGGCGTTGCGTCCGTCCAGTGCGCCCATGGCTGCTCCTCGACTCGTGTGGTGGCTCGGTTGGGGACTCGGTGGGTTGACGTCAGTTGGTGAAGTTCGGCGGGCGCTTCTCGAGGAAGGCGGCCATGGCCTCCTCGAGATCACCCGCGAACGAGGACAGGACCTGCGTGCGGTTCTCCAGGTCGATGCCGGCCTGGAGCGAACCGATCTCGAGTTGGCTCCACATGACCTCCTTGGTCATGCGCACGCCGAACGGTCCGTTACCGAGGATGAGTTCGGCCTCCGCCAGGGCGGCCTCCATCAGGCCGTCGTCGGGCGCGACCTGGGTCACGAGCCCGATCCGGTACGCCTCGTCGGCGTCGACGAAGCGACCCGTGAGCATGAGCTCGTACGCGCGTGACGCACCGATGAGGCGGGGCAGGATCCAACTCGTCCCGATGTCGCACGCCGACAACCCGACCTTGATGAACGCGACGTTGAACCGTGCCGAGTTCGCCGCGATCCGGATGTCCGAACCCAGCGTGAGGGCGAGTCCACCGCCCGAGGCCGCGCCGTTCACGGCGGCGATGATCGGTTGAGGCTGCGAGCGCATCAACGGGATGAGGTTCGCGATGTACTGCTGGACGCGCATCCCGGCCCGGGCGCGCCCCATGCCGGCGAGATCCGGGAGCTGCACCCCCTCGGCGAGGTCCAGACCGGCGCAGAAGCCCGAACCCGCGCCGGTGAGGACGATCACGCGACAGTCGCGGTCGTCGCGCAGGGTCCCGAGCGCGTCGTAGAGCCCGTCGAGGAGATCGACGTTCATCGCGTTGCGCCGGTCCGGTCGGTTCAGGGTGATACGCGCGACCTGGTCGCGCGGGCGGTCGACGACGACGGCATCGGTTCCCGGAGTGTCGTTCATCCCCCGATCCTGGCCGTCAGGCGCGCTGGGACGCCAGACGGTCGGCGCGGGTGAGCATCCCCGGCGCACCCAGTCGCTCGGTCCACGCGGCGAAATCCGCAGTCGGGCCGGTCCAGCGCCACTCGTCGACCTCGCCGACGGGGTGGTCGGTCCGCAGCGTGGCGATGAGCCGGAAGAGTTCCGCATCGGCCCGCTGTTCGCTGAGCGTCGTCGCGAGCTTCACCGCGCCGCGCACGTCGACGGCCCAGTCCTTCGCGAGCTCGGGGATCGCCTCGAGGTGTTGGTAGTGGCCGAGGACCGCGGCCGCGGACTTCGCGCCCCAGCCCGGGAGACCGGGAAACCCGTCGGCGGTGTCGCCGACGAGACCGAGATAGTCCGGGATCGACGCGGGACCGACCCCGAACTTCGCCCGCACGCCGTCGGCGTCGCGCACCTCGTTCTTACGTCGGTCGAACTGCACGATCCGATCCCCGACCACACATTGGCCGAGGTCCTTGTCGGGCGTGCAGATGAACACCCGCTCCACTCGTTCGTCCGCAGCCGCGGCGTGCGCGCCGGCGGCCATGCCGTCGTCCGCCTCCTGGTCGACCATCGCCCAGACCGTCACGCCGAGGGCGCGCAGCGCGTCCTCGAGGATCGGGAACTGCGTGAGCAGGACCGGATCCATGCCTTCGCCGGTCTTGTACCCGTCGTAGAGGTCGTTGCGGAACGATTCGACGATGTGGTCGGTCGCCACCGCGACGTGGGTCGCGCCGTCCTCCAACATCATGAGCACCGACCCGACGACCCCTCGGGTCGCGGCGACGTCGATCCCGCTCGGGTCCAGGTGGCTCGGGACCGCGAAGTGGTGACGGAACAGTTCGTACGTGCCGTCGACCAGGTGCACGTTCATTGCGGAGCCTTCAGCACGCAGAACTCGTTCCCCTCGGGATCGGCCAACACGACCCATGATGCATCAGCGGCCTGGCCGACGTCGGCGGGCGTGGCGCCGAGCCCGACCAGGCGGGCGACCTCGTCGTGCTGGTCCCCGCCGGGGGCGGTCTCGACGTCGAGGTGGACGCGGTTCTTCACCTGCTTCGGTTCCGGCACCTGGACGATGTCGAGATCGGGCGGATCGCCGTCGCCGCGGCTCAACGACACCCACGTGTCGCCGCGCGCACGGATCCCCCACCCGGTGGCCGCCGCCCAGAACTCGCCCAGCGCATGCGGGTCGTTGGCGTTCAGCACGATCGAGGCGAGCGTCGCCCCGTGCTGGTACCGCTCCCGCGGTTCGAGGACGCAGAACTCGTTGCCCTCGGGGTCGGCGAGCACGACCCACGGCTGGTCGGTCTGACCGACGTCGACGGGGGTCGCACCCATCGCCAGCAGGGCCTCGACGGTGTTGCGCTGATCGGCCCGGTCGACCGAGGTCAGGTCCAGGTGGACCCGGTTCTTCACGTCGGTCTTGGGGTCGGTGACCCGCTCGAAGATGATGCCCGGCATGCGCGGGTCCCGACTCGTGACGTACCCGTCACCGTCGGTCTCGTCGATGTGCCACGACCAACCGAGCGCCTCGGCCCACCACTGCGCTTGCCCGGCCGGGTCGAGCGCGGCGATCACCACACCCCAGAGTCGCGTCGTCATCAACGAAGTCTGGCCTAATCCCCCGCTCTTGGCCCTTCGGGCCGGGCCGCT
>CAZJBJ010000016.1:0-20154 GCA_964544295.1 uncultured Bifidobacteriaceae bacterium
TTGACCATGACCATGTCGGCACCTTCGGCGAGGTCGAGCGCGGTCTCGTCCAGCGCTTCACGGGCGTTCGCCGGTTGCATCTGATAGCCGCGGCGATCGCCGAACTGGGGCGCGCACTCGGCCGCATCACGGAAGGGTCCGTACAACGCCGACGCGTACTTGGCCGAGTACGCCAGGATCGCGGTCTCGGCATGGTTGGTGTCGTCGAGCGCGGCCCGGATCGCGGCGACCTGACCGTCCATCATCCCGCTGGGCGCGACGACGTCGACACCGGCATCGGCCTGGGCCGCCGCGATCGACGCGTAGCGATCGAGGGTGGCGTCGTTGTCCACCGTGCCGTCGGCGCGCAGCAGTCCGCAGTGGCCGTGGTCGGTGTACTCGTCGAGGCAGGCGTCGGCCATGATCACGATGGAGTCACCGACGTCGTCGCGCAGGTCACGGATCGCCCGCTGGACCACACCGTCCGGTGCGTCGGCACCACTGCCTTCCGGGTCCTTGTCCGCAGGGATCCCGAACAGGATCACGCCCGGTACCCCGAGGTCGGTGAGGGCCCGCACCTCGGCGCGCAGCGTGGACGGGGTGTGCTGCACGACCCCCGGCATCGACACCACCGGCTCGGGCTGGTCGATCCCCTCCTTGATGAACAGCGGCGCGACGAGGTCGTCGACGCCGAGCCGGGTTTCGGCCACGAGACGACGCAGGGCGGGGGTACGACGCAGGCGGCGGAGACGCTGATCGGGGAAGCTCACGGCGTCAGGCTACCGACCGGTCGGTGCGGCCAGGGCCCCGAGCAGCGCGGCGACGAGGCCGTCGATCGTGTGCGGGTCGGCTTCCACGCCGACGTGCAGCCCTCGGCCTCGGGCCGACTCACTGGTCACCGGACCGATCGAGACGACGAGCGGCGCGCGGTCGGACAGTTCACCGACCGCGTCACAGAAGTTGTTCACCGTCGACGCCGACGTGAACGTCAGCGCGTCGACCGCACCCTCGCGCACCGCCGCGAGGTCCTCGGCCGCCGGCTCCGCGGTGACGGTGCGGTACACCGGCAGCACGTCGACGTCGTAGCCGAGCCTGGTCAACCCCTCGGGGAGCACATCGCGCGCGGTCTCGGCGCGGGGCATCAGCACCCGGTCGTCGATGAGCGCCGGTGGGAAGACCTCGAGCAACGACTCGGCCACCGACCGTTCCGGAGTGAGATCGGGAACCACGCCGTTCTCGCCGAGTCGGGCGGCGGTCCCCGGACCGATCGCCGCGACCTTCACGGCACCGAGCGAGCGCGTATCGAGCCCGTGAGCGCGCAGGGCGCGCTCGAAGAAGCCGTCGACCGCATTGACCGAGGTGAACACGATCCAGGCGTAGCGATCCAGCGCCGGGCGTTCGACCGGCAGCGGTTCGATGGCGATGGTGGGCAGCTCGAGCACGGTCGCACCGAGCTCCTCGAGGCGGCTCCGCAGTGTGCTCGCCTGCTCGCGAGCGCGGGTCACCACGATCGTGCGTCCGAACAGCGGGCGCGACTCGAACCACGTGAGGTCGAGCCCGGCCACCGGGCCTACGACGATGGCGCTGGGCGAGGCCACGCCGAGCGCGGTGATCGTCGACAGCGTGGCCCGCGTGGTGGCCTGCTCCGGCCGAGTGCCCCACCGGACGGCGGCGACGGGCGTGTCGGGGTCGCGTCCGTGTTCGATGAGGAGCTCGACGATCGAGTCGAGTCGGCCGGCGCCCATGAGGATGATCAGGGTGCCGCCGGCCCGGGCGAGCGACGCCCAATCGGTGTCGGTAGTGCCCTTGGCGGGATCCTCGTGGCCGGTCACCACGGTGAAGTGGGTGGAAAGCCCGCGGTGGGTGACCGGGATGCCGGCGTAGGCGGGTGCGGCGATGGCGCTGGTGATGCCGGGGACCACCTCGAAGGGGATCCCGGCGGCGATCAGGACCTCGGCTTCCTCTCCCCCGCGCCCGAAGACGAACGGGTCGCCGCCCTTGAGCCGCACGACGCACGCCCCGCTGCGGCCGTGTTCGACGAGCGTGGCGTTGATGCCGTCCTGATCCATCGCGACCCGCCCGGGCGCCTTGCCGACGTCGATCCGCACGGCCTGCGGCGGTGCAAGGTCGAGGAGCGACGGATGGGCGAGCCGGTCGTACACGACGACGTCGGCCCGGGCCAACAACTCCGCTCCCCGCCTCGTCAACAACCCCGGGTCCCCCGGCCCGGCGCCGACCAAGTACACGGTCATCGCGCAACCTCCCCGCCAGCGGCGACGGGCCCACCCCGGACATGACGCCCGGCGCCGACCAAGTACACGGTCATCGCGCAACCTCCCCGCCAGCGGCGACGGGCCCACCCCGGACATGACGCCCGGCGCCGACCAAGTACACGGTCATCGGGATACCTCCAGGAGGGTTCGGCCGCCGAGGTCGTCCAGGATGGTGGACGCGACCTGGGTACCGACGGCGTCGGGATCGGTGCCGGTGGCGACGGTGCGCAGAATCGTGGCCCCGTCGAGGGAGGCGAGCAGGGCGTCGATGGTGATCTGACCGTCGGCAGCGATCGTGGCGCATGCCGCACAGGGCATCGAGCAGCCACCACCGAGCGAACGAAGGAACGACCGCTCGGCCTGCACGCGGCGGTGGGCATCGCGGTCGTCGATGGCGTCGAGCAAGGCGGCGGTCGGTGCGTCGTCGGCTCGACACTCCACGGCCAGCGCGCCCTGGCCGACCATCGGCAACATCACCGTCGGCTCGAGGATCTCGGCGATGGATCCGGTGAGGCCGAGCCGTTCGAGGGCGGCGACCGCCAGCACGATGGCATCGAACTCGGCGGCCTTCTCGACCCGGGTCGGCACGTTGCCGCGCAGTTCGGCGAACCGGAGGTCGGGTCGCGTGGCCGCCAACTGCGCGCGGCGACGCACCGAACCGGTGCCGATCCGGCCGCCGGTCGGCAGGTCCGCGAGCCGGGCACCGATGAGCGCGTCCCGCACGTCGGCGCGTTCCGGAACGGCGGCGAGCACGAGCCCGGGTTCGGTCGTGGCGGGGAGGTCCTTGGCCGAATGCACGGCGAGGTCGGCCTCGCCCCGGAGCACCGCCTCCTGTACTTCCTTCACGAAGACTCCGGTGCCGCCGAGCGCGTGGATCGACGAGGTGCGGTCCTGGTCCCCACGGGTGGTGACCACGACGAGCTCGGCCGGGACGCCCAGGCGGCTCATCACGCGTTCGGCCTGCCATCTCGCCAGCGCACTCCCGCGGGTGGCGATCCGGATCGGTGCGGTCATTCCTCGGGGTCGCGGATGTCGAAGAGCGACGCCAGCGCGTCCGAGAACAGTTCCCCCCGGGCCGTGCCGGCGGCTTCCTTCAGCCGGACGGTCGGTTCGTGGAGGAGCTTGTTGACGATGCCCTGGGTCAGCGCCTCGATCGCGTTGCGGGTCTCGGGATCGGTCGCGTCGAGCTTCGTGCGGAACCGACCGAGTTCGGCCTGGCGGACGGCCTCGGCCCGCTCCCGCAGGCTGGTGACGAGCGGGGCGACTTCCCGAGCCGCACGGTCGGTCTGGAATCGCTCGAGCTCGTGGCCGATGATCTCGCGCACGTTGACGACCTCGCCGCGGCGCACATCGAGCGCAGCCTCGGTGAGTTGGTGCAGATCGTCGACGTCGTGCAGGGTGATGCCCGGCACCTCGGCCGCGCCCGGGTCGACGTCGCGCGGTACGGCGACGTCGACGATGAGCAGGGGCACGCCGCCGCGCCGCTCCATGACCGCCTCGACGTCGGCGCGTTCCACGTGGACCTCGGTGGAATCCGTCGCGGTGAGGAGCAGATCGACCCGCGTCAGCACGTCGGGCAGCTCGCCGAGCGCGACCGCCCGACCACCCAACCGCTCGGCCAGTTCGACCGCACGTGCATGCGTGCGATTCGCTACCACGACCTCGCCGACGCCGGCCGTGATGAGCGCCCGGCCGAGTCCTTCCGCGACATCGCCGGCGCCGAGGATCAACACCGATCGACCCCGGAGCGAGAACATCGTGCGTTCGGCCAAAGCAACGGCGGCCGAGGAGACCGACAGTGCCCGCCGACCGATCGCGGTCTCGGTCCGGACCCGCTTGCCCACCTCGATCGCGTGCCGGAACACGCGCGCCATCGCCTGACCTGCTGCGCCCTCGGCCTCGGCCAACCGCCAGGCGTCGCGCACCTGGCCGAGGATCTCGCCTTCGCCCAGGATCATCGAGTCGAGCCCGGCGGCGACGCCGAAGAGATGGCTGACCGCGCTGTCGTCGTAATAGGTGTAGAGGTGCTCGGAGAAGTCCTCGGGCGGGACACTGCCCTGCTCGGCAAGGAACTCGAGTACGTCGGAGACGGCGGAGTGGAACTTGGTGGACCGGGCGTAGATTTCGGTGCGGTTACAGGTGGAGAGCAACACGACCTCGGCGAGGTGTTCGCGGCTCGACAGGTCGTGCAGGGCCTTCACCATGCGCGACGACGGCACCGCGACGCGCTCGCGCAGTTCCACCGGCGCGGTGCGGTGATTGAGGCCGACGACGATCACAGACACGAGCGGAGCAACTCCCTTGCTTGCGCCTCATTGCCGGATTTCACGAGATCGAGAATGCCGGAATCGAAGGCTCGCCGCCAATCGGCGTCTTCACTGGAACGCCCACTCGACCGGATCGCTTCCCGGGCCTCGGCCAGGATGTCGAGCAGCGTCTCGTACTCCGGGCCCATCTCGGTGGCGACGTGGTTCCTGAGATAGGTGGCGAGTGCCGGACTTCGCCCATTTGTCCCCACCGTGACCACCAGATCGCCGCGCCGGACGATGGACATGAGCGTGAACGAGCAATTCGTGGGATCGTCGGCCGAGTTGGTCCAGACCCGGCGTTCCTCACCGGCCTCGAACACGGTCTGGTTGACCGCGGCGTCCGCGGTCGCAGTGATGGCGAGCCAGGCGTCGTCGAGATCGGCCGGCACGAACTCGCGCGCCTCCCAGCGGAGCCGGCCCTCGGCGGCCGCGTCGCGAACCGCGTCGACGGCCTCGGGGGCGACGACCAGTACGTCGGCCTCCGCGTCGAGCAGGCCCTGAATCTTACGGGCGGCGATGCGTCCGGCGCCCACGACCACACAGCGCCGCCCCGCCACGAGGAAGTTCGCCGGGTAGCCGACCAGGCTCGGCCGCGATCCACCGGTCGTTGTCATCAGGAGGCCCGGTCCTTGATCCGGCGGTGCGATTGGTAGAAGGAGAGGATCTGCAGCTCCGTGGCGAGATCGACCTTGCGGACCGAGATGCCGTCCGGCACGGAGATGATCACGGGCGCGAAGTTGAGAATCGACTGCACGCCGGCCTCCACGAGCCGGTCGGCCACCGCCTGTGCAGCAGTCGCCGGCGTGGCCACGATCCCGATCGTGATGCCTCGGGCGCGCACGATGTCGCCCAGATCGTCGAGCGACTCGACCTCGAGATCTCCGACCTTCCGACCGACCTTGGCCGGATCCGAATCGACGAGGGCCAGGACCCGGAACCCCCGGTCGCTCAACCCGCCGTAGTTGGCCAGCGCGTTGCCCAGGTTCCCGACCCCCACGATGGCGACCGGCCAGTCGTGGGTCAGCCCGAGCTCACGCGAGATCCGGTCGAGCAGGAACGGGACCTCGTAGCCGACCCCCCGGGTTCCGTAGGAGCCGAGGTAGGACAGATCCTTGCGCACTTGTGCCGCGTTCACGCCGGCCATCTCGGCCAGGCGATCCGACGAGATCGTGTCGACGTCGTCCTCGGTGGCCTCGAGGAGGGCGCGGTAGTACAACGGCAGGCGGGCAACGGCTGCTCCGGGGATCTTGCGACCACCGACGGGTCCTCCGGTACGAGCGGCCAAATCGGTACCTACCTCCGAAGTCGTACGAACGGAACCAGCAAGATCCCTCCAAGGTACCGCGGATCGTGCAGTTCTTCACAAGCGGGCGATCGGACGGACCGGCGCGTACGCTCGGCGCCCCATGGTCATCGGGCTCGCCTTCCTCGCCACTGCAGTGGCCACGTTGTTCCTGCAGGCGACCCTCGTGCGGGCCACGACCTTCCACCGGCCCCAGGACCGCGCCTGGACGGTGGCGCTCGCCCTGTTCGCACTGGCCTCCGCGGCCCTGGCGACGGGCGTGTCGACCGGGTGGGACAACGGCACCTTCCGGGTCTTCTATCTCCTCGGCGCGGTGCTGTCCGTGCCCTGGCTCGCGCTCGGCACCATCTATCTGTTCGCCTCGGCACGCTTCGGTGCCCGGGTCGAACGAGTGCTGCTGCTGGTGAGCGGCCTCGCAGCCGGCGTGCTCCTGGCCGCCCCGATGGAACCGGTGCAGGGCACCACCATCCCGGTGGGCAAGGACGTCTTCGGCGTCTTCCCACGCGTGCTCGCCGCGGTGGGCAGCGGGCTCGGCGCGACGGTGATCCTCGTCGGCGCCGTGATCTCCGCGTGGCGATTCGCGCGCGATCGGTCCGCACCGGGGAACGCGCGTCGGGCGCTCGCGAACGTGCTCATCGCCCTCGGCACCCTCGTCCTCTCGAGCGGCGGGTTGATCCAGGGCATCGCCGGCAAGGACGAGGCGTTCGTGGTCTCACTGGCCGCGGGCATCAGCGTGATCTACGCGGGGTTCCTCGTCGCCGCGTCGGCCCGCGGCGCCGGGCCGGTCCGTGCGACGGAATCGGTGCCGGAGGTTCAGGTGGGCAGCTCGAGCTGACGGCGCAGCAACTTGCCCGCCTGGTTGCGAGGGAGCTCGGCGAGGAACTGCACGGTGCTCGGTACCTTGTACCGCGCCAGTCGCTGGGCCACGTGATCGCGCAGGGAGGCCAGCGTCGGGTTCGTGCCCGGCGCGGGGACGACGAACGCGGCGACGGCCTCTCCGGTGCGTTCGTTCGGAACGCCGATCACGGCCGCGTCGGCGACGTCGGGGTGTTCGAGGAGTGCCTCCTCGACTTCGGCCGGGTAGACGTTGAAGCCCGACACGATCACGAGGTCCTTGAGGCGGTCGACCAGGCTGAGGAACCCGTGGTCGCCGGCCACCGCGACATCCCCGGTGCGTAACCAGCCGTCCTGGAGCACGCGTGCGGTTGCTTCGGGGTCGTCCCAGTACCCGGTGAACACGTTGGAACCGCGCACCCATATCTCGCCCGGATCTCCGACGGCGACGTCGGCGCCGTCGACGTCGACGAGCCGCACGTCGATCCCGGGGAGCGGCGGGCCGATCGAACCGGCGTGGGGTACCCGATCGACAGCCGTGGTGGTGACGATCGGTGCCGCCTCCGTGAGGCCGTACCCCTCGTACACTGTGGTGCCGAAGCGATCGCGGAACGCGTCGGCGATCTTGTCCGGCATCCCGGCCGCGCCGGAAACCGCCAGCCGCACCGACGCGAACGCGTCGGCCGGCGCGTCGGTCGGGTCGAGCTCGAGGATCGCCGAGAACATCGCAGGCACCCCGGCGAAGATCGTCACGCCGTGGTGGCGGACGAGTTGGACTGCACGGCGCGGTTCGAACTGGGGCAGGAGCACGGTGCGGATCCCGCCGGCGAGCCCGACTCCGAGCGCGACGTTGAGACCGAACACGTGGAAGAACGGAAGGGTCGCGAGCCCGACGTCCTCGGGGCCGACCTGGAGACCGGGGTGTGACTGCACCTGACTGATGTTCGCGGCGAGGTTGCCGTGGGTGAGCATGGCCGCGCGTGGCGCACCGGCGGTGCCCGAGGTGAAGAGCAGCACCGCGAGTTCGGCGTCGTCGCGCTCGACCTCGGCCCCCATCGGCGGACCAGGCGGCAGGTCGGCACTCGCGACCGCGCCAGGCAGTTCGAGCAGGTGATCGACGCCGGTCCCGCAGACGACGACCTTCGCACCGACCCGGGCGATCTCGGCGCGGTGGGCAGTGGCGGGAGTCGACGGGTTGAGCGGGACGGCCACGCCGCCACACCAGAGGGTGCCCAGGTACGCGCCGACGAAGCTCATGTCGTTCCAGGCCGCGATCGCGACGCGGTCGCCGGGGCGGACGCCCAGCCGTTCGAGGCTTGCGGCCGTGTTCGCCGCCAGGGCTTCGAGTTCGGCGAACGAGAGGGTCGTGTCGCCGTCGACCATCGCCGCGGCGTCGGGGCGGGGCTCGGCGTGGCGAAGCAGCACGGACACCAGGTTCACGGGCTGGATTGTGACAGGTGCGGCGCCTGACGTGCCCACCCGCCTCCGACAGGAAATCCGCGACTTCCGCTCAAGCCCGAGCCTCGAATCGCCGATGCATGGAGCGTTCCACGAAAAGGAACACGCAATGAACGGGAGCACACGGGCGAAATGGGAGGCACCGATGCGATTCCGAAAGGCGGTCACCGGAGTTGCCGTCGTGATGACGGTCCTGGGTTCTTGGTTGGTCACTGCCGTACCGGCAGGGGCCGCTGCGGATGCAGGGGCGGAGGCGGATTTCGTCGCCCGCACCAACGCGCTGCGAGCCTCGAAGGGGCTCCCGGCGCTCATTGTCAACGGCACACTCGTCGCCAAGGCCCGCGGTTGGGCTGAACACATGGCGGCGGTCAATGCCATCAGCCACTCGAACCTCTCCGACGGCGCGCCCTCCGAATGGACGCGACTCGGCGAGAACGTCGGGCGCGGACCGAGTGTGGACTCGATCCACAACGCGCTCGTCGCATCATCAGAGCACTACAAGAATCTCACCGATCCGGGGTTCCGGTACGTGGGTGTGGGTGTTGTGAATGCCAACGGGACGTATTACGTCTCCGAGGTGTTCATGGAATCAGCCTCCCAGCCCGCCCCAAGCACGCCCGCACCAGCGGCCGCAGCCCCGTCGTCGGGGCGGCGGTCGGCGCCATCGGCGCCGGCCGTCGCACCGGCACCTCCGCCGCCGAACCCGCTCGAGGGCTATCCGCCCGGCCTGTACCTCAAGCCCGGCTGGAACCTGCCGCCCTCCACGTTCGGCTCGATCTACCTCCAGGGCCAGTACCGGGTGTCCTGAGCGACCCGCCGACGTCACTCGACATACCGCGTCGTCAGCCGTAGGGTCTCCCTCACCTGACGCGTGGGAGGGCGCATCGGTGACCGACGGGAAGACGACGCCGCCGCCCGTGCATCCGGATTCGGATCCCGGCGCGGTAGCGAATCCACACAACCCCACGCCAGAGATTCGCTTCGCACTGGCAATGAACGGCGGCGTCAGCCTCGCGGTCTGGATCGGCGGGGTCTGCGACGAGTTGTTGCGCCTCTGCACTGCCGACGTCGACCTGGATGCACCGGCACCGAGTGCGGCGTGGTCGCCGTATCAGCTGGTCACCTGGGCGGCGCGACTCCAGCCGCGGGTCGACGTCATGGCCGGCGCCAGCGCCGGTGGACTCAACGGCGTGTTCCTGGCACTGGCACTCGTCTACGGGCACTCCGACCTGAGTGACCTACGTGAACTCTGGATCACGTCGGGCAGCTTCAAGCAGCTCCTCCGGGACCCCCTCGACCAGGCACCTCCCTCACTCCTCCGAGGCGACGACTATTTTCTCCCCGAGCTCGAGCAGGCGGTCGACCGCCTGATCAATCGAACGCCGCAATCGCCGTACCAGGTTCCGATCGACCTGATGCTCACGGTGACGTCGATGTCGGGCATCCCGATGACCTACGCGAACACCTTCGGCGGGACGGTCACCGAGCGCAAGCACGACCTCCTCCTTCGGTTCCGGCACCGGTTCCCGTCGCAGGACGGCACGGTCCCCGGATCGGATTTCACCCCCGATCGACCCCTCCCCGGGGAGACCGACGAGCAGACCCGTACCCGGGTGGTCAGCCGCCTCGCCCGTGCCTGCCGATCGACGGCATCGTTCCCGGGCGCATTCGAACCGAGCCTGGTCCGGGTCACGACATCGCCGAGTACCGAGGACCCGCGGGACACGATGCTCCCCCATCAGGCCAACTTCCCGAAGTCGGCGTTCTGCATCGACGGTGGGACCCTGGTCAACCTGCCGGTGGGTGAGGCGCTCGACGCGATCTTCGAGCAGCCGGCCCGGGGACCGGTCCGCCGCGTCTTCGCGATGGTCGTGCCCGATCCCAGTCTCGCGCCGGCCGACGCGATCGACGGAGGGGACCGCGAACCCCCGAGCCTCACGGCAGTCGTGGGCAGCGCGCTCTCGACGTTGCCGCGCAACCAGACGGTCGGCCGGTTCCTGACCGAGCTCCAGCAGCGCAACGCCGACCTGGAGGCGGTCCGGGCGAGTCGCGACGAGCTCCTCCGGCCCGAGGAGGACGACAAGCTCATTGCGCACGCACGACGATTCATCACTCCCTACGCGGCCAGCCGCCATACCGCGTCCGACCGCACGATCGCCCGCCACCTGGAAGCGGAGCTGAACCGGCGCAAGATCGGCGACGAGCGACGGCAGGAGTGGCGCGCTGTCCTTCCGAGGATGCGTCCGCCTTGGATTCCCAGCTCGTTCGAGACCGACGACGAGCATCTCGCGCGGTGGGGAACGTCGACGGTACGACGGAACGCGGCCCGAGTGCTCCACGTCCTGGACCGCGTCGACCCCACCCCGGAGATCCGGGCCGACGTACAACAAGCCGTCCAACGCGCGCTCGCTTCGGTGGGCGCGGCGGCGTCCTCGACAGAGCGCAACCTGTTCGCGACCGCCCCCCTGGAAGCGTCACCGACCGACGCCCACATCGAGACCCTCACCGCCCACTGGGCCGCGTCGATGACCGGGAGTGCGGATGCCGAACGGTTCCTCGGCAGCGCGCTCGAGACCATCCGACCGTCGGCCGTGGGCCACGGCGTGGAACTGCTCCTCGCGTTGGAAGTCATCGAGAGCACCTTCGGCGGATTCGGCTCCGGTGTCGAACAGACCGTCGAGACCGTCCGGATCGACACGATCGTGACCTCTCCCCTCGAGATGGGCCGAGGCCGAGGCAGCGCGACGGGCAAGATCGCCGGGGTCCAACTCGGCCACTTCGGCGCCTTCTTGCGCGCCTCCTGGCGCGCCAACGACTGGATGTGGGGTCGGCTGGACGGGTCGAACAACCTGATCGACATCATGCTGAGTCAGGCCGACCCCGACCGGATCCGGGCGGTCGCAGCCGTCCTGGAAGTCGCGCCCGATCAGCTCAAGCAGCAGCTGAAGGAACGCTGGCACGCGGAGATCGTCATCGAGGAGACCCCCGCCGTGGTCGCCGCGCTCGCCGATGACGAGAAGGCGGGCGGTGCCACGCTGCCAGCCGCGCGCCGCCTGGTCGAACACTGGAACCAGGCCGAGGATCGCCCGGCACTCACCGGCGCCGGAGCGGAACGGACCGCGGACCGCATCGCGCTGGCTCGCGAACTGCTGGACGCGAACCGGATCGGTGCCGAGACCTTCGCCGATCACGCAGGGAGCGACCTGATGACCGAGACGTCGATCACCGCCCTCGCGACGGGATCGACCGTGCTCCACGGCGGCGGACCCAAGGTCTTGAAGTCCTCGATCGCGGTGCTCCGCTACGTCGCACTGATGGCGTGGGGTCTGCTCAAGGGCGCGTTGGGCGGTCCTGCCGGGCGCGTCATCGGCGGCGTCGCGTTCGGCTTCGGCGCCGCGGTCGTCGCGATCGACGTCTTCACCGGTCAACGCATCTTCGATCCGATCTTTTCGATCGGCGTCGTGGTGTTCGTGGCCGGACTCCTCATCCTGTACGCACGGGCACCATTCGTCCTGTACCCGTTGCTGCTACTGGGCGCGCTCCCCATCGCGCTCGCGAAGTTGCCGAGCGACCCATGGAGCTGGTGGCCGAGTGACTGGCCGTGGCAGTCGTTGCGGGACGAGTGGACATACATCCCCGCCGTCACGTTTGTGGTCGCAGTCTTGTTGATCGGATACGTGCGACGACCCGTGTGGATGCAATCCACGCGCTCGGCAACGCGCGCCGGCGAGGCGCGACTGAGTGAACTCGCCGGTGGGCCGACGACCGAGCCCCCAGCATGAGCACGGCGACCAGGTGGGATGGCCGCGCGTTCGGGCTGTTGGCGCTGTTCGTCGTCGTTCCCGGCATTAAGACCGCGCAGCTCCTGGCCTGGCCCGGTACCGACCAGGAAATGCTGCGCCAGGTCCTCGAACTCGTCGTGGTCCTCGGGACCTCCGCCTGGATCGTCGGATCACAGGGCACGACCGGCGCGCGCCTGTCCCGGTGGCTCGAGGCCGTCGGTCTGCGACCCCTCCGCACCTCGCCCGTCGCAACGGCGACCGGTGCGCCTCGCACCGCCGGCGGATGGATCGTCATCGGTCTCGGACTCGCGGTCCTCGGTACGACCCCGATCGCGGACAGCTGGGTCCGGTGGGTGCTGGTCGGTATCTCGACGTTCGCGCTGGCACCGGTGCTCCGGGCGGAGCAGCGGCGCCGGGGCTACTGGCGGGGCAGCGTGTTCACCGAGCCACCACCCGACCGCGCCGTTCTCTGGGCGACGATCCCGCTGTGGCTGGTCCTGTTGGGAACCGCGATCGCGCTCGGCGCGATCGGCGACCCGACGAACCTGACCGTCGGTGATCTCCTGCGGGTGACCCTGCTGACCGCGTTGGGGGAGGAGCTGATCTTCCGGGGCGGCATGCTCGTCGTCGCGTATCACCTGTTCAGACCACGCGGTGCGCAGGCGCTTGCCGCGTTCTCCTTCGGTCTCTGGCACGTCGGCGACGCGATCAACGGAGCGCCGTGCGGCGACGGCTGGGCTCGAGTCCTCACCCGGGTCGTGATCACGATCGTCATCACGATGATCGGCGGCTTGATCTTCACCTTCCTCCGGCACCGGTCCCGCACGCTGGCCGGGCCGGTTCTCGCGCACGTCGCCACCAACCTGCCGGGGCTCGCGCTGTGACACGGGGCCATCCCACCCCGGTAACCTTTCGGCCTTGATGTCCGCCCCGGCGGAGAGAGCACAGGAGGCCGGCATCGTGAGTTCGACCCATCGGTCGCTGCGGACCCACCGGACCCGAGGGTTCAGCGTGCTCGCCGCCGCGGTCGCACTGTCCGTGTCCGGGTGTGCCACGGTCGTCCGGGTGAGCCAGTCGGTCGATCACGCGGAGGGCAACAGCGCCAGCCGGGGCCCCAGCCTCAACTTCGACGGTCGCTTCGTGGCGTTCGAATCCTGGGCGAACAACCTCACCGCGAACGACGCCAACGCCACCCCCGACGTGTTCGTGCGGGATCAGCAAACGGGCACGGTCGAACTGATCAGCCGTAGCGCCGCGGGTGCATCGGGCGACGGCGCGAGCGACCAGGCGTCGATCAGCGACGACGGCACCCGGGTGGCCTTCCGGTCGACGGCGTCGAACCTCGTCGCCGCGTCGGCGCCATCGGTGGCGCAGATCTATGTCCGCGATCGGACTGCGGGCACGACCACGCGGGTCAGCGTCGCGACCAACGGCACTGCCGGGAACGGACCGAGCGAGGATCCCGTGCTGAGCGGTGATGGCCGCTACGTGGCGTTCACGTCGACCGCCGACAACCTGGTGACGGGCGATGGCAACGACCAGTCGGATGTCTTCGTCCACGACCTGGTGACCGGCGCGACGACCGCCGTCAGCGTCACCGGCGGCGGCTCGGTCGGCAACGGGCCGAGCCACGACCCCGCGATCAACTCCGACGGCCGGTACGTCGCCTTCGCCTCGGACGCATCCGACCTCGTCGGCGGGGACACCAACGGGGGCTCGGACGTGTTCCGGCGTGATCGCACCGCCACCACGACCATCCGCCTGAGCGTGACCTCCGCCGGGATCCAGGCGGAACCCGGCAGCCGCGGTCCGGCCATCAGCGCCAACGGGCAACTGATCGCGTACGAATCGACTGCGACCGACCTGGTGGCGAACGACGTCAACGAGTCGACCGACGTCTTCGTGCGGAACGCGACGACCCAGACCACGAACATGGCGAGTGTCGACAACGGTTCGGTCCCCACCGTCGGTTCCTCCCACACCGTCACCATCAGCGCCGACGGTCGCTACGTCGGCTTCGTCTCCTGGGGGCAGCTCGTTCCGAACGACGAGAACTTCGGCGACGACATCTACGTGCGCGACCGGTCGAAGCAGAAGACCTGGCGGGTCAGCACGACACCCTTCGGCGGAGAGCTCACCGATCCCAACGAGAAGCCGTCGTTGAGCGGCGACGGTCGACTACTCGCGTTCCAGTCGATCTCGCCCGCTCTCGTCGGTGGGGACGCCAACCAGGTCGAGGACGTCTTCGTGAAGCCGGTGACGGTGCCGACCATCAGCACGACCGCGCCGACATCCATGGCGCGCGGCACGGGAACGACGCTGACGATCACGGGCACGGGGTTCCTCTCCGGCACGACGGTCGCGATCCCGACGGCCGGCATCACGGTGGGTACGACGACCGTCCAGAACGAGAACTCACTCACCGTCCCCGTCACCGTGGCCCCCGGCGCGACCCTCGGAACCGCGACGATCTGGGTCGTACTCCCGGGAACGGGTGCGCCCGACGTGAGTTCTTCGACGCTCTGCCCCTGCCTCACCCTCACCTGAGCATCACCATGACACAACACTCCGGCGAACCGCGGCGATGACCATCACCACGGACTATCTCGTCGTCGGCGCCGGCGCGATGGGCATGGCGTTCACCGATTCCCTCGTCGACCACGCCGACGTGGACGTCACGATCGTCGACCGTCGCCACGCGGCGAGCGGGCATTGGAACGACGCGTATCCGTTCGTGCAACTCCACCAGGCGTCTCGCTTCTACGGCGTCGCCTCGACCGAACTCGGCCACGGCGCGACCCAGGATCGCGGGCCGGAGACGGGACTGCACGAACGGGCCCGTCAATCCGAGATCCGGGCGTACTACGACGACATCCTGCATCGACGCTTCCTCCGGTCCGGCCAGGTGCGATTCCTGGGTGGGTGCAACTACCACACCGGCGGGACGAGTCATCTCCTGACCTCGCTCGTCTCCGGCGAGACCACGGAGATCGACGTGCGCCGCCGGGTGGTGGACGCCACCTATCTCGCGCCCACGATCCCCGCGACCACGCCGCCACCGTTCGCGGTGGCGGACGACGTGCCGGTCATCCCCATCAACGACCTCGCGCGGCTCGAGGCCGCGGCCCGCACGTACGTGATCGTCGGCTCGGGCAAGACCGCCACCGACGGGATCGTGTGGTTGCTCTCCAACGGCGTGGAGCCGGACCGCATCGTGTGGGTCCGCCCCCGTGACCCGTGGATGCTCAATCGCGCGACCGTCCAACCGGACCCGGAGGTGGCGCTCGCGCTCGCGGCCGCAACGTTCGGCGCGGCGGCCGCCGCCGCCTCGTCCGAAGACTTCTTCCTGCGACTCGAGGCGGCAGGCGTGATGCTGCGCATCGACGCCCAGGTCCTGCCCACCATGGCCAAGGCACCGACGCTCGGCAGATGGGAACTCGATCTGCTCCGCAGCATCGACCGCGTGGTCCGGATGGGCCACATCCGGAGCGTGACGAGCAGCGAGGCCGTGCTCGAACGGGGTTCCGTGCCACTTCCGCCGGATTCTCTCGTCGTGCACTGCGCCGCGTCGGGGTTGAGCTACCCACCGATGGTCCCCATCTGGGGCGAGGACGCGATCCGCCTGCAAACCAGTCGAGCCGGATTCCCCTGTTTCAACGCGGCACTGGCCGGTTACGTGGAGGCGACGCGCGACGACGACCGGGAGCGCAACCGTTTGTGCCCGCCCAACCTGTACCCGGACACGATGGACTCGTGGGCTCGTATGCAGTTGCTCGGCGCGCAGGCCAGTCGGTCGTTCGGCGCGGAATCCGACATCGCCGACTGGGCGAACGCCTGCGCGCTCAATCCCGCGCGCGTCGAGCGGTCGCGACGCGACGACCCGGCGGTCGTGGCCGCAACCGCGCGGGTCGCAACGGTCGCCGAGGCGGGGTTGGCCGGGCTGGCCCGGATCGCGAATCCAACTGCTTGACCAGCGATCGCCTCGTCACCGGGACGAGCCGCTCGCCGACGCGGGGGCACTCATCACCGAGATGGACCACTCGGTCCTCGGTCGACGATGGGTCTCCGACGGGCTCGGCGACCCGCGATACGTCCTGATGCTCGCGGCGGTCACGATGACGGGCCAGGGCGAGGCGTTGGGCATTGCGCAGTACGAGGCCCGCGGCCCGCGATCGGTCTGATCGCGACGTGGCACGGTTCGTCGGAACCGGTGGTGCTGGCCGAAGTGCGCGAGCGCTGACCCGCACCGGGCCCGACCGGCGTCGAACTACGGGTTCAGGTGCACGACGAACTGCAGGAAGCTCGCAGTGAGGATCAGGAGCAGCAAGCCGACGATCGCGATGGTGGTGCCTCGCCTCATGTTGCTCCTCCCGCGGGGACGATCGTGACGGCCGATCCGGCGCCGATGCGGCAACTCGCGGCCGCCGAGGCGCGGTCGAGCGCCAGGGACACCAGGCCGTACGAGTCCACCACGAGCACCAGTTCCGACGGCTTCGCGTCGGCGTAGGTCCGCACCCACCGGGCCTGGCGCGCACCGGTCCCGAATCGCACCTCGACCGTGGCATCCGGGGTGACGCCGAGCGCGCGCAGCTCGTCGGGATCGATGTTGAGCTGCGCGTTGCCGAATCGGTCGACCCACCACACCTCACCCACGAGGTTGCCGTCCTCGACGTTGGGCAGCGGCACCAGCGCGGGTGTCAGCGAGTTGACGTCGATCTCCTCGCCCAGATCCTCGAGCGCGACGCCGCGCGCCAGGAACCCGGCGGCCGGCGCGAACACGTCCCGCCCGGCGAACGTGGGGCCGGGGGAATCGATCTGGTACTCGTCGTTGGTGAGCGACACGACACGCGTCGCGCCCCCGAGCATCGCGACCGCAGGGGCCAACAGGCCGTTGTCGGGCCCGATGAAGATCATCGACTCGGTCTCCACCGCCACCGCGCGCCGCTCGGTCCCCACGCCGGGATCCACCACCGCGAGCACGATGCCGTCGGGCAGATACTGGACGGACCGCACGAGGGTCAGGGCACCGGCGCGGATGTCGTGCGCGGGCACCTCGTGGGAGATGTCGAGGATCTTGAGCTCCGGCGCGACCCCGATCATGACGGCCTTGCACACCCCGACGAACTCGTCGGTGTGCCCGTAGTCGGTCAGGAACGACACATGGTCGGGGGCGGTCACGCCCGCCGACGGTACTGGCTCGCGCCGACGACCAACGAGCCGTCGCGCCCGAGTCCCGCCGGCCCGGTCAGGACGGAGCGGGCCGACCCAACTCGCGTGAGCGTTCCGCAGCCGCAGTCACGGCGTCGATCACCGCGGCTCGTACCGAACGGTCCTCCAGCGCCCGGAGCCCGGCGGCCGTGGTTCCGCCCGGCGACGTCACCGCGGCCCGCAGCTGCTCCGCCGTCTCGGTCCCGTCGGTCAGCATCACGCCCGCGCCCCGAATCGTGCCGTTCACCAACGTGGTCGCGACGTCACGCGGCAGTCCGTTCAGTACTCCGGCCTCGATCATCGCCTCGGCCAGGAGGAACACGTAGGCCGGCCCCGAACCCGACAGGCCGGTGACGGCGTCGAGCAACTTCTCCGGGACGGTGACCACCGTGCCGACGGCACCGAGCAGCCGTTCCGCGGTGCCGAGGTGCAGTTCGCTCGCGTGCGATCCACCCGCGATGGCCGCGACGCCGTGGCCGACGAGCGCCGGCGTGTTGGGCATCGCGCGCACCACGGGCCGCCCGGGCGCCGCGGCTTCGAGTTCGGCGATGGTGACGCCGGCCGCGATCGACACGACGAGCGCATCGTCGGCCAGCGTGTCCCGCGACCCGGCGAGCACATCGACGACATCGCCCGGCTTGACGGCCACCACCACGACGTCGGCCTCACCCACGACCCAGGACGCGCTCGGACCGACGCGTACGCCGGCGAGTTCGGACTCCAGCGCGCGCCGCCGGGCGGGATCCGCCTCGGCGATCGAGAGTGACTCCGCGTCGAGACCGGATTCCAGGAGGCCGGCCACCAGCGCCGTGCCCATGCGACCGCCACCCAGCACCGCGATGTGTTCCACCCCGCCACCCTATTGGCCGGGGTCCGGACACCGGCGACGAACGCGAGAAGGCCCGAGGTGCAACGCCGGCCGCTTCGGACTTCCCCGAACGAAGCGACCCGGTGGCAACTCGGGCCTTCCCCAAATCGGCCCCCGTCGAGGTCGACCCGATGACAATACAACCAGATGATTCTTAAGGCAAGACAACGCAACCCAACGCAACCGAATGATTCGAAGGGCTCAGGCGGCGATCATCGGTAGGCGATCGTCACCACGGCCTGGAAATACCGTTCGGTCAGCTCGAACAGGACACCGATGATGCGATCGAGTTCGGCCTCGTCGAGGTGCTCGATCGCGACCCGACCGGTCAGGTACACGTCGCCGTCGGCGCCGAGGGAGAAGCGCGCCCCGTACAGATCGTGGTTCCGCCGCAACAGGAACGCGTGCAGCGCTGGGAGGCGGGCCTCGTCCTCGGGCGCCGGCAGGAAGTACACCTCGTACCGCAGCGTGCGCTGGTGGAGGTCGAAATAGATCGTCGCCGCATCGCGCCCGTCACACCCGAAACGGACGTACCACCGTCGCAGCTCGGGCTCGTACTCGACGTGCTGAATCGCAGGTTCGGCCGCGATCGGCCCGAAGAGGTGCCGGTCGACGAGTTCGTGGACCGCCGCGACCGAGCCCGGATCCGGGGTCAGCGACACGACACGGGCTCGCGAACGAGCAGGTCCGTGTAGAGGCGACGCAGCCGGGCGGCGGTCATGCTCCAGCCGTACCGCCGGGACCGTGCCTCGGCCGCGATCCCCACGGCGTGTGCCGCGGCGGGGTCGGCGAGCAGCCGTTCGATCGGTGCCGCGAAGTCCGCCGGGTCGCGACTGTCGACCAGGAACCCGGTGACTCCGTCATCCACCAGAGACACCAGGCCACCGACCGCCGCCGCGACCACCGGGGTGCCGCAGGCCGCGGCCTCGAGTGCGACCAAGCCGAAGGACTCGCTGTGGCTCGGCACCAGACAGACGTCGACCGCCCGGTAGTAGCGGGCGAGTTCGGTGTGGGACCGGGGTGGAACGAAACGCACTCGTCCGCCCAGGCCCAGCTTGGCGACGAGCTCGTGCAACCAGGCCAGCTCGGCGGTGCCGTCGGGACCGCTCGGACCGCCGACGATCGTCAACGTGGCGTCCCGGTCGGAGAGTTCCGCCAGGGCCTGCACCGCGAGATCCGCACCCTTGAGCGGTTGGATCCGTCCGGCGAAGAGCAGCGCCGGCGCGGGGCCGATGCCGAGTGCCCGGCGCTCGGCCTCACGTCGGTGCGGCTCGACCGGGTGGAAGATCTCGTGATCGACCCCCGGCGGAACGATCTCGATCCGATCGGGGGGCGCGGCGTACAGGTCTTCGAGTTGGACTCGTTCGGCATCGGTGGAGGCGAGCATGAGATCGGCGCAGTTCACGATCTCGTGCTCGATGCGAGCCCGGAGCGCGGGGTCGTCGTCGATCCCGGCGTCGGCCTTGACCCGGGCGAGCGTGTGAAAGGTGGCGACCAGAGGCAGTTCGAGTTCGTGCTTCAGGCGGTGCCCGACCGCGCCCGACACCCAGTAGTTGGCGTGCAACGCGTCGTAGGTCGTGCCCCGATCGACGCGATCGAGCACCGCCTGGGTCATCGGATCCACCAGGTCGATCAGATCGTGCTTCGAGACCGCCTCGGGCGGCCCGACGTCGAGGTGCACCACGCGGAACCCGGGCTCGACCTCGACCTCCACCGGCTCGTCGGCGTGCTCACGCCGCACCAGCACGTCGCACTCGACGCCGGCTCGGGCCAGCGCGGCCGCCAGCGCCCGGACGTAGACGCTCATGCCCCCGCCATCACCGGCGCCGGGTTGCGCGAGTGGGGAGCTGTGAACGGACAGAACGGCGAGACGGCGCAGGTTCATGGGGTCTGCGGATCCTAACCCCGAGCCCCCGAATCCCATTCCTGACCGCCCGAGGTCACAATCATCAGGTTCCGCGCAGCCGCCCGGACCGGCAGCCGAACCGTCGGGCGGGAGTCGGGCGACTAGTCCTTCTGGAATGACCGGTAGACGTCGATCAGCGTCTGTTTCTGCCGTTCGGTGAGCGACGGATCGGCCGCGATGGCCGTCTCCAGATCGGACTCACGGTTCTCTTCGAGGATCCCGGCCCGGACGTAC
>CAZJBJ010000016.1:20164-39629 GCA_964544295.1 uncultured Bifidobacteriaceae bacterium
ACAAGGTCTCGGCCGAGATCTTGAGTCCCTTGGCGATGCCCTGCAGGATCTCCGCCGACGGTTTCCGGAGGCCCCGCTCGATCTGACTCAGATACGGATTCGAGATGCCGGCGAGCTCACTGAGCTTGCGCAGCGACAGCCGGTCGTTGCGACGCTGATCCCGGATGAACTCTCCGAGATCCCGGAGCCGCGCCTCGACGGCGTCGGCGGGCGCGCTCATCCCGCAGCGTTCGTCGCCAGTCGCTGAGCGATGACCCGGGTCAATCCGTCGATCACCCCGTGCAACGCCCGTCGCCGAGCGGACAAGTCACGTTCGAGTTCACGGAGCTGCCCCAGCGTCGCCTGCAGTTCGGCGTCGGAGAGCATCGGCAGGTTCGCCAGGGTCGCGTCGGACACGAGCCGTTCGAGTCCGCGATTCCACTCGATACCCGATGCGGGCGCGAGGAGCGGCTGCGC
The DNA here is from genome assembly GCA_964544295.1 of uncultured Bifidobacteriaceae bacterium. Taxonomy (GTDB): domain Bacteria; phylum Actinomycetota; class Acidimicrobiia; order IMCC26256; family JAENVU01; genus JAENVU01. Next base: position 20,621 of record CAZJBJ010000016.1, read on the forward strand.
CCGCGTGTTCGCGGCAGCAGTGTTGGGCCCGTCGTCGGCGAGGATCTCCGGCAGGGCGGCAATGAGGTCGCCGAGCGAACCGCCGGCCGCGCGTCGATCGCGCTCGGCCTCGAGAATGTCGATCCGACCTTGGGCCAGGCGTCGGAGGTAGGACACCTCGGTCTCGACTTCCAGGCACTCACGTTCCATCGCGTGGATCTCGTCCAACGACATGGTTTCGGCGCCGTCGGAATATCCGGCGGCGAGAATGCGATCAATACGACGGACGTGCTCGGTCATCGATGGCAGGCTACCGCCTTCCCCGCCCGATCTCGGACCCCCCGCCCGAACCGATGCCCAGGAGACCCCATGGCTGCGTACACCCTGCCCGAGCTGCCCTACGACCTGGCTGCGCTCGAACCCCACTACTCGGCCACCGTGCTCGAGCTTCACCACGACAAGCACCATGCGGCCTACGTCGCCGGCGCGAACACCACCCTCGACAAGCTGGACCAGGCCCGGACCTCCGACGACTACGGCTCCATCAACCAGTTGCAGAAGAACCTCGCGTTCCACTTGTCCGGCCACGTCCTCCATTCCATGTTCTGGGAGAACCTCTCACCCGATGGCGGCGGCGAGCCCGACGGTGAACTTCGCGCCGCGATCGACGACGGGTTCGGCAGCGTGGATCGGTTCCGGAACCAGCTGAACCAGGCGGCCCTCAACGTGCAGGGATCGGGATGGGGGGCACTGACGTGGGAGCCGCTCGGCCAACGGCTGATCGTCGAACAGATCTACGACCACCAGAGCAATGTCGGCCAGGGCGCCCCGCCGCTGCTCGTGCTCGACATGTGGGAGCACGCCTACTACCTGCAGTACCGGAACGTGAAGACCGAGTGGGTCGACGCGTTCTGGCAGATCGTGAACTGGCCGGATGTCGCGGCGCGCTTCGCGCGAGCCCGTACGCTCGAACTGCTCTGAGTTCCGCACCTGCCCGAGTCCGACTCGGATGAGGAAGGGGTCATCATGACCGCCGACGTCCTGCTCGCGACCGCGGCCGCGGTCGTCCTCGTCATGCTCGTGACGTGGCTGTTCAGCCTGGCGTGGCGAGATGCGTCGATCGTCGATCCGGTCTGGCCGTTCGGCTTCGTCGTGATCGGTTGGGTGGCGCGACTCGTCGCCGACGGCAACCCGACCCGCCAGTGGCTGCTCGTCGCGATGGTCACCGTCTGGGGCCTTCGGCTCTCCGGGTATCTGGCCTGGCGCAAACGCGGTGCACCCGAGGACTTCCGGTACCAGGCCATGCGTCGTCATCACGGCGACCGGTTCGCGCTGATCAGCCTCGTGACCGTGTTCGCGACCCAGGGCCTGTTGATGTGGGTCGTGTCGCTCCCGGTCCAACTCGGGCAGGTCCGGGTCGATCCCGACCTCGGCGTCCTCGCGTTCGTCGGCATCGCACTCTGGCTGGTCGGCGTCGTCTTCGAGACGGTCGGCGATGCCCAACTCGCCCGGTTCAAGGCCGACCCGGCCAACGCGGGTCAGGTGATGGACCGCGGGCTCTGGCGGTACACCCGCCATCCGAACTACTTCGGCGACGCGTGCGTGTGGTGGGGAATCGCCCTCGTCGCCGCCGAGACCGGCATCGGCGCGATCGGTCTGGTCGGCGCGCTGATCATGAACGTGCTGCTCGTGCGCGTGTCCGGCGTTCCACTGTTGGAACGCTCGATGGCCAAGCGCCGACCGGGCTACGCCGAGTACGTGCGCCGGACCAGCAGCTTCATCCCGCGTCCGCCCCGCCGCTGACGGGCGGGAGGACCGCGACTTCCGCGCCGTCGGTCACGGGCGTCGCGTCGCCGGCCACCGGCTCGTCGCCGTCGACCCACACCCGTGACCCCGCGAGCACCGCCGCGAAGTCGGGACCGAAGCGGGCGCGTGCGGCGTCGAGGACTTCACCGACGGTCTCGGCGTCGAGTTCGATCGCGCCGGTCCCTGCCGCTTCCCGAGCGGCCGCGAACATGCGCAGTGCCACGCGGGCCATGCGCGAGCGACCTAGCCCGTGACCTCGACGAGGCCGTCCTTGATGACGACGTCGCCGTCGCCGTTGCGGGTCTCGAATCCGTAGACCGGGGAGCCGTCGGCCGCGCCCGCGGACCAGAACGTCGTGGTAATCGACTGGCCCGGCAGCACCGGTCGGGAGAAGCGCACGGCGAGCCGACGCAGCTTCGTCGAATCTCCGGCGCACAGCTCTTGCACCGCCGCCACCGACGTGAAGGCCATCGTGCACAGCCCGTGGATGATGATGCCGGGGAGACCGACCGACTTCGCGATCTCGGCATCAAGGTGGATCGGCATGGTGTCGCCCGACGCCTCGGCGTACCGGTAGGTCTGGTCGTCGTCGAGGGTCTGGGTCACCGTCGCCACCGGCTCGGTGGCCGTGGTGGCCGCCTCGAGTTTGTGCGCGGGCGCTTCCTCACCGGCACCTTCACCCTCGCTCACGCCCCGGAAGAAGGAGGTCATGTACTGCTCGACGACCAGGTCGCCGTTCTGGTCGTGGGTCTCGACCTTGACCACGACCGAGGTGCCGTTCGGCTTGACGTGGATGCCGATGGGCGCAGCCTTGGAGCGCAACACCGCGCCCGGCACGATCGGCCGATGGAAGCGCATGTCCTGCTCGCCGTGTACGACCAGCATCAGCACCTCGGGCGGGACGACGCCCGCCATCGCGCCGGCCATGGTGTCCCAGATCGGGACGACCGCGAAGACGGGTGGCGCCACCTCGCCGTTCACGTGCGCCGCGATCGGATCGTTCGTCGCCGCCGCGTAGGCCCGGGTGCGTTCGGCCTCGACCGTGAACTCGGGTCCCTCCGTCCAGTGACCCAGTTTGTCGATCCCGAAGCCCATTGGTTGCTCCTCTCGCGGCGGCGGGCCGGACTGTAGCGGCCCGTCGGCGACGAGTTCATGCTCGTCGAGCGCGCCGGATTCGATGCGCTCGACCGCCCGCTCGATCTCGGCGAGCTCGGATTCGACTTCGTCCAGCACCGTGAGATCCGGCGTTGCGTCGGACGAGATCGGCGCGCTCGGCTCGGTCGGGTTCGAGAGGTCTGGCTCCATCCGGGCGACGATAGCGGCGCACCGACGACGCCCGCCGAGTCAACCCCGCCGCAGCTCGAGGAGTTCGGTGGTGTCGTCCAGGGCGCGCACGATCGCCGCGATCCGTGCGGGCGGATCGTCCACTTCGAGGATCCGTTGGACGTCGAGCGGTCCGATGCCGACCCGGCCGAGCGCACTCCACGCGGCGCGCATCGGATCCGAGTCGAGCGTCACCGATGTCGGCACGTCGTAGCCGAGGTCGCGGGCGGTGGCGAAGAGTCGATGCAATGCGTCCTCGACCCGGCCGCGCCACGCCGGGTCGAGGACCACGGCGGGGTCGGCGAGGAGCTCGACGTCAGCACGGGGATACGGGTCGTCGGGCAGCCATTCCCGCACCCGGAACCGCTCGACGCCGACGGCCCGGAACGCCCACTCACCGTCCGGCAGGGTCTGCAGGTCCATGATCTGCGCGACGGTCCCGACGTCGAACCGGGTCTCACCCCCGCCGACTTCCGAGCCGCGCTCGATCAACACGATGCCAAATCGTCCGTCGCCGACGACACAGGTCTCGACCAGGGCCACGTAGCGGGGCTCGAACACCCGCAGCGGCAGCGACTGGCCGGGTACCAGGGTCGTCCCCAACGGGAACATCGGCAGCTCCATCAGTTCGACCGCGCCCGAAAGGCCGTCGCCTGGCGCACAAGGACTTCGGCCGCGTCGGCCGAGGCCTCCTCGGCGAGCCTCGTCAGCACGGCGGCCGCGTCGGAAAACGCGCCCACCGACGCCAAGACGTCGGCCCCGGCGCGCCGCTCGTCGCTCGAGAGTTCCGGGAAGGCCAGCCGCAGCTGGGTGACCCAGCGCGCGTCGGGCGACCGCCGCTGCGCGTAGGTGTGCGCCAGGTTCGTGAGCATCCGGAGCAGGATCGACCGTGCCGGTGTCGGTGCGAGGAACCGGTCGTCGAACTGCATCTGCGGGCCGTACTGGTCGGTCAGCCGCTGACGACATCCCTCCCGATCGAGCACGACCCCGGCGTGGAACGGATCGATGAACTGATCGGGTTCGCCGTCGACACCGACGACGAAGTGGCCCGGCATCCCCACGCCGTGGACGGCGACCCCGATCCGGCGTCCGACTTCGATCATCAGCACGCTCAGCGTGATGGGCAGACCGAGTCGCCGGTCGATGACCTCGGGAAGGAACGAGTTGCGGGGATCCCCGTAGTCGGCCGCATTGCCGCGGTAGGCCCAGTCGACGAACAGCACTTTGGCGAGTCCCGCCGGACTGCGTGCCTCGGGGAAGGCCAGCGCGGCGCCGGCCATCTCGTCGAGGCGGGCGAGTCCCTCGTCGACGTCGGAGTAGCCGGCGACCGACGCGATGAGCCACGCGCCCTCGTCGAGGGGTGGATCCGAGGCGGGGTCGGCGATCAATGCCCGAAATCGCTCCGCCGCCGCGTGATCCACCCTCCGACCGTACCGGGCGAGCCCGCTACTTCTTGCGCCGCGCCATCAGCACGGCACCGGCGCCGCCCAGCACGACCACCCCGGCCACCACCCCGATGATCACGCCGGTGGAGCTGTCGTCGTCGCTCTGCTTGTCCTTGGTCGCCACGGGTACGGCATCGGTGACGGCCGGCTCGTCCGTCGCCGCGTGGTCATGCCCGGTGTGCCCCGAATGATCGATGGCGAGCACGGGCGCCGGGAACTCCGCGTCCGCGGCGCTCTCGATCCACCGGAAGACCTCACCGTCGGCACAGGTCTGCAACGCCTTGAACTCGATCGGCTCCTGGTCGGTCGCGATCGGCCCGAGCGCGACCTTGAACTCCCCGTCGCCGTCGCCACCGGCGGTGTTGGTCCACACGATGCTCGCCGCGGCGTCGGAACCGTCCCGTTTGGTGACGGCACTGGTCCAGCCGTCGACCTCGGTCGGCGTCGCGGTCGTGAGGTCGGGCGTGTCCGGGAACACGAGTTCCACCGTCTGCAACGCACCGGTGCACTCGTTCTCTGCGAACAACGACGTCAGCACGACGTCGTCGGACCCCGGTGGCTCATCGGCGGTGATCTCCACATGCGCCGACGCGGCGGTGGCCGCCAACAGCAGGCCGGCGAAGACTGCTGCGCCGACTCCGACCTTGCGACTCCGTGACGGATGACTCATGTGCTTCCCTTCAGTCTGTTACCCGACAGTGACAATGGTCTTGGCCGAGGCTTCGTCCACCTCGGTCAACAATGCGTGCAATTCGAGCGTCCACTTCCCGGCGAACGGGACCCGGACGTCCTCGGCGATGAAGTGGTCCCCGGACCCGGTCATCTCGATCGGAATGCGCGCGATCCCCTGCTCCGGCAGCGCGATCGAGGCGCGCATCTCGATCACGCGCGCCGGCTGACCCGAGGGGTTCCGCACCGAGACGTGCAGCGCGTTCGCCTCGCCGACTCGCGCCGGACCGAAGAACGTGTCGAACGTGACCTCACCGGCGTCGATCGCCGTCTGCAACGGCACCGCCGCCGGGACGACCTCGGGCGGGGCCGTGTTCACGAGCATCGAGGTGAGGGCCAGCACGACCGCGCCGACGACGAGCTCGGACCGGACGCTGTGCTGGAGCCGAGCGAGGGAACCCGCGGGAGCGTCGTCAGCATCGGGACCGTCGGCACTGCGATCACCGGCGCCGACGCGCAACGTTCGACCGTGCACGAGCCGCCGACTCCACGCCGCGATCCCGAGCAGGAGCGCGAACGCCGCGAGTTTGACCAGCAGGATCCGCCCGTAGTCGCTGTCCCAGAGCGCACTGACGGTCTCGAGTTGGCGGATCGCCTGGAACGACCCGGTCACGACCAGCACGACGACCGCGGAGAACGCAACTGCGGAGAAGCGCGCCGCGACCCGCGGGTAGGCCTCTTCATCGGATCGGGCGAAGACCAGCACGAGGAGTCCGCCCAGCCAGACGGCCATCGCCAGGACGTGGAGCACGTCGGCGAGGAGCGCGAACACGGCCCACCGCCCCACGGACCCATGACCGGAGAGGCCGGGGGTGGCGGCCAACGCGACGGCGGTAAGTCCGGCGACGACCTTCCACCAGCCGGGCTGGACGCCGGGACGGCGCACGAGCCGGCGGATCAGCCATCCGGTGACCAGGAGGAGCGCGAGCCGCAGCACCCACACTTTGCCGAACCGGGTGTCCCACACCGCCGAGATCTGATCCGACGAGAAGACGTCACCGAACCCACCCGATGACGTGTACGGACCCTGCAACAGGAATCCGGCGACGGTCGCGACGAAGGTGAGCCCCAACGCCCAGTGCAGGGTCGCCCGCACCCGCCGGTCGCCACCGCCCGCGGGCCAGAGGCCGACGACGAAGATCACTCCACCCAGCAGGAGTGCGAGTCCGACGAAGACGCCGAAGCGCGCCACCCCGAGTGCGAAGCCGACATTCGAGTCGCCGGCCCCTTCCGAGAGTGCGGCCTGGGCGAGCAGGTCCGCGTGCTTGCCGGACACGTCGGCGGAACCGACCCCGAAGGTGAACGAGCCCCGGATCGGATGCGAGTCCTCCGAGGTCGCCTGCCACACGACGACGTAGAGCCCGTCGACCAACTTCGGCAACGACGCCCGCACCACCTCGCTGCGACCACCGGGGTGCGTCGGCGTCCCGACGTCGAGATCGGATCCGTTGGCATCGATGACACGAAGGCCGTTGTCCCGCATCGACACACCCTCGGTGAACGTCAACGTCAGCGTGCGCGGCGCGCGCGGCACGGACGCGCCGGCCTCCGGGTCGGAGGTCGAGAGATCGGCGTGGGCCGACGCGGGCCCGGCCGCCATCCCCACGACGAGCATCGCCACCGCCGCGAAACCTGCCAGTCGTCGGAGCGTGCGGCCGCTCATCGGAGCACCGGCGATCGGCCGGCGACCCGCCGGAGCATCGTGCCGGATCGGTGCGCGAGCTGCCACACCGCGAACAGCGCCACCACGTTGGCCGCGTGCGCGACCACCGACCCCGGCACGGGTTGGCCGTGCACGAGATCGTCGAGACAGCTCCAGATCAGCCCGGCGACGAGCACGGCCAACACCGGGAGCAGGGAGTGGGCGCGATCCGGCCGGTAGGCCGCCATCAACAGCCCCACCGCCAGCGCGGCGGCGAACACGCCCAGATGCCGGGCGTAATGCCCGTGCATCTCGTCGGCGTGGCCCAGGAGGAGCGGCACCGCGGAGGCGATCTGCACCAACGCGATCAGCACCGTGACCAACCGCCACCATGTCAGCGACCCGGACGGACGCGCAACGGGCCCGCGGCGGGGGATCCTCTGCACGATCCGTGCGCTCCGGTCCGGCTCCTCGAGTGCCCCGGTCAGCCGCAGCGAGCGGTGCAACTCGGTCACACCGAGCGACCAGGTGCGGCAGTCGGGGCAACCGTCGACGTGTCGTTCGACCACGGATGCCGGGATTGGCGGCGCCTCGCCGTCGAGCCGGGCCGAGATCGAGATGCGGATTTCGGAGCAGTCCATACGCCGGATAGTCGCACGGCGGTGCCGAAAAGTTCCCGAACGGGCCGAATACCCGGCGGACGACGCCGCCGCTATCGTGCGCCGCCGTGGACCGGCTCACCCATGCCCTGCTCGACGCGCGCGACCTGACCGATGACGACGCGCTCGCGGTCGCGATCCGGGTCGGCCAGACCGAGGTCACGAGATTCCTGCGGCCGCTCGTCGACGATGCGGACCTCGACGACGTGGTGCAGGACACGTTCGTGCGGATGTACCGCGCCCTCCCGCAGTTCCGCGGGGATGCTTCCGGACGCACCTGGCTGCTCGCCATTGCCCGCCGCGCCGCGGCCGACGCAATCCGGTCCAAGCAGCGGACCCGACGCGTCGACCAGCGGCACCGGATGACCACAACCGCCCCGAGCGTCGCGTCCACCCACGCCCTCCACGGTCTCATCGACGCGCTCGATCCGGAGCGGCGGGAGGCGTTCGTCCTGACCCAGCTCGTGGGATGTTCCTACGCCGAGGCCGCAGAGATCTGCGGCGTCAAGATCGGCACGATCCGCTCTCGCGTGGCCCGCGCCCGCGACGAACTGCTGCACCAGGTGCAGGCAGCTCGGAGCGCATGACCCGGCGGCACGTCCTGCTGTTCGCGTGCGCGCTCCTCGGCACGCTGCTCCTCGACGCTTCACCGGCCGGCGCGCACGGGACCGGCGGTCCCCCGGCGAGCAACTTCCACTCGGTGCTGCACGGACTCCGACCCTCGGCGCGCGGCGTCGACGTGCGATTGGGCACCGACGGAGAACAACTCGAACTCGAGGTCACGGGCACCGCGCTCGTCACCGTGATCGGCTACGACAACGAGCCCTATCTCCGCGTCACCGAGGAGGGCGTCTGGGTCAACCGCAACTCCCGGGCGACTCGGATCAATCGGTCCCGCATCCCGACATCGACGCCGATCCCCCGGCGCGACGGGCCTCCGCGTTGGGAACGGGTGTCGACCCGGCCGGTGGCGCGCTGGCACGACCACCGGGCGCACTGGATGGGTGGCATCACCCCCGAGGTCGTCCGCCGCGATCCCGATCACGCGCACCGCATCTCCTCGTGGTCGGTGCCGGTGCGCGTCAACGGACGGCCGGCATCGATCGAGGGCGAACTTCGTTGGGACCCACCGCCCCGCGCGTGGGCCTGGTGGCTCGTCGCGGCGGCGGTCGCCGCGTTGACCCTGGTCGGTGTCGCGACCCGTCGCCGCGCGCTCGTCCTGGCGGCGGGCCTCGGCGTGATGGGCGTGGCCGAGGCAATCCACGTGTGGGGGAGCTGGCCATTCGCACCGGGTTCGGCCGCCGACCGCCTCGCCGAGGCGATTCCCTCCCTCGCGGCCATCGCGGCCTGCCTCGGAGCCCTGGGGTGGCTGCGGGCGCGCGGGCCCCGGGCCGCGGCGCCCGGCATCCTGATCGCCGGACTCTTCGTCGCCATCAGCGGCGGTCTCGCCGACCTGTCGGTCCTCTCCCATTCCTGGGTGCCGAGCCGACTCGACCCGACCGTCGCCCGGATCGTGGTCGCGCTGGCGCTCGGTCTCGGGACCGCCATGACCGTCTTCGGCATCACCCACCTCCGCCCCGCCGCGCCCGACGCCCCGGCCGCGCCCGACTCGGATCCGAGCCTGATCACCGGCTGACGTGGCAGGCTGAGCCGATGCCGACGATCTTCACGCGCATCATCGACGGGGAGCTTCCAGGGCGGTTCGTGTGGCGCGACGAGGACTGCGTCGCCTTCCTCTCGATCAACCCGTTGCAGCCGGGGCACACCCTCGTCGTCCCCCGCTTGGAGGTCGACCACTGGATCGATCTCCCCGAGGAACTCAACGCGCATCTGATGCGGGTCGCGCACACGATCGGTGCCGCGCAGATGTCGGCGTTCACGCCGAACCGCATCGGCCTGATCATCGCCGGACTCGAGGTACCCCACGTCCATCTCCACGTCGTGCCGATCCAACGCGAGGCCGATCTGAGCTTCGCCAACGCCGACGTCGATCCGGATCCCGAGTCGCTCGACGCCGCGGCCGGTCGGCTCCGGTCGGCCCTCGTCGCCGCGGGCGCCACCGGCACGAGCGAGTAGCGCCCGATGCGCCTCGCGGGTGAGCTTGCGCTGGTGACGGGCTCCACGAGCGGCATCGGCGCCGCGATCGCGCGCCGGTTCGCCGCGGAGGGTGCGCAGGTCGTGGTCACCGGGCGCGACGCCGGGCGGGCCGCGGCCAACGTCGCCGCGATCACCGCCGCCGGTGGCACTGCCCACGCCATCCTCGCCGATCTCGAGACCGAGGCCGAGTGCACCCGACTGGTCACCGATGCAGCGCGCGCGCTGGGTGGTCTGACGGTGTTGGTGAACAACGCCGTGGCGGCAACGGTCGACGACCGCGACGCCGCGGTCGGTGACCTCACGACGACGGCCTGGGAGACGTCGCTGCGCGTGAACCTGAGCGCGCCGATGTGGCTGTGTCGCGCGGCGATCCCGCACATGACGGAGGCCGGGCACGGTTCCATCGTGAACATCTCGAGTCGCCAGGCCGAACGGGCGAGCCGGGGCCTGGCCGCGTACGTGAGCAGCAAGGCCGGTCTCAACGGCCTGACCCGGGCCCTCGCAGTGGATTACGCCGCGGCGAACATCCGGGCCAACACGATCAGCCCGGGCTACGTGCTCAACGAGCGGCGGGATGCCGATCTCACCGACGAGCGACGCCACCACCTCGAAGCAATGCACCTCACGCGACTCGGCGAGGCGGAGGACGTCGCGCTCGCCGCGGTCTACCTCGCGAGCCGCGAGAGCGAGTTCCTGACCGGGGCGAATCTGCCGCTCGACGGCGGCGGCAGCATCGCGCGCGGCGCCGTGCTCGGCTGATGCACCCGCGCATCTCGGTCAGCGGCATCTGCACGTTCGACTGGTCGCTCGACGAGGACCTCGCCTACTACGCCCGGGCCGGGATCGACGCCGTCGGGATCTCGCTGGCGAAACTCGACCGCGCCGGCTGGGACGACGGCGTCGCCAGGGTGATCGACGCCGGACTGCGCGTCACCAACCTGATCGGACTCGGTCCGTTCCAGCTTTCCCGACCCGAGGGTTGGTCGGCGCAGCAGGAGCGGCTGGTCGGCGCCCTCGACGTCGCGACTCGCCTCGACGCCGAGTGCCTCGTCATCACCACCGGACCCGCCACGCCCCTGACCTGGGCGGCCGCGGCCGACGCGCTCGAAGCGGCCTGGACGCCGGTGCTGGTCGAGGCGGCCCGGCGCGGGATCCCGTTCGCACTCGAACACACCAACTCGCTCCGCGTCGACGTGGGCTTCGTCCACACGCTGCGCGACGCGTTGGATCTCGCGCGTCGTGTCGACGTCGGCGTATGCATGGAGATCAACGCGTGCTGGGCCGAACGCGATCTCGATGCGACGGTCCGCGCGGGCGTCGACCGGATCCGACTCGTCCAGGTGAGCGACTTCGCGGTCGGCACGTTGTCCACGCCCCATCGCCTGGTCCCCGGAGACGGTGACATCCCGCTGGTCGACATCATCGCGATGGTGCTCGACGCCGGTTACGACGGCGTGTTCGATCTGGAACTGATCGGCCCGCGGATCACCGAGGAAGGGTACGAATCCGCCATCGCCCGGTCCGTCGCCGCATTGGGCGCGATGCTCGGCTGATCACGCCCACATGAACGCGCCGCCGTCGGCCATGAAGGTGTGGCCGGTCAGGTAGCGGCAGGCGTCCGAGCACAGGAACCACGCGAGCGGCCCGATGTCGGTCTCGGGATCACCCTGACGGCCCATCGGACAGTTCTCGACGAAGATCCGGTAGCCCTCACTCTGCTTCGCCGCGTCGCCGTGATGGTCGGCCGCGGCCGGCGCGATGCAGTTCACGACGATTCCGTCGGCGGCCCACTCCCGGGCCGCGGTCCGGGTCAACGCGCGCACGGCTTCCTTCGACGCGTTGTACGCGCCGAAGCCGCGCCCGCCGGTGATGCCCATGGACGACGCGAAGTTGACGATCCGTCCCCACCCCTGCCGCGCCATGTGGGGGTACACCGCCTGCATCGCCCAGAGCGTGCCCTTGACGCCCGAGTCGTAGAAGACGTCGACGTCCTCCGCGCTGACCTCGGCCATCGCCGCCAACGGTCGGAACGTCTGGGCGTTGTTCACCAGACCGTCGACCCGCCCGAACCGCTCGATGGTCGCGGCGACCATGGCGTCGATCTCGTCCCGTTCCATGATGTTGGTCCGCACGCCGAGCACGTCGACACCGCGACCGGCAAGCTCGCGCACCGCCGAGTCGAGCAGGTCGGCCTTCCACTCCGCGACCACGATCCGGGCTCCGCCTCGACCCAGGTGACGCGCCATGCCCAGCCCCACGCCTCGTCCGGATCCGGTCACGATGATCACCCGATCCTCGACCGAGTGCATCGCGAGCGTCGGTGCGTCCGTCATGTGCGCCCCTTCCGACGTGCCGACCTCTCTGGTGGGTCACGGTACCGCCCGGGTACGTTCCCGGCCATGAAGCCTCAGATCGAGAATCGGACCGTGCTCGTCACCGGCGGCGGGAGTGGCATCGGCCAGGCCACCGCGGTGGAAGTCGCCGAGCGCGGCGGCGTCCCCGCGATCCTCGACCGGGATGCGGCCGGCGTCGACGCGACCGTCGAGCTCGTGCGCGCCGCCGGGGGCACCGCCCTCGCGCTGACCGTCGACGTCGCGGACGAGTCCGCGATGCGTGACGCGGTCGAGCGGACCGTGACCGACACCGGCCGTCTCGACGGCGTGGTCACCGCGGCGGGGATCTTCCACGGTCCGGATCTCACCCCGCTCGCCGACGTGAGCCTGGAGACCTTCAATCACGTTCTCGCGGTGAACCTCACCGGCACGTTCCTGGCGATCAAGTTCGCACTCCCGCACCTCGTACGACCCGAGGGGATGCCGCGGAGCAGCATCGTGACGATCGCGTCGACGGCGGCGCTCCGCGGTCACGGGTACGGCGCGGGGTACACCGCGAGCAAAGGCGGCGTCGCGGCGCTCACCCGGCTCGTCGCGGTCCAGTACGGCCCGGAGGGGGTACGGGCGAACTGCATCTGCCCGGGCGCGGTCGACACCCCGATGACCGGCGGCGTCTGGGACACCGACGAGTCGCGCGCCCGGATGAAGCGCGGGATCCCACTCGGTGTCGTGGCGCAGGCGCCGGACATCGCGTCGGTCGCCGGGTTCCTCCTCTCGCCGGACGCGCACCACGTGACCGGGCAGGTGATGGCGGTGGACGGCGGCACGACCGTCATGTAAGGCGATGCCCTCGCGGAGGGATGTCCCCCTAGATTGGCGGTCATCGGCTCTCTGAACCCGTACCCACCCCGTCGGCCGCGGCGTCGACGAGTCCGCACGACTGCGGCGATCCTCGGCCTCCTCGTCCTCGCGAGCGCCTGTGGCAGTTCCGCCGCGAAGTCGGCGGCGCCGAAGCAGCTCCAGGGGTACGTACCGCGCCCCACCCTGCAGGTGGGCGAGCAGGCACTCCCCGACAGCTCGAACGGGGACGCCGAGTTCCCGTTCCGCGCCCAGCCCGACCAGCTCCTGCTGGCGTATTTCGGCTACACCAATTGTCCGGACATCTGCCCGACCACGCTCGCCGATCTGCGAATCTCGCTGAAGCGGCTCGGCTCCGAGGCCAACCGGGTGCAGGTCGCGATGGTGACGGTCGATCCGGCACGGGACACCCCGGAGGTGCTCGGCAACTACGTCGACCACTTCTTCCGTAACCCTCACGCGCTCCGCACCGACGACCCCGCCGCCTTGCAGAAGGTGGCCGACGCGTTCGGCGTGCAGTACGAGATCCAGACCGACCCCCAGGGCAAGGTCGATGTCGGCCACACGTCGCTCGTGTTCGCGATCGACGATCAGGGTCAGGTCGTCGACGCGTGGCCGACGGGCATGGACAACCAGATCGTCACCGACGACCTCCGACTGCTGTTGAGTGGCAAGGCCTGACCGAACGATGGTGCGCCGGTCCCTGGCAGCCGCCGCCGTCGCCCTGCTCATCGCCGCCGGATGTTCGAGCGGTGACGGAACCGTCGAGGTGCGCGGCGCGTGGGCTCGCGACACCGCACCGGGCCAGACGTCGGCCGCGCTCTATTTCACCGTGGCGAATCCGACCGATCGGGCCTTCCGGATCACCGGCGTGACCGTGCCGCGAACGACAGCCCGCCGCACGTCACTGCACCGGAGCATGACCTCGGGCGGCGCAGGGCACGACATGGCATCGATGCGACCGATCACCACCGTCCCGGTCGCCGCGCACTCGACGCTCCGGTTCGAACCGGGCGGGCTCCACGTGATGATGGAAGGCGTCCGCCAACCGCTGAAGGTGCGTGACCGCTTCACGATGACGCTCCGGCGATCCGAGGGCGCGCCGCTGCGCACCGAGGTCCGCGTCAAGGCCGCCTGAGTTCGGCACCGACCTGAGCTAGGTGGTCTGCGGGAACCCGAGGTCGGGGCCCCGTTGGGCCGGGTCCCCCCATCGGGTGGTCACGACCTTGGCCCGCGTGTAGAAGTGCACGCCCTCCGGGCCGTGCACGTGCGTGTCGCCGAACAGGCTCTGTTTCCATCCGCCGAACGAGTAGTAGGCCATCGGAACCGGGATCGGCACGTTGATGCCGACCATGCCGGCGTCGACCTCGTGTTCGAAACGACGGGCCGCGCTGCCATCGCGGGTGAAGATCGCGGCGCCGTTGGCATACGGGTTCTCCGACACGAGGCGCGCCGCGTCCTCGTAGGTGTCGGCCCGAACCACACACAGGACGGGCCCGAAGATCTCGTCGGTGTAGATCGACATCTCCGGCGTGACGTGGTCGAACAAACAGGGTCCGAGGAAGAACCCGGGCCGTTCGGTCATGCCGCGTCCGTCGACGACGAGTTCGGCGCCCGCATCAACGCCGGCGTCGACGTAGGCCCGCACGCGATCCCGATGCACTGCGGTGACGAGCGGGCCCATTTCCGCGTCGGCATCGTCGCCGGCACCGACCTGGACCGCACGGGTGCGATCGGCGATCGCGGCGACGAGCTCGTCACCCACCCGACCGACTGCGACGACCACGGAGATGGCCATGCACCGCTCACCGGCCGATCCGTAGCCCGCACTCACGGCGGCGTCGGCTGCGGCCTCGAGATCCGCGTCGGGCAGCACCACCATGTGGTTCTTGGCGCCGCCGAGCGCCTGGACCCGCTTGCCGTGCGCCGCCGCGGTCTCGTACACGTACCGCGCGATCGGCGTGGAGCCGACGAAGCTCACCGCGCGCACGTCGGGATGGGTCAACAACCCGTCCACCGCTTCCTTGTCGCCGTGGAGCACGGTGAAGACCCCGTCGGGAAGGCCGGCGTCCCGCCACATCTCCGCGATGAGCAGCGACGCCGACGGGTCCCGTTCGCTCGGCTTGAGGATGAACGCGTTGCCGCACGCGATCGCGACCGGGAACATCCACATCGGGACCATGGCCGGAAAGTTGAACGGTGTGATCCCCGCGACCACCCCGAGCGGTTGGCGGATCGAGTGCACATCGGTGCCGGTCGACACCGATTCGGAGTAGCCGCCCTTGAGCAGGTGCGGGATCCCGCAGGCGAACTCCACGACCTCCTGCCCGCGCGCCACCTCACCGAGCGCGTCGGACACGACCTTCCCGTGCTCGGCACTGATGACCCGGGCCAGCTCACCCTTGCGCGCTTCGAGAATCTCCCGGAACGCGAACAGGATCGCAACCCGTCGGCCGATCGGCGTCTCGCTCCACTCCGCCGCGGCGCGGGTCGCGCTGGCGACCGCGGCCTCGAGCACCTCGGCGCCGGCCAACGCCACCTCACGCGCCGCCGACCCGGTGGCGGGATCGAACACGATCGCGGTGCGTTCCGGCGCGCCGTCCCAGAGCTTGCCGTCAATCCAGTGTTGGACCGTAGTCACGTGATGCCTCTCAATTTCCCAGTCGCCGTTGCCGGCGTTGGCCCAGATACGAACCCAGCACCATGACCGCGATGCTGCCGAACAGGATCATCGACGCCAGCACGTTGATCTGCGGCGGAGTGGCCGTACGCGACTGGCCGAAGATCTGCACCGGGAAGGTCGTCGTCTCGGGGCCCGACACGAAGTACGTGATGATGAAGTCGTCGATCGACAAGGCGAACGAGAGCAGAAACGCCGCGAAGATCCCCGGCATGATCAACGGCAGGGTCACCCGGAAGAACGTGCGCGCGGGGGTCGCGCCCAGGTCCATCGCCGCGTCCTCGAGCGTCCAGTCGAAGCCGCGTATTCGGGCCTTGACCGTCATGGCCACGTAGCTCACGCAGAACATGATGTGGGCGATCAGGATCGTGCCGAACCCGAGCGAGAACTCGTGGTTCGCCGTCACGAGGTGCGGTGCGAGGAACAGGGTGAGGAGCGACGCACCGAGGACGATCTCGGGCGTGGTCAACGGCAGAACGACCAGGAAGTTCACCACGGCGCTGCCGTGGAAGCGGTACCGCACGAGCGAGATCGCCATGAAGGTCCCGAGGATCGTCGCCACCAACGATGCGACGAGGGCGATCTTCAGGCTGAGTACCAACGCATCGACCAGCGGCGCGTTCGCGAACGGATGCAACCAGTTGTCGAACGTGAACTCCTGCCACACCGCGTTGAACCGACCCTTGGGGGCGTTGAAACTGAACGCGACGATGACGAAGATCGGCAGGAACAGGTACAGCAGCGACAGGCCAGCAAGCGCGTTGACGGCCATGCGTCCGATGCGGCCCCCCTTCGACATGACCGTGCCCGAGAGTTCCGCCGGGGCGCGCCCGGTAGTGGGCGCCAGCGCGCTCATGCCAGGTCCTCCGTGCCGAGGATCCGGGCGTAGGTGATCACGACCACCATCACGATCGCCATGAAGACGAAGGACAACGCGGCCGCCACCGGATAGTTGACCTGGACGAGGAACTGGTTCTGCACCACGTTGCCGATCATCGAGGTCTGGGCGTTGCCGAGGTAGTACGCATTGACGAAGTCACCGGCCGCGGGGATGAACACGAGCAGGCTCCCGGCGAACACCCCGGGCAGCGACATCGGGAACACGATCTTGCGGAACGCTCGCCAGGTGTTGGAGTACAGGTCCCGCGCCGCGTCGACGAGTCGCGGATCGATCTTCTCGAGGGCCACGTACAGCGGCAGCACCATGAACGGCAGGAAGTTGTACGTGAGTCCGCCGATGACGGCGAACGGAGTTCGTAGCAACGTGTCGTTGGCGCCCAGGATCCCGATGTCGCGCAGCAGGCTGACGACCGTGCCCTGGTCACCGAGGATCGTCTTCCACGCCAGCGTGCGGATCAGGAAGTTCGTGAAGAACGGCACGATGACCAGTCCGAGCAACACGTTCTTGAACCGCCCACCGCGGAACGCGATCACGTACGCGAGCGGATAGGCGATCACCAGCGCCAACAGCGTGGTCAACGCCGCATAGACGAACGAGCGCGTGAACTGGCTCCCGTACTGGGAGAACGCGGTGTCGAAGTTCGACCACTCCCACGAGAACACCGGGTTCGCGAACCGGCTCGGACGCGACGACAACGCCATCTGCCCCAGCGTGTACAGCGGGAAGAAGAAGAAGATCGCCAGGAAGAGGAGCCCGGGCCCCAGCAGGAGCCAGGGTGCCCGTTGGGCGACCTTCCGACCTTGATCGTCGCGTTCGAGCACCGGCGACTAGCCCGCGCCGGTCACTTCGGCGAAGCGCTGGTCGAACTTCTCCTCGGCCTTGTCGTCGAGGACTCCGAAGATCGACAACCGGGCGAGGAACTCGTCGGTCGGCACCACGAGCGGGTTGTCCACCAGCGCGGCAGCATCACCGCCCAACTTCGTCAGCTCGTCGGCCACGCCGTCGACGGGCGAGATGTACTGGATCTCCGCGGTGAGCACAGCCGCGTTCTTCGGGTCGTAGAAGAAGTTGATGAAGTCCGTCGCCAGGTCGGCCTTGTCCGACGTGAACGGGATCAAGAAGTTGTCCGACCACAGCGTGGCCCCCGAATCGGGGACGACGAACTTGATGTCGGGGTTGTCCTTCGAGATCTGGGCGACGTCTCCCGACCACGCGAACGCAGCCGCCAGGTTGCCGGCCGCGAGGTCGCTGACGTACTCGTTGCCGTTGGTCCCGGAGAGCGTGCCGTCCGACAACGCCTTGTCGAGCCGATCGAACGCCGGCTCGGCGTCGGCGAAGGTGGGCTTCGTGATGTCCTTGCCGTCGGCCAGCATCAGCAGCCCGATGGTGTCGCGCATCTCGCTCAACACCGTCTTGGTGCCCCCGGCGGCGAAGAAGTCGTCCATGGTCGTGATGTCCTTGCCGACCGACGCCCGGTTGTACGCGATCCCGGCGATGCCGGTCGCCCACGGCGCGCTGTAGAGACGATCCGGGTCGAAGGCGGGGCTGGCCAGTGCCGCCCGCAGGTTCCTCTTGTTCGGGAACTGCTTGGCGTCGAGCTTCGAGACCCACTTGACCTGGTTGATCATGCGGCTCGCCATCCAGTCGGTGAAGACGATCCCGTCCCGGCCGATGCTCTTGCCGCGGCTGAGGTTGGGCCGGATCTTGGCGAAGTACTCGTTGTTGTCGTTGATGTCCTCGGTGTAGGTGAGCTTGATCCCGGTGTCGCGGGTGAAGTCCTTCTTCGACTGGTTGCTGATGTAACTCGTCCAGTTCGAGATCGCCACCGACTTGGCGTCGCCGCCGCCACCGCCGGAGGAGCCGCTGCTCGAACCGCAGGCCGCCAGCACGGCCGGCGCGATCACCGCACCACCGAACAGGGCGGCCGAGCGCCCGAGGAACCCGCGTCGGGACATCGCGTCGCGTGCCATGCGGACCGCTTCGGCGCGCCGGAGGGCTTCGTGGTCGGTCATCGTTCTCCTTCTTGGTTCATTCGGGGTCGGCGGCAGCCGCCGCCGACACTCGTTCATGGCGGCGGAGTAGGCGTCCACTCCCGGCCTCCCAGGTCACCTGCACGGGGTCCCCGGGCCGCAGCAGGGGCAGGTCTTCGTCCGGACCGACGTGGGCGACGAGCATCGAACCGTCGGCCGCGCGCAGCTCGAACCGGATCAACGGGCCCTGGAACACGAGGTCCACGACCTCGGTGGCCAGACCGGTGTCGGTCCCGACGGCAAGGTGCATGCGCTCGGGCCGGATCATGAACGTCGCCGGGTCGCCGACCCCGAGGTCCGCGACTGCTGGACCCCGCACGGCGGTGCCGTCCGCCAAGCGGGCCGTGCCCTCGGCGCCCGTTGTCGACTCGATCGTCGCCGGCAACAGGTTGGCCATGCCGATGAAGCCGGCGACGAACTCGGAGGCGGGCTGGTGGTAGATCTCCTCCGGGGTGCCGATCTGCTCGACGCGGCCCTCGTTCATCACCGCGATCCGGTCGCTCATCGTCAGCGCTTCCTCCTGGTCG
>CAZJBJ010000017.1:0-38572 GCA_964544295.1 uncultured Bifidobacteriaceae bacterium
GTGCTCGGGCTCCTCCTCGGCGTTGAGGTGGTAGAGGTTCCCGAAGAACTCGTCGAACCCGTGGTTCGTCGGCAGGAACTCGTCCTTGTGGCCGAGGTGGTTCTTGCCGAACTGACCGGTCGTGTAGCCCTGCTCCTTCAGCGCGGTCGCGATCGTCGGGTCCTTGTCCCGCAGGCCGATGTCCGCTCCCGGCATGCCGACCTTGGTGAGACCGGTCCGGTACGGGTTCTGACCACAGATGAACGCCGCCCGCCCGGCAGTGCAGCTCTGTTCGCCGTAGTAGTCGGTGAAGCGGATCCCCTCAGCTGCGATGCGATCGATGTTGGGGGTGCGATACCCCATCAGCCCGTCGCTGTAACAGCTCAGGTTCGAGATCCCGATGTCGTCTCCCCAGATGACGAGAATGTTGGGCTGCTTGGACGCGGTCATCTGGTCGTTCCTTCTGTCGAGACGAGTTTCGGGAGGGCCGGCGCCGGAGACTACCGAAGGGGCGCGGCCCGCGGTCAACGCCCTATTGCGGTGAGCGCAGTCGGGATGTCCGCGACGATGTGTTCCTCGCCGATGGCTGCGACGAGTCCCGCTCGCTCGGCATCGTCACGGAGGTCTCGGTGGAGCCGGGTCACGTACAGCATGCACCCGGCGGCGCGAAGCCACTCCGCCAGTTTCACCAACATGTCGGCACTCGTGAGATCCAGCCGGTACTGGGACTCCGGATGGAAGATCACCGTGTCCACCGCCGGCTGCGCGGCGCGCACCAGCGCGCGGACGCCGTCGCGAAATGTCGTCGCGTTGGCGTAGAACAACGGGGCGTCGAGTCGCACGATCAGGACGCCGGGCACGGTCCGCGCCGCCGGATTCCGCGCGACGTCGACGAACTGCGACGGGGCATCCGCGTCGCGACCGAGGACGGCGATGTGCGGCCGAGTTGCCCCGGCGATGAACACGATCAGCGATGCGGCCATCGCGATCAGGAGCCCGGCCAGGACGTCGAGCAGCAGCACCCCTCCGAGCGCGAGCACCGCCAGACCGAACTCGGGTCGGGAGAACCGACGAACCGCGCGAAGTTCGCGCGCGGACATGTGATGGGAGACCGCGTGGATGATCAGCGCGCCGAGCACCGCCTCCGGCAGTGTCGTGAACAGTGGGGTGAGGGCCACGAGGGTCACGAGCACCATGGCCCACGCCACCAGGCCCGACATCTGGGTCCGGGCGCCCGCGCCCTCGTTGACCGACGACGCCGACATCGACCCGGAAGCCACCATCCCGCCGAAGAGTCCCGATGCCACGTTGGCAAATCCGAAGGCCCGCAGTTCCCGGTTCGGGTCGATCTCGGTGTGGTCGCGGGCGGCGATGCCCTCGGCGATCCCGAGCGACTCACTGAAGCCGAGCAGCAGGATCGCGAAGGCGGTCGGGAGCAACGTGTAGAGGTCGGCGACGCGCACGCTCGGGACGTCGACCCGCGGGAGGCCGCTGGGGAGCGTACCCACCGTCTCGACCAGCCACCGTCCGTGCAGGTCGAGCGCGGCACTGACCGCAATGCCGGCGGCGAGCACGATCAGACCGGTCGGAAGTCGCGGCGTGACCTTCGGCAACGCGAAGAGTGCAACGAGCGCGACGCAGCTCACCAAGATCGTTGCGCCGTTCGCGTCGCCCAGATGCCGAACGATGTGCCACAGCTTCTCCGGCACGTTGCCATGGCCTTTCTCCACGCCGAAGAGCTTGTCGAGTTGCCCGACCGCCACGAAGATCGCGAGGCCCAGCACGAACCCCTCGGTCACCGGGCGTGAGAGGAACTGGGTGATGAACCCGAGCCGGGCGAATCCGGCGACGAGAAACGCAGCACCGACCGCGAGGACGAGCACACCCGCGAGCGCCAACGCCGTGGTCGCGTCCGGTGGACGCAGGGCCGCGACCGTCGCACCGACGGTCACCGCCGTCGCCGACGTCGCCGACGTCACCAGTTGGCGGGAGGTTCCGAGCAGCGCGTAGACCAAGAGACCGGCGACCAGCGTGTACAGGCCGGCTTGGGGCGGGAGTCCCGCCAGGCTCGAGTACGCGATGGCTTCGGGGACGACGAGCCCCCACAACGTGAACCCGGCGACGGCGTCGACGAAGATCCGAGACCACGAGTAGGCGCGGAGCCAGCCCGGGATGACGCCCGTGAAACGCGCCGACGATCCGCCGGGCTGAGATGGGGCGGCATCGGGCATCGCCCGACGATACCGACGCGATCACGTTCCGGTCGGGTACCGCCTGGCAGAATCGCCCGGTGGGGAACCTGGTCCAGACGCTGGTGATCAGCGGGATCATCAGCGGCACCCAACCCCTGACCCTCATGGCCTTGCTGTTGACCATGGCCGGACCGCGGCCGCGGCGCACCGGCTCGGCCTTCATCGCCGGCGGCTTCACCGTGCAGGCCGGGTTGCTCGTGGTCGCGAGCGCCGTCATCGGTGGCACGACCTCCCCGGCATCGGATCTCGGCCATGCGTTCGCCGGCGTCCGCATCGGCCTCGGCGTTGTGCTCATCGTGGTCGGCGCCCTGCTCCGGCGACCGCCCGGCAAGCCCATTCCCGAGATCCCGAACGCGCTGAAGCGGATCCAGGACCTCAGCCCCCGTCAGGCGTTCGTCGCCGGGATCGCCATCGCGGACTGGCAGGGGCCGATCATCGCGTCCCTCGCGCTCGCCGCGACCGACGTCACCTTCACCGGACGACTCGCGGCCCTCGGCTTCTTCGCCTGCTTCGGAACCGGAATTCCCGTCGGGATCATGATGTGGACCACCCGGTCGGCCCGGGCCCACGAGCGGGTGAGCCGCATGACGGCGTGGGTGATGCGCAACCGCCGGGTCCTGGCGGCCTGGATCCTCAGCGTCGCCGGACTGTTGCTCATCGGCAACGGCGCGTTCTTGCTGCTCACCACCTGACCGAGGACGTGCCGACGGCCTGACCGTGGCACTGATCGGTGAGTGTCAGTCGTCCTCGTCCGCTTGCAGTTTCTCGGCGGCACCACCGCGGGGCACGCGGGTCCGGCCGATGTTGGCGACCAGCAATGCCACCACACTCACGAGGTAGATCTGGCCCATCAGCGCCTCGGACACCGCCAACATCTTGCCCAGGCTGGAGCGCGGACTGAGGTCGCCGTAGCCGAGCGTCGTGATGGTCACGAAGCTGAAGTAGACGTAGTTCGCCGGCGCGCGCGTCGGTCCCTGAACGAAGAAGGGATCTGCGACCAGATCGATGATCCCGAAGACGTAGGCGAAGAACAGCCCCGCGAGCAGGTAGATGCACACCGAGGCGGCGACGGTGTCGAGATCGATGCGGAGATGGTTCCGCACCCGGCGCACGATCACGACCGGGCCCACGAGCGCGAGGGCTGCACCCACGAGCCCCGGACCGATCGACTGCCGGTCGAACACCACCGACACGCCGGTCCCGACCGCAACGACCGCCATCGCGACCACGCCGACGACGAAGGTCCGGCGGCACACGCCCGACGCCCGCAGGATCACTGCGAGTGTCGCGCTCTGGACCAGGACCACGACGACCTTCCCGATCCGGTGATCACCACCGATCGCGTAGCCGATGATCGTGATCACGATCATCGCGGCCGCCAGCACGTAGCCGTCCTCGAGGCGCTCCCAGCGCGTCGTCGGCTCGTCGGTCACGGCGGGCATGGTAGGACACGACCTCCGGTGGCTCGCGGTCCACCGCGCGACGACCTGGCCACGGCCGACCCGCCGCCTGCAAGAATCCCACCCGATGCCCGACCTCACGACCCACAACGTTCGCGTGCGCACGGTGGCCACCCGTGAGCCCGGACCGGCCACGATCTCGGCCGCCACCCAGCGGGCTTCCGAACTCGGGGTGGGTGCCGTCAGCCTGTCGACCCGGGCGTTCGCCGATCTGCTCGATCGCTACTGGCCCGGTGCGGCACCCCCCAATCGGGCGAATCCCTCCATCGCCCGTCGCCTCGCTCGAGCCGCGACCGGCATGGCGTTGGCGACCGAAGAGCGGGTGATCGCGGCGACGACCGCGCTGGAGTTGGGCGCGCAGCGGGCGCTCGACACGGGGAGACAGATCCCGGTGGTGCGCGACGTGCTCGTCGGCATCGATGCGTCCCTGGACCGGTGGGCCGAGCGTGCGGACGTCGAGACCGCTCGCTCCGAGCAGGCGGTTGCCGCGTTCGTGACCCAGGTGATCCCCGCCGTCGTCAACAGCGTCATGGAACGCCTCGACATCAACGGGATCCTCGACCAGGTCGACGTCGATCGCCTGCTCGACCAGGTCGACATCGACGGACTCCTGGAACGCATCGACATCGACCGGCTGATGAGCCGGGTCGACGTCGAAGCCCTGCTGCAGCGGGTCGAACTCGGCCCGATCGTCACCGATGTGCTCGACGAAGTCGACATCGGGGGCATCGTGCGGGAGTCGACCGGGTCGATCACCGGCGATGCCGTGGACAGTGCCCGCCTCACCGCGATGCGGCTCGACGGATTCGTCGGGCGGGTCGCCGACCGTCTGCTCCTGCGCGGCGGTGCGGATCGGAACTCGACCCCGAGCCGGTCGGTACCGGACGCTCCGACCCCCGAGGTGGAGACGTGAGCGCCCGCACGATCCGCAACGACACCGCGGCGGCACTTCAGGGCGGGCGGGCCGGCTTCGTCTCCCGGGTGATCGCCAACGCCCTCGACCTGCTCGTGGCCCAGGTCATCTTCATCGCGATCCTCGTCGGCGTCGGGACGGTGCGGTTCCTCGTGACCCGCCGAAACTTCCAGATCGCCGCCCCCGATCTCTGGGTGACCGTCGTGGCGCAATGGTCCATCGTGGTGATCTACCTCACGACCACGTGGAGCAGCACCGGACGCTCGGTCGGCAAGAGCATCCTCGGTCTGCGGGTCGTCGACCGCGCCGGCGACGCGGTGGCGGTGTCGCGGGCGTTCCTGCGGGCGGTGTTCTGTGCGACCTTCTATCCGACCCTGCTCTGGATCTTCGTCAGTCGCCGCAACGCGGCACTCCACGACGTGATCTTCGGGACCCAGGTCCGGTACGACTGGAGCACGACGCACTTGGCCGCACCGTCGGCCACCGCCGACCGGCCAACGAGCGAGCATCGACAGGACACCCGTGCAACCTCGTGATCCCCGGCCGATCGGTCAGCGCACCGCCACGGGGCGCCAACTCCGCGATCAGGTGCCGCGGTCAGCTCATGCGACCTGGGCTGCAAGCCCCGATCGACCGGATCCGATCGACATCCTGGAGACATCGACGACGGACCGGCTTCCCGAGCTGGTGCCGATCCGCCACGATCGAATGAAGGCCAGTGCCTTCACGTTCTTCCGCGGTACGGCGGAACTGATGGCCGCAGACCTCGCCACCACGCCGACCACGGGCCTGCACGCCCAACTCTGCGGCGACTGCCATCTGTCGAACTTCGGGCTCTACGCCAGCCCCGAGCGAGAACTCGTCTTCGACATCAACGATTTCGACGAGACGATCCGAGGACCGTGGGAGTGGGATCTCAAGCGACTCGCGACGAGCATCGAGATCGCGGGTCGAGATCTCGTCATGAAACCGGCGGCTCGGCGCCTGGCCGTCGCCCGGGCCCTGGCCGAGTACCGAGAGCGGTTGTGGACCTATGCCGCGATGAGCCCGCTCGACATCCGCTACGACCACCGCAGTATGCGCGAGCTGATCGACTCGGCCCCGGACCGAGCGGCGCGTCGAGCGCGGGAGGCCATCGCCACCTCTGCCCGCCGCCGGGACACCGAGCACCTCTTCCCACGCTTGATCGAACGCGCCGGGGGCGTCCTGCGCATCACCGACGATCCACCGGTCGTCTTCCACCCTGAGCAGCAGGACTGGCGAGCGACGGTCGACGACTTCCTCACGACCTATCGGGATTCGCTCGCGCCGGAAGTGCGTTCGGTATTCGATCGATACCGGTTCGTCGACGCGGCCGCGAAAGTCAGTGGCATCGGAAGCGTCGGGACCAGGTGCTTCATCGCCTTGTTCCTCTCTGACGACGATCACCCGCTCATCCTCCAGGCCAAGGAAGCCGGGCCCTCGGCGCTGGCAGCCTTCGTCGACACCTCCGGACCGACCCACCAGGGCGAACGGGTCGTCGTCGGCCAACGCATCGTGCAGTCGGCGAGCGACCTGATGCTCGGATGGGGACGTTCACAGGCCGGGCGCGACTTCTACGTGCGTCAGTTGCGCGACATGAAGTACTCCGCGGACATCTCCACGTTGACCCCGAAACAACTGGCAACGTACGCGAGTTACTGCGGCTGGGTTCTCGCCCGCGCCCACGCGGTCTCAGGTGATGCGGCCACGATCGCCGGCTACCTCGGCCGGGGCACCCGGTTCGATGACGCCGTGATCGACTTCGCGCGCACGTATGCCGATCAGAACGAGACTGACTACGCGCGGTTCCTCGAAGCGCTCGCCACGGGCCGCCTCTCGGCAACGCCGGAGCGCGCACCCGACGCCGCGGCAGGTCAGACCGGGTAACTTCCGCGGATGACCTGGCCGCGCGCATTCCCCGAGATCGGGGTCGAGCTCGACGACCGGCAACGGTTCGCGATCGCGCACCGGATCCTCGCCGACGAGGGCTGGCAGGAGAACCTCTCGGGCCACATCACCTGGGACCGTGGCGACGCAACGTGTTGGTGCACACCCTGGGGACGCTGGTGGGAGGAGACCCGGGCCGGCGACGTCATGACCGTCGACCTCGACGGTGGCGTGGTCGACGGCCCCTGGGACGTCACGCCGGCCGTCCATCTCCACACCGAACTCCATCGGACTCGACCCGACGCCGTCGTCATCGTCCACGGCCATCCCCCGGCGGCCACCGCGTTGGCGTGCATGGGGGTGGACCCGGTGATCAGCCACCAGAACTCGGCGATCTTTGACGGGGAACTCGTCACGGTCAGCGAGTACGACGGCACGATCGAGGATCGGTCGTCGGGGGCTTCACTGGCAGCTCACATCGGCGGGTCGAGCGGCATCCTGCTGGCGAACCACGGCGCGATCGTCACCGCCCCGACGCTCGAGGAAGCGGTGTACAAGGCTGCGACCTACGAGCGCATGTGTCGCATCACGCTCGCCGCACTGGGTGCCGGCCGCCCACTGCACGAGCTCCCGGACGACGGCCGGGCCGCGCTGAAGGCCGAACTCCGGGCCAACGCGCCGAGCGCCTATTGGGCCGGCGCGGCGCGCGCCGTACTCCGCCGGTCCACCGACGTCCTGCAGTAGAGAGGTTGCCCGATGGGAATGTCACTCGAGGATCTCCAGGCCTCCGAGGCATTCGGCGGTGGGAAGGGACGTCGCCGCGAGGTGACGTTCCTCCCGGAGCCCGAGCCGCGTGAACGGTGGACCACGATCATCTCGGTCGACGATCACGTGGTCGAGCCACCCGATGCGTTCGTCGACCGGTTCCCGGCGAAGCACCAGGACCTCGCACCGCGCATCGTCGAGACCGACGACGGCGGCGAAGCCTGGCTCTGGAACGGTGAGCTGCTCCCCAACGTCGGGTTCAACGCCGTCGCCGGACGGCCGACCGACGAGTACGGGTTCGAGCCGACCCGATTCGACGAGATGCGACGCGGCGCGTGGGACGTGAACGCGCGCGTCGCCGACATGGACGTCAACGGCGTCTGGGGTTCGTTGTGCTTCCCGAGTTTCCTGCCCGGGTTCGTCGGCCAGCGTCTGACCACGTGGCCCGAGGACGAGGACCTCGCGTTCGCGGCAATGCGGGCGTACAACGACTGGCATCTCGACGCCTGGTGCGCAGCTGCGCCCGACCGCTTCATCCCGAACCAGATCACCTGGTTACGTGATCCGGTGATCGCCGCCGAGGAGATCCGGCGCAACGCCGCGCGCGGGTTCCGGGCCCTCACGTTCTCCGAAGCCCCCGAGAAGTTGGGGCTGCCCTCGCTCCACACCGGGTATTGGGACCCGATGCTGGCGGCGTGTGAGGAGACCGAGACCGTCGTGTGCCTCCACGTCGGCTCCTCGGGCAGTTCACCGATGACCGCGCCGGATGCACCGCCCGAAACCGTCGCCGTGCTGTTCTTCGCGTACGGCATGTACGCCGCGGTCGACTGGCTCTACTCGAAGATCCCCGTGCGGTTCCCGAACCTCAAGATCGCGCTGTCGGAAGGAGGCATCGGCTGGGTGGCCGGCCTGATCGACCGGCTCGACCATTGTTTCGAGTACCAGCTCGGCTACCTGCCGACCTGGCGCGACGTCGACCTCTCGCCGAGCGAGGTGCTCAAGCGGAACTTCTGGTTCTGTGCGATCGACGACACCTCCGGGTTCCTGACCCGCGACGTCATCGGCGTCGACCATCTCCTCGTCGAGTCCGACTATCCGCATGCCGACTCGACCTGGCCCGACACCCAACCGCGTCTGCGGGAACAACTCCGCGGGGTTCCCGACGCCGACGTCGCGAAGATCTGCTGGCAGAACGCGGTGGACCTGTTCCGCATGCCGACCCCACCGGGAGTGTCCCCATGAGCCGCGCCACCCGCCTGACGGCAGTGAGCGCCGTCCTCGCCGTGATCGCGTCGGGCATCGCCGGCGGCACCGCGACGGCCTCCGCCGACCGCGCCCCGCGCCACGGGTCCCGCTTGGTGCCGCTCCACGCGGTCAACGGCGATCGGCCTGCGATCGTCGACGCACGGGGCCGCCAGGTCACCTTGCGCGGCCAGAACGTGAACTCGCTCGGCGACTACTACCAGGCTGACCCGAAGCTGCCGCCGGTCCTCCCGGTGACAGCGAAGGACTGGGCGCGCATGCAGTCCCACGGGTTCAACGTGGTGCGCCTGCTCGTCTCGTGGTCGCGCCTCGAACCGAAGCGGGGCACGATCAACCGCGCCTACCTGCGTCGCATCCATCGGGCGATCGACGCGGCGCGCGCCCGCGGCATCTACACCGTCATCGACCTGCACCAGGACGCGTGGGGCAAGTACATCGCCTCGCCACCCGATGTCGTGTGCCCGGCGGGCAAGGAACCGGCGATCGGCTGGGACGGCGCGCCGAAGTGGGCGACGATCACCGACGGCGCCGAGACGTGTCGCGGCGGCAGCCGGGAGGACAGCGCCGCGGTCCAGGCTGCGTTCGACAACTTCTACGCGGACCGCGACGGGATCCAGACCGCGCTGGTGAACACCTGGGGCCGGGTCGCGCGCGAGTTCGCAGGCGATCCCGCGGTCGCGGGTTACGACCTGTTCAACGAACCCAACCCCGGTACCCTCGCCGACGCGACCGAGCGGCTCGCCACCTACTACTCGAGTGCCATCGACGCGATCCGCGGGGCGGAGCGCGCCCGGAAGGCGCGGCCGGCCATGATCTTCTTCGAGACCACGGTCTACGGCGTGGCCGTCGAACCCGGGTTCACGACCGACACCAACCTCGTGTTCGAGGGCCACAACTACGGCGAGGCGACGGAGGGGATCTTCGACTACTTCCAGTCACGCGCCGACGCGTACGGCACCCCCTTGTGGATCGGCGAGTACGGCTGGTTCTCCGAACCGAACGTGACGAAGGCGAACCTCGGACGGTTCTCGGCGAAGGCCGACGCGCTCCTGAGCGCGGGCGAGGCGTGGTGGCAGTGGCGCCAAGCGTGCGGTGACCCGCACAGCCTCAACAACCCCGAACGCATCCCGGATCCGGTCCTCGTCCACTTCCAGCGCAACCGCTGCCCCGGGGATCAGAACCTCGGCATCGTGCCGCAGTGGGCGTGTACCTGGCGTCCGTACCCGCGAGCGACACCGGGGCGACTGACCGAGCGGCGAGCGGACTGTGCGGGGAATCTCACGTTCCGCGGGACGACCGACCGGGTCGGAACGTTCGAGGTCTGGTATCCGGGTCGCGCCCGCCCGACCGTGACCGGCACCAACGTGTCGGCGATCACGCGGACGCGAGTGCGCGGTGGTTGGAGCGTGACCGGCAAGGTCCACGACGACTACACCGTGCAGGCCACCAGCCCGTGACCCTGTCGGAGGTCGTCGCGCGACACGCGGAGACGCGGCCGGGCGCGGTCGCGTTCGTCGGGGTCGGCCCCGCCCCCCTGACCTGGCACGACTACGACGCGCGGGCGACCGAACTGGCGGCGACGCTCGCCACGCACTATCCGCGCGACACCCGGATCGCGGTGCAGATGCCCGACGGCCCCGACGTCCACGTGATGTATCTCGCGGCCGAGCGCGCCGGTCTGGTCGTGGTCGGCGTCGGTCCCCGGGCCGGTGCCCGCGAGCGCGACCACCTGATCGACGTGACGGGCGCGGCCGAGCTCGTCACCGCGCTCCCGACTCCCAGCGCGGCGGTCGCGTCACTCGACGCCGATCGGGCGTTCGGCATCGACGAGCTCTCGTTCCTCAACTCCACGTCGGGCACGACCGGTCTGCCCAAGGTCGTCCGCCATCACCAGGCGCGGTGGTTCGCGTTCCACGATCTGGCGCTCGACACGGGCGCCCTGCGCGCCGACGACGTGTTCATGAGCGTCCTGCCCGCGCCCTTCGGCTTCGGACTGTGGACGGCGCACTTCACGCCGACGATCCTCGGCGCGCCGTGCGTGCTGCTCGAACGGTTCTCGCCCGAAGCCATGCTGGCCGCGATCGAAACCCACCGGGTGTCCGTGCTGGCCGCGGTGAGCACGCAGTTCGTCATGATGCTGAACTCGCCGGCCGTCGCGGACCACGACCTGTCGAGCCTGCGGGTGCTCTACACCGGCGGCGAGATGGTGCCCTACGAGCGGGCCGCCGAGTTCGAGGACCGCACGGGTGCCCGGGTGTTGCAGTTCTACGGTTCCAACGAGACCGGTGCCCTGTCGGCCACGCGCCTCACCGACGACCGCGACACCCGACTCCGCACGGCCGGTCACGTCCTCCCCTCGATGCACGTGCGACTGCTCGATCCCGAGACCGGCGCGGACGTCACCGCCACCGGCGGGCCGGGCATCGCCGCCTGCCGGGGCGCGGTGAACTGCCTCGGGTACGACAACGACGAGGCTGCCAACGCCGAGCTGTACACGGACGACGGTTGGATGCGCACCGGTGACCTCTGCACCATCGACGCCCACGGTGTCCTCACCGTCGCCGGACGCACCTCGGACTTCATCATTCGCGGGGGGAAGAACATCTCGGCGGCCCAGGTCGAGGACGAGGTCGCGAGCCACCCGGCGATCGCCCTGTGCGCCGCGGTCGCGATGCCCGATCCCACGTTCGGCGAGCGGGTGTGCGTCTACGCGGTCGTACGGCCGGGCGCGCCCGAGCCCGGTCTGGCCGAGGTCTGCGAGCACCTCGCGACCCGCGGCGTGGGCAAGGAGCTCTGGCCCGAGCACCTGGTCGTCGTGACCGACGACCTGCCGCGGGCGAGCGGCGGGAAGGTGGCCAAGGCCGAACTTCGCGCCGACGCGACGGCGCGTGCGGCCGGGCTCACCACATCTGATCGAGCAGGGTGACCAACGACTCCACCTCGCCCGTCGGGACGTAGCCCGTCGCCTTCCCGGCCGTCAGGGTCGCCTCGGCCACCGCGGGGAAGTCGGCCCGGTCGGCGCCGACGTCGCGGAGTCGGGTCGGGAGCCCGAGCGTCTCGACCAACGCCCCGATCGCATCCGCGCCCGCGTCGGCCGTCGTCGCGTCGAACGCCTGCGCCACGTTCATGACGCCGCCGCGATTCTCCGCCACGAGGTAGCGCATCACCGGTGGCAACGTGATCCCGCTGGTGAGTCCGTGCGGCACGTCCCACCGGGCCCCGATCTGGTGACCCAACGTGTGGGAGAGGTGCACGCGCACGTTGACCACTCCCGCCATGCTCATCCAGCCGGCGATCTGGGCGGCTTCGCGGGCGGCGAGATCGGTGGGGTCGACCGCCGTTCGGGGCAACTCGGCGCGCAGCGAACGGATCGCCTGGTCCGCGAGCGTGTCGGTGAACGGGTGGGCACGCGGCCCCCACATCGCCTCGCAGGCATGGTCGATCGACTTCATCCCGGTCGAGAGCCACAGTGCCAACGGCGTGGGCAGCGTGACCTCGGGATCGAGGACGATCGCGTACGGGCCCATGCGCGGATCGACCACGTACGTCTTCACCCCGGGCACGTCGCCGGTCATGCCCGACGCCGGCGTCCACTCCCCCGACGACAACGTGGTGGGGATGTGGATCTGCGGAATCGCATCGGGCCCCGAGCGCACCGCGACGATCTTGGTCGCGTCGGTCACGCTGGATCCGCCGAACCCGATCAACAGGTCCGCATCGCACTCGCCCACCATTGCGATCGCGTCGTCGACGTCGACGCGCGGGGCATGGGCACGCATGCGCCCGAACGTCCCCACGTGCCGGCCCCCGAGGGCCGCGCCGAGGTCGGCGACCAGCGGCGTGGTCTCGGCCAGGGTGCGACCGGTCACGATCATCACCCGCTCGGCTCCGAGCTCGGTGACGATCGCGGGCACGTCGGCGACCGCTCCCGGCCCGTGGACCGTCCGGTCGATCGCGGGGAACCGGAAGGTCCGACTCACGACCACCGCGCCAGTCGATCGGCGAGCAGGTCGGGTCCCGGACCGAGCGTTCGACCGAACTGCATGACCGCGCCCGTCTGGTGCTCCGGCCATCCGGGATCGCCGTCCCGGGCGAGACCACACCAGGCCGCCTGCATCGCGTCGACCAGCGCGTCGGCCGCGACGGGATCCGCGTCGGCGCCGGTCCACGTGTCCCAGCCCAGGCGACCCAGCGATCCGAACGGGAACGGGATGTCGGCGGCGTGGCACGCGCGCAGCGCCAGGCCGTCGGCGCGCGGGGCGACCTCCCAGGTGAAGAGGTACCGCCACGTGCGGCCCTGGTGCGCATTCGCGACCGCGAGCGCCGGGAGTTGCATCTCCCGATCGGAGAAGATCGCCGCCCAGACGTCCATGGGGTCGTCACCCACGATCGCTTGATACGCGCCAACCAGAGCGGAGGCGTCCCGCCCGAGGTAGCGGTCGACGCGCTTGCGCATCTGGACGTCGGCGAGGCTGGATTCCATCAGGAACAACCGCATCTCGTCGGCCGTGGTGCCGATCACGAGATCGACGTCCCTCCCCACTCCCTGCGCGAGCGCATCGACTGGCCGCGCCGGAAGGAAGTCCGCGTCGACGCAGGGATGGAACGGCATCCGCGCCATCTCCAGCATCAAGGGCATGAGCGCCTGCCCCTGCGCGTCGATGATCCGACCCCACGGCACCTGCATCGGATCGTCGCCGTCGAGCGCCGCCAGGTACAGCTCGGTGACCCGGTCCACCTCGGCGCGGCTGCGGGTGTACTCGGTGGCGCCACTCTGCACGATGGCGTGACGGAACAATCCGACCGTCGCCGGGGAGGCCAGCAGGTGCAGCACCGATCCGCCGCCGGCCGACTCGCCCGCGATCGTCACGTTGCCGGGATCGCCGCCGAACGCCTCGATGTGGTCCCGCACCCACTCCAGGCCGCACTGTTGGTCACGCAACCCGCAGTTGGTGTCGCCCAGCCCGAGGAACCCGAGGGCGCCGACGCGGTACGCGATCGACACGACCACCATGTCGCCCCGGGCGGCGAGCGCCGCGCCGTTGATGGTCGGATCACTCGTCGCGCCGCTCAGGAATCCGCCGCCGTAGAACCAGACGAACACCGGGCGCCGGCCGGGGGTCGCGGGTGCCCAGACGTTGAGGAAGAGGCAGTCCTCGTCCATGCGTTCCGGCGTGGTGTCGCCCGGCACCGTCCCGGACCCGGGGAGTTGCGGTGCCGCCGGTCCGAACTCGACCGCGTCGACCACGCCTCGGGGTGCAACCGCGACGGGCGCGCGGAAGCGCAGCGGCCCGGTCGGTGCTTGTGCGAACCGGATACCCAGGTACTCCTCGACACCCTCGACCTCCGCCGTGCGGCCGCGGATCGTTGCGGCCGCCAGCTGGCGCTCCGGTGCGGTCACGACCGCACCCGCGGGTGGGCGACGAAGAAGTCCCACATGATCGCGTTGGCATCGATGTTCATCGTCGTGTGACCGACCACGGACTCGACGGCCTGCGAGAACGCGCTGCCGGGCCACGTGTGGCCGCCGTCGGTCACGCGGTAGAGCACCGTGTCCTGTCCGCGGGGACAGACGAAGAAGCTCATCGTGACGTCGGTCGCGACCGTTTCCTCGCGGGTCTTGGAGGTGCAGTCGTTGCGCTTCGCCCAGGCGGCCATGATCGTGGGGACCGAATCGCTTCCGCCGGCCTGGATCTGCTCCGGGGTCAGGGTGTCGCGCAACTTCTTGCCCGACCCGTCCGGCGCGGGCAGGTCCAACGCCTGCTCCCCGAACCCACCGTCGTACGCGACGAACCCGTCGGCGGTGCCGTGGAACGCGACGATCGGCACGGCCCGCTTCGGCGCGCACTTCTCGATGTCGCGGACACCCGCGACCGGTGCTACCGCGGCGACGCGATCGCTGAACTGGCACGCAATCGCCGAGGTCATGAACGCGCCGTTGGACAGGCCGGTCACGTAGACGCGGTTGGTGTCGACGCAGAGATCAGCCTCGACCTGGTCCAGCATCTCCCCGAAGAAGGTCTCGTCCTTGGAACCGATCGTGTTCTCCCAGCGGGCGACCGGTCCGGTGCCCTGAGGGGTGATCGTGACGAACCCCTGCTCGGCACCGAGCTTGGTCAGGTTGCTCATCTGCAGGTGCACGTCGGCACCTTCGCTGTACCCGTGGAAGTCGAACACGACGGGCATCGGAGGGTCGGCCGCCGCGGTCACGGGCGGGATGTCGCGGTAGTACCACCGCTCCTCCCCACCGGAGGTCAGCGTCTGCTTCGTTCGGCCGGCTGCGGCCCCGGCAGCCGCACCATCGCAACCAGCCGACCGCTGGGCGGCGACATCTGCGGGGTCGGTCGGCGACGCGGCCGATGTCGTGGTCGAACTCGACGCCGACCGCGGCGCAGAGCCGTCGCTCGAACAGCCGGCCGCCACGAGTACCGCGCCGACGATCAGGACGGACGCGAGTCGAGCGCGTGTGGTCATTGGTATCCCCCAGGATTTTTCGTACGGTCGCGCGACCCTAGGTCGAACGCCGGTCGACCCGATCGGCGCACCGCACCGCGGCGGCGCCGAGCTTGAGGAGACGCTGGTCGCCGACGGGCGTGCCCGCCATGCGGTTGCACGTCATGGCCACGGCGAGTTCGCGCGACGGGTCGGCCCAGCCGCCGGATCCCCCCAACCCGAAATGGCCGAACCCGTGCGGGAGCACTCCCCGGCTCGTGGCGGCCAGGTGGTACCCGAGCCGCCAGCGCATGGGGAACCCGAGGACCGTGTCCCGCGCCTGGGTGCGCACCGTCGTGGCGGCGCGCATCGCCGGTTCGCTCAGGAACGGCGCGCCGTCGACCACCTCGTTGGTGGCCAGCGCCGAGTACATCCGGGCGAGGGACCGGGCGGTGAAGCAGCCGTTGAGTGCGGGTGACTCGACGTCGTGGATGGCACCGGAGTCGATCACGTCGGGGAGGTCCGCGATCATGAACGCGTCGATCGGCGCCTGCAGCCGACGGAACCGATCGGCCCGCGCCACGAACCGATCGGCGACATGCGGCTTGGGCCACGCGGTGAGCAGCGTCGCCATCTGGTCTCTCGCGATCCCGCGTGCGCCGATCGACATGCCCTCGATCTCGAGCCGCTCGACGATCTCGGCGCGCACGACGTCGTCGACGCTGCCGCCACTGACGCGTCGCAGCACCTCACCGACCAGATAGCCGTAGGTGATGGCGTGGTACCCGTGTCTCGTACCCGGTGCGTACGCCGCGGGGGCGGCCGCCAGCGCGTCGACGACCCGATCCCAGTCCAGGATCATCTCGCCGTCGGGGATGACGCCCCGGACCCGGTGCATGCCTGCCGAATGGTCGAGCAGATGCGCGACCCGGATGGACTCCTTGCCCGCCGCCTTGAACTCCGGCCAGTACTCGCCCACCGGCGCTTCGACATCGAGCGCACCGCGGCTCGCCAGCCGGTGCGCCGCCGTCGCCACGACCCCCTTGGTCGTCGAGAAGCTCATCGCCGTCGTCGTCTCGGCCCACGGCGTGCCGTCACGGTCGCGGGTCCCGGCCCAGATGTCGACCACCTTGACGCCGTGGTGGTACACGGCTGCCGCGCCGCCGCCACCGCGGCGGTGGCGCAAGGTGGCGCGCAACGCGACGGCGACCTCGGCGAAGTCGGGGTGGACGTAGCCCTCGGTCACCGTGACATCCTCGCAGACGATCAGGCGGCCAGGCCGACCCCGGCCGCACCCATCAGATCCAGGAAGTTGTCGCAGTAGAACGCCCGGCGGACCGATTCGGGGGCGTCGCCGAGGGACGCCTCGAATCGCTCGTACGGCTTGCGGCCGCCTTCGACGTGCGGATAATCGGAGGAGAACATCGCCACCTCCGGCCCGGCCTGCTCGACGATCCAGCCGACGTCCTCGGTGGGATAGGGCGTGAAGCGCATCTGGCGCCGGACGTACTCCGACGGTCGGAGTTCGAGCGCCTTGATGCGGTCCTCGTGGCGGTGGAACGCGTCGAACGCGGATTCCAT
The DNA here is from genome assembly GCA_964544295.1 of uncultured Bifidobacteriaceae bacterium. Taxonomy (GTDB): domain Bacteria; phylum Actinomycetota; class Acidimicrobiia; order IMCC26256; family JAENVU01; genus JAENVU01. Next base: position 16,554 of record CAZJBJ010000017.1, read on the forward strand.
CTGCCGCATCCACGACGGCACCCAGATCGCGCCCTGCTCGATCACGCCGATCCGCAGACGCGGGAACCGGTCGAACACGCCGTCGAAGATCATCGTCGCCAAGGTCTGCGCCGGCGGGAACGGGATGCCCATGTAGTCGACCGACCGGAAGTTCTCCTCCCCGCCGTGGAAGTCGGGCGGGATCGGCAGCCCGTTGACGAAGTAGTTGGCATCGATGAGATCGTCGGTGCCGCCCACGTGGAACACGATCGGAATGCCCGCCTCCTGCGCCTGCGCCCACACCGGATCAAGCGACCGGTGGCTCGGCGAGTGACCGGCGGGACATCCCGACGCCACGAGCAGCGCGGCCGCGCCGGCGGCGATCGCCTCCTGCGCCATCGCCGCAGCGCGGTCGAAGTCGGCGAGGGGCACGTAGCAACTCGGGAGCAACCGGGGGTCGACCGAACAGAAGTCGAGCATCCCGCGGTTGTGCGCGCGAGCCGTGCCGTACGCGAAGTCGAGATCATCGCGGTGTTCCCAGTCGTGCAGTCGCCGATTGTGGAACGTGTTGAACATGAGCTGACTCTGGAACCCGAGCAGGTCCAACGCCCGCGGTCGATCGTCGGCCACGAAGGATCCGGTCGCCGCGAAGTTCTTGCGGGCCATGATGTCGGCCGCCTCGGTGGCCCGATACTCCTCGGACGCGTGCTTGGCGGCGATGCGTTCGAACGCGGCGGTCAGATCGCGGAGTTGTTCCTCGGGATCGCCGGTCTGGGCGAGTTCGTTGCCGCCGCCCATCGTGAGCGGCTGGATCCGCGCCTGCATCGCGGGGTCGGCGTAGTCGCGCAGCCAGGTCGGGGTCTCCATGATGTGCGCATCGGCGTCATGGACGATGCGACCGCTCACGTACGGCATGGCGGAGTCCTCCACGGATTCGATCGGTCGAGAACGCACGGTAGTCCGGGACCGTGAGTTCGGTCTCCACGCCGCAGTCGTTGCCCACCGAGACCGCGACCGCGAGCCCGATCGTGCCCATGAGCGCGATCACCAACACGCCGGTGTCGTTGAGGCCGTATCCCAGCACGACGAGCATCGGGAACCCGACGGTCAGGGCGCGCGTGGGATCGAGGCGACGCCATACCGCCGGAAGGTTCGAGTTCGGGATCAGCCACAGCGCCGCGATGCCCGCGATCAGGAGCGGCACCAGCCAACGGAACGGTGAGGTGTTCCAGGTCGACAGGTTCGCGTTGAGCTTGCGCACGACGACGTCGACGAACTCGCTCCCGCCGCCCCGGCGGACCTGTTCCACGAGGCGCCCGAGATGCGACCGATTTCCGGCCGAGCGAGCGAGGTCGACCGCGATCGCGCCCGCGGCAGCGATTGCGGTCCCCGCGAGCGCGAGGAGCGCGGTGCGGAGCCGAATCCGCCAACCCATCAGCCGCACGCCCACGATGGCGAACGCGGGCACCAACGAGAGCACCCCGCCGACGTCCGCGCCCCAGAACGGCGCGCCGTCGACGAAGACCACCACCGCCAACACGGCGAGGGCGATGAGCCGGCCGGTGCGGGGAAACCGCACAACACTCAGGACCGCGAGGAACAGCGCGCTGGCGGAGAAGACGGCGTAGCCGGCGTTGCCGAAGCCGATGAACCGTCCCGCGATCTCCGGCGAGAACCCGAGCGCACCGTTGAACTGGAGCGGACTCCCGGCCACGGCGTCGACCCCGAGCACGACGACGCTCGCCGCGAGGAGCGCGAGGACCGGGTCCAACGGGTGCCGGCGCCCGATCATCCGCGCGCCGGCCGCGGCCGCCACCGTCCCGAGTCCGATCCACGCCCAGTAACCGCCGATCCCGATCCGATGGAACGGCAACGCCCGCGCCAGGAAGATCGTCGGCAGCAAAGCCAGCGTCACCGGCGCCCACCATCGGGCCACGGCCGGCCAGATCGAACGCGGCCGCGCCGTCGCCGCGACACCGATCCCGATGAGACCGACCATCATCAGCATCAGCACCGATGCCACCGGCGCCTGCACCTCGGCCCGGAACTGCGTCGCGATGTCGGCATCGATGAGGAACCGCTGGCTCCGCGCCGCGTCGGCGCTGCTGCGCCCGACCGCGACGGCCCGGCCGCGCATCGTCTGGGGCGTCTCGACCCCGACGAGGTCGAGCACCGACGGGGCGACGTCCATGAGTTGGACGAACCCGGTTCGTTGGGTCGTGCCGGACCGCAGCAAACCCGGTGCGATTCCGGGCGCCCGCACCGCGACGGCGGCCAGCCGCCCGTCGGCCGGGTTGGGGGCGGTCCCCAGCACGACCACGGCGTCGCGTTCGAAGTTCACGTGCGTCATCAGTTGACCGACGAGCGCGTCGGTCCGCCGCAGCGCGTTCGCCCGCAGCTGCCGAGCCCGGCGAGCCGACACGGCCGGCCGGTACTCCTCGACCCGCACCAGATCGGAACCCTCGACGAGCACGACCGACTTCGGCGTCCAACTCCTGGTGAACGCCCGCTCGACCGCATCGGCATCGAGGTGCTTGCCGAACGGCACCATCGGTGCCGCCGCCAGGAGCTCGGCACCGACCTCGCCGCCCGGCACAGTTCCGGTGTCGTCCATCATCGCGATCGCCGCGGTGCGGCGCGGCTGGGCCGCACCGCCGGGCACCTCGACCCCGTCGGCGTTCGCGATCACGGACCGGTTCCAACCGGCGCGGGCGAGCGCGTCGCCGAACGCGCCGATGGTCGCCTGGTACGGGGTTGCGTTGTTGGCGGCGATGACCCGCGCCGCGTCGAACACCACCAGGCCGATCTTCGCCAGCTTGCCGGTCCGGCGAGTGAAGATCTCGCCGGCGGTCGTCTCGCCGAGGTCCTCGTCCACCCCGTAGGTCGCGCCCGGCGTCGCGACCCCTGCGGTATCGACGGCCCGGGTCGGCCCGACGGCCTTGTCGCCTGCGCTCAGGCTCGCGTAGTTCCCGGCGAGGTCGTTCCGAAGGCCTGGCGCGCGCGTCGACAGGTCGGCGACCGCGGACCCTCCGAGGAGTGCCCGCAGGTTCGGCAGATCGTCACGGGCGAGGTCGCGCCAACCCACGCCGGGCAACGACACGATCAGCACCCGATCGATCGGGACCCGCGGCGGCCGTACCGGTCTCGAACGCTCTGCTGCCGCACCCGCCGACCCTGCCGTCACCGCCAGGACCACGATCGCGATCGCGCCGGCCGCGAACCCCCGAGTACGCATCCGTTTCCCCTCTCACCGGATCCCGCATTGTCGTCGGCCGGCCCGCGAATGTCCGCGCGGGTCGCTATCCGAAGGGTCCTCCGGGCCCGAACACCCGATCGGCGAACCGCTCACCGATCCGAAGGTACCCATCGCCATCCGGGTGCAGGCCGTCCGGCAGCGTCGGCGCGTCCTCCGCGCCGAACAGCTCGAGCCCGCTGAAGGTGAAGAGGTGCTCGTCGCCGCGCGCCCGGCGACCGTCGACGACCTCGGCGACGATCTGCCGGATCCGCTGCAAGGTGAGGCTCGTGGCCCGCAACTCGGCGGGACCGCCGGGGACGACCTCGAAGCCGCCGCGGCCGTTCGGAACCGTCGGCCCGGGATGCTCCTCGGCCATCGGACAGATGATCGGTGAGACCACCAGGATCGGCGTCCCGGGCTGCGCCTCGCGCAGCGTGTCGAGGAATCCGTGCAGTGCCGGCGCGAACGTCCGTTCCCTCAGACTGTCGCCGTTCACGACGTTGATGCCCACCTTCAGACTGATGAGATCCACCGGCTGCGCCGCGATCGAACGGGCGACGAACGGATCGAGGTGGCACTGACCCGCGAGCCCGAACTGGAGGAGCTCGACGTCGGCGAGCCGCGCCGCGACCGCGGGCCAGACGTCGGTCGGGCCGTGGGCCTCGATGCAGTGACTGATCGAGCTGACGTAGTGGGCCCACCGACGTCGCGTGCGCTCGGGTGCGGTCACCGCGGCCAAGTCGGCGACCCGGAGTGATCGGAGTTCGGTGGCCGCGTTCTGCGGTAGCCAGAGTTCGATCGACTTCATCTCGTCGCCGAGCCCGTCGAATCGGAGTGCAGCCGGCTGACCCGGTTGCACCTGGACGTCCTGGGTGAGCGGATCCAGGATCAGCCGGGTGCCGTGATCGCCCGAATCGCGCGCCACACGCTCGCCGTCGACGACGAGATCGAACGAGATCGGGAGGACGGGCATGCCGGTGATCGCGAACCCGGTGGGCATCGCATCGAGTTCGATCCAGGGCGAGTCGGTCCGGAACGCGATGCGCACACCGCTCGTGAGGCTGATCATGAAGTCCATGAACAGGTCCGGGACCTGGGGCCGCGTCCACGCCGGCAACCGCCGGGGTGCGATGCCCGTCTCGGTCCGGTCGTAATCCAGCGCGCCGACGATCTCGACCGCCCCACCCTCCAACGACAGCTCCATGACGCTCCCTCCGATCGCGGCGCCGGACGTGAGCGCGCCCGAACATCGCCCCGAATATTGCACGGGTTGGACCGGGCCGGTCTGCGACGATGCGCTCATGAGCGACACCTACACCCACGGGCATCACGAGTCGGTGCTGCGCAGCCACCGATGGCGGACCGCCGAGAACTCCGCCGGCTACCTCCTCCCCCACCTCCGGCCCGGGCAGCGCTTGCTCGACGTGGGGTGCGGGCCCGGCAACATCACCATCGACCTTGCGGCCCGCGTCGCCCCCGGAACGGTCGTCGGCATCGACGCCGCGGCCGACGCGATCGCGGCCGCCACCGCGGTCAACGCCGATCCGGACCGAGTCGAGTTCCGGGTCGGCGACGTGTACGCCCTCGACGCCGAGGCCGACACGTTCGACGTCGTTCACGCCCACCAGGTGCTCCAGCACCTCTCGGATCCGGTCGCGGCGCTGCGCGAGATGCGCCGGGTCGTGGCGCCCGGTGGGGTCGTCGCCGCTCGCGACGGCGATTACGAGGCGTTCAGCTGGGCTCCCGGGAATCCGTTGCTGATCCGTTGGAACGAGCTGTACCACCAGATCACGGCCCACAACGACGCCGAAGCGAACGCGGGGCGCTACCTGCTCGGGTGGGCACAGCAGGCGGGCTTCACCGACGTGACCCCTTCGAGTTCCACCTGGACCTTCGCCGATCCCGACTCCCGCGCCTGGTGGGGCGGACTCTGGGCCGACCGGGTCGTCGAATCATCGTTCGCGGCCCAGGCCCTCGAGTACGAGTTGTCCGACCGCGACGAACTCACCGCGATCGCAGCTGCCTGGCGCGCGTGGGCCGAGCAGCCTGACGGGTGGTTCGCCGTCCTGCACGGCGAGATCCTGGCGCGCGACTGACCGGATCAGGTCGGCGCCGCGGCGGGAAACCGGATGTACTCGTCGATGAGCGCGAGGCCCAGGTGCTCGTCGCGGGGAACCGTTGCACCGCGCCGCGCACTCACGTCGGCGCGGAGCACTTCGAGGATGGCGGCGAGCGTCAGATCGTCGTCGTGGTCGCGCCAGCGGTCCCGATCGGCGCCATCGGCGAAGCAGTACGCCTTCCACGACACCGACAACCGGAGTTCGGACCAGTCGTAGTCGGCCAACACCGCGTCGTCCTTGGCCCGCAACACCCAGCGTCCCGCTTCGGCCTGCAATCCGCACCCGGGCCGAATCGGCGGCATGGCCTCGGCCGCGACCGGCGCGACCCGATCGACCCCGTGGAACACCGAATCCGTGTCGAGCACGAGCGCGGTGTTCGACCGGATCGGATGGTGGACCGGCGCGTGGGTCGGACCCTCGGGCCAGTACGCGAGCGCACCCCCCTCCAGGTCCGAGAACCAGGCGACGCCGGTCGCGATGTGGAGACGGTGGGCGTCGAAGAGACCCGAGTGGTGCATCACGACGAGCAGCCACTGGGGCACGGTCTTTCGGCTCACGCCCCGGAACTCGGGCACGTCGGTGTGCACGGCGAGTTCCTGGCCCGGGACCATCAGATTCGCGTACGCGATCTGTGGCTCGATGACCGGCCGTCCGTGTACCTCACGCGCCGCGGCGGCCAATCGGTCGGAGTGGAGGAAGGGCTCGATCGCGGGCGTCAGCATCGTGCCGCCGTAGGCGTACTCCTCGCGGAAGTAGCTCGTACGCGCCCCGAGCGTGGCGGGCGACTCCGACGCCGCGTGCAACCCGCCCGAGTTGATGAAGTTCATCAAGCTGTCGTGCCGGGTCGCGAGACCCGGACCTTCGGGGATCTCGATGCGTTCGTGTTCGCCGTAGGTCCGGTAGCGCCCGAAGTCGGTACACAACGCGAGGACCTGGTCGACGTCGTGAGGATCCAGGAGTGGGTCGACGGGAACGATCGTGCGGGAGCCGAGCATCACGTCATGGTAGGACGCCGGCGTTGATCAGCGCCCGGGTCGCTTCGTCGACGCCTCGGGTGTGCACGGCGCGGAACCCGGCCGCGGTCGCGCCTTCGACGTTGATGGTGTTGTCGTCGAGGAAGAGGATGCGTTCGGGCACCGCGTCCACGATCTCCGCAACCCGATCGAACAGTTCTCGGTCGGGTTTCAGCAACCCGAGTTCGTGGGACAGGAGCCGATGGTCGAACGCGTGGAAGATCGGCCACCGCATGAAGTTCATCTCGGTGTGCAGTGCGTTGGTGTTGCTCAGGCAACCGACGGGCATGCGGGCCTTCACCGCGTCGACCAACTCCGGCGCGCCTTCGAGCGGGCCGATCGGCCACTCGCGGAAGGCGTCGAGGAAGACGTCGGGTTCGGTGGCCAGCCCCCAGTCGGCGATGATGCCGGCCGCGAACTCCGTCGCGTCGCAGTCACCGCGCTCGAAGGCGCGCACCCACGGACACGAGAGCCAGCGCGCCCACAACTCGTCGTCGCTCTCGATGCCGGAGAGCAGCCGCATCGGCTCGACGCCCCGCAGTTCGATGAGCACACCACCGAGGTCGAACAACACGATGTCGAACGCGGTGTCGGTCACGGCACTGATCTTGTCATCGATGCACCAGAGATCGGGTCACGAGCAGTCGACCGCGACTTCGAGCGCGACACAGAGGGCGCGCATCTTGTCGTCGCTCAGGCGGCCCAGTCGTTCGACGAGGACCCCGATCGAGACGCTCTCGATCGAATCGAGGTTCGCGACACATGGGCGCGGTACCGGGTCCGCGTCCGGCGCCAGGACGACCTCACTCTCGAGGTGACGGATCGTGGTCGTGCACGGCGCAATGAGGGTCCGGCGCAAGCGCGGGATCGCGGCATCGCGCGACAGCACGACCACGGGGCGGCGTCCAATCTCGGGCAGCTCACACCACCACACTTCACCGCGCGCCGGGACGGTCACGACGCGGCCGCGGCGTCGCGGAAGGAGCCGAGATCGCCCCACTCGTCATGACCGTCGAGCGGGAGCTCGTCGTAGGCGGCGTAGCTGGCGTCGAGTTCGGCGGCCCGTTGACGCGCGAGGAGGGCTTCGAGCGCCGCGTCCAGGAGCGCGGCATCGGTTCCGGGCGGACGCGACTGGCGGGCCCGACGCAGCAGGGCTTCGTCGACGGTCGTGCTCACCCGAACTCGCGGCATGCCACAAGTATGGCATGGATACGCCATGGCACGGCGTGTCGGGTCAGTGATCTCGACCGAGCAACGTTTTCAGGCACGACTACCGTGCGATCGATGCTGGTCCCCGAGCTCGACGTCGACGATCTCGCCACCTCGTTGCGCTTCTACACCCACGTGCTCGAGTTCCGTGTCCTCTTCGAGCGGCCCCACGAGCGCTTCGCGTACCTCGAACGGACAGGCGTCGAGCTGATGATCCAGGCGGCGGCCGGCCCCGGACGACGATTCCGCACCGCTCCCCTCGAGGTCCCGCACGGGCGGGGCGCCAACTTCCAGCTGCTCGTCACGGACGTCGACGCGACGCTGGCCCGCGCCGTCGATGCCGACGCCGAGATCGTCCTCCCGATGGAGGAGCGCTGGTACCAGGTCGACGTCCAGCAGCCCGGTGGGCGCTGGCCGACGGTGGGGCCCGCGGAGGCCGGCAACCGGCAGTTCGTCGTCGCCGATCCGGACGGCTACCTCTGGCGACCGTTCCAGGACCTCGGGACCCGCGACCGACACGACTGATCGCAGCTCGCGTCCGGCGACGGACGTAGCGCTAGGTTCGCCGCCATGGACCTGCCCTGCGTGTGGGATGCCCCCCGGCCCTTTGTCCACCCCGTGACCACGCCCGCCGGCGCCGTGCTCTCGGTCGAGGCTCCGGCCGACCATCCGTGGCATCACGCGTTGTGGTTCACGATCAAGTTCGTCAACGAGGAGAACTTCTGGGAGGAGTACGGCGACTTCGGCACCCTCCGCACGATCAACGTCGAGGAGGCCGCCGACGTGGTCACGGCGACGCTCGACTGGATCGCACCGGACGGCGAGTCCATCCGCCTCCGCGAGACCCGCACGATCCGGACCGCGCCGATCGATGCCGACGCATACCTGATCGACTGGTCGGAGTCGTTGTCGGTGCCGGTGGCCACGACGCTCGACCGCACCCCGTTCACCACGTGGGGCGGCTACGGCGGTCTCACCCTGCGCGGCGCGCCCACGTGGACCGACACCGTCCTCCGGCTCGCCGACGGCGCCGACCGCGACCGCTGCCTCGGCGACCCCTCCCCCTGGCTCTCCATCGAAGGCACCCCCACCGAGTGGCACCGCGAGGCAGACCCTCATTCCAACCCGAGCCGGAGCGAGGAACGAGCAGAGGCGAGCAGCTCGGGAGCGTCCCGAGCAACGAACCCACCGAGCCATCCGAACGTACGAGCCGACATGGAGGCAGTGAGCAACACCCCGAGCCGGAGCGAGGAACGAGCAGAGGCGAGCAGCTCGGGAGCGTCCCGAGCAACGAACCCACCGAGCCATCCGAGCGGACGAGCCGAAGAGGAGCCCGCGGGGGTGGTGATCTTCGATCATCCGGGCAATGTGCGGGCGGCGACGCCGTGGTACGCCAGCACGCGCGCCGACACCTACGGCGAGGGGTGGGCCAACTTCGTCAACGCGGCGTTCCTCTGGCACGAACCGTTGACGCTCGCGGCCGAGGAGACGCTCGACCTCACGTACCGGGTGATCGTCCACGACGGCCACTGGGAGTCCGAACGCATCCAGGCCGAATACGACCGATGGATCCGATAGTCCGCGACAGTCGCCACCTCGGCGACGAACTGCTCGCGTTCGTCCACGCCACGGTCGAGTCGCTCGTCGCCGCGCACTTCCCCGAGTGGCGGATCCCTCGCTCCTTCGCCGGACACTTCGTGGACGCCGATGTGCGCGCCGATCTGCTGTACACGCTCACCCACCTGGCCGACGGTGGCGTCGAGCTCATCGGCGGCGAACCGATCGACGCGGTCGTGGCGCGGCTGCTCGGAGCGGTCGACGGCCGGCGCACCCACACGTTCTTCTCCTACCGGGTGGCCGAGTCCCTGTTGCGGCGGGGCGGGTTCGCCGACAACCCGCTGCTCGTCGGCTGCGACCCCACGCAACGCGAGTCGGTCGCCCGGGCGACCGACAGCCGGGACTGGATCGAGCTGCTCGATGCCGCGATCCTGCCGCGCAACTACGCGGCGGTCCTCTCCCGCTGCGAGCTGGCCCGCACCGACCTCGGTCTGAGCGACGATCCGGCCGTCCTCGACCGGCTGGTCGCGCGCCTGCACGAACTCCTCACCCAGAATCCGCTCCACACGCTCGACGATTCCAACGACGGCTCGGGCCGCTACGACATCTACACCGCGGACATCTGGCTGTTCTGTGAGCCGCTCGCACCCCGGCTCGGCGAGGTGTGGACGACCGGAGCGCGCGCCGCGCTCGACCTGGTCGACACGATCGCAGGGCCCGACGGGGCCGCGATCCCGTGGGGACGATCCACCGGCGTGCTGTCGACCGCGTTGACGGTGGAACTCGCCGCACTCGCGCTCCGTGACGACCTTCGCGACGACCGCGCCGCGGCGTGGATCCGTCGCGGCATCGACGCGTTCCGGGCGACGCGAGTCCGGTTCGACCCGGACGGAGTGATCGACGCGCATCGCCACCGCAATCAGGACGCCTACCGCGGTCCGGCCCGCCGGTTGCAGCTGACGCTCGACGTGCTGGGCAAGTTGGCGTGGGCCGGGGCGACCCTGCGTGCGGCCGACGCGATCGCCCCGGCGGCGCATCGAGCGACCTACCGCACGGCGAGCACCTGGGTCCCGTTCGAGACCGATCGGCACGCCGGGGCGTGGGTCGCCGCCAACCCGGCGGCCCGGGTGGTCGTGCCGTACGTCGGCGCGGCGCGCAGCCACTACTTCCCGGTCCCACACGCGCCCGGAGTGTTCGAAGCGCCGGTCGACAACGACCAGGTGGTCTGGGCGCCGCTCGTCCTCGACGGGGCGAAGCGCATCACGACGGCGAATCTGCCTGACGCGGTCGAGTACACCGAGCACGCGGTGCACGCACGGTGGGACCGACTCCAGCCGTGCGGACTCGACGCCGAAGGCGCAGTGCCCGCGCCGTACCCGGGCACGTGCAGCACCACGGTGCGGCTCGATCGGCGCACGCTGATCGCCGAACACACCTTGACGCTCGCATCGGCACCGGATGCGATCAGCGTGCTCGTTCCCGAGACGCGCCGGGCACCTCTCCAGGTCGACCTCACGGCCGACGTGGCCCACTCGACCACGCGCATCCTGGTCGACGGCATCGCGGAGTGGGCCACGCCGTACTCGGGCCTCGCGACGATCCACCAGATCGACGTCGAACCGGCCACCGAGCTCGTCATCACCGCGCGCGCCACCCCACGGTTGCGCGTCGCGTCCACCGCGCACGGTCACTGGTATCACCGGTCCCTGTACGAACCGATGGCGGATCGGGTCCTCGGGATGCCCGTGCCGATCGGGGCACTGGCCGATGACTCGGTGTCGCTCGACGATGTCGAGCTGCTCCACCTGCACTGGCCGGAGTGGTTCGGGTTCGACGATCCGGCCCTCCACGCCGACCTGATCGAGCGGCTCGCCGATCGCGGAATCCCGATCGTGTGGACCGCGCACAACCTCACGCCGCACGCCCGGCAACCCGAGATCTACGACCCGATCTACCAACAGTGGGCCGCCGCGGCCGATGCCGTGATCCACCATTCGGAATGGGGTCGGGACCGCATGCTGGCGCGGTATTCGTTCCGACCCGAGTGCCGACACGAGGTCTTCGTCCACGGCCACTTCGGCGACCTCTGGCCCACCGCGATCACGACCACGCGGGCCGACGCGGAGCGTCGACTCGGCCTGGCCCCGACCGGCATCCGTATCGGGCTCGTCGGCGCGCCACGCGACGACAAACGCGTCATCGAGTTCCTCGACGGTGTCGTCGCCAGTGCCCGGGACGACATCCAGGTCGTGTGCTGGTCCCTCCGGCTCGACGAGACCGCGCCGGACGATCCTCGCATTCCGATCGCAGAGCGCTACCGCAACGCCGACCCGGTCACGTACGCAACCCGGTTGGCCGCGTGTGATGTGCTGGCGTTCCCGTTCGATCCCGACGGCGACATGCTCGCGACGGGAACGATCGCGGACGCGATCGGCGTCGGCATCCCCGCCCTGATCTCCGACTGGGCCTACCTCACCGAGATGCTGGGCGACGCCGGCCTTCCGGGCGGGCACACCGCCACCACCGTGACCGCCGCGCTCGATGCCCTCACCGACGAGGATCTCGCCCGGGCCCGGACGGCCATGGCCGCGCTCCAACCGGCATTCGCGTGGGGCCCGATCGCGGCGCGCACCGCCGACCTGTTCGAACGGGTCGTCCTCGACGAGCCCTGATCAGGCCGCCGTTCCTCGGGCGTCGACCACCTGCAACGCTCGTTCGACCGCGAGCCGTGGGCTACTCAGCACCGGGACGTCGCGTCGACACAACTCTGTCGCACCCGCCATCGACGCCTGCGCCAACACGATCGCGTCGACCGGTCCGGTCACCGCGTCGATACACCCGGCGATCGCGGCGAGATAGCCGCTCCGGTCACCGTGTTCGAACCGATCCCACGCATCCCCGCACGGGTACTCGGTCAGGTGCACGGTGATGCCGGCCGCAGCCGCGACCGACTCGAGGAGTTCCCTCGTCGGGCCGAGTGTGCTGGCGAGTGCGGCCACCACCGCCAGATCCCGACCGAATCCGACAGCTGCCTCGGCCATCGGGCGATCGATACGAACGATTGGCACGGCGACCTGATCGGCGAGCGCCTCCGCGGCGCCACTGATCGTGGAACAGGTGCACACCACCACATCGGCGCGGGCGGCGAGCTCGTGCAGCCGCCCCGTCAGGCGGGTTCGTACCACGTCGTCGACACCACCCTGGGCGCGGGCGTCGGCCAGGAGCGATTCGTCGACGACGTGCGCCGTCGCCGTTCCGGGTGCGACGTCCTCGACGAGCGCGGTGAACGTCGCTTCGTGCACCGACGCGGTGTGGAGAAAGCCGACGGTGGGAGCCACCGGCGCACCGTACCCGTCGAACAGCCTGCCGGCCGCGGATCACGCGCCGAGTTCGGCGATCAGTCCGACCAGGGTCGCGGCGTCCCGTGACAACGCGTCGACGTCGTCATCCGCCACGAACTCGCAGAAGGCGTACCGGTCGCCAGCCCACGCGGCGTCGATACCCGCACTCGCGGCCAGCACCGCCCGCCACCGGTCGGCGCCTTCCGCGAGCGGTCGCCGGTCGTCGGGACCCGCCCACTCGTACACGTGGAGGTGTGACAGCCGAGCACCGAGGCTCACGACCTCGGCCGCGTCCGACGCGGGGGTCGTCGGGGCCCGCCAGTACGGCGGCTGCCAGTACGAGAACAGGTTCGGCGCGCCGACCGCGGTGACCAACGCCCGGGCGCCGTCGACCGTGGCCGTCGGCGTCCCGCCGTGGAACTCCACACCGATGGTCAGGTTGCGGTCGGCGGCCGCGACCGCACAGGCGGCGAGCGCGTCGACGATCGCCCGGTACTCGTCGGTGTCGGCGACGGCACCGAACCCGGCCCACACCCGCACGTTCGGCGCGCCCAGGGCGTACGCGGTGTCGAGCGCGCTCTGCACCGAGTCGTCGGACTCGGGACCCGCGGCGAACAGATACGTGCCGTACGAGGCAACCACCGCGTCCGCGGCGCGCGTCGCCGCCCGCGCCCGCGCGACACCCGCCGTATCACCGGGCCGGACGTGGACATCCGCACCCCACTCCAGCGCGCGGAGCCCGCACCCACCGGCGAGCCGCGCGACGTCGTCGATCGTGGACGATCGCAACGTGACCGAACACAGCCCCGGGACGATCGCGCTCATGCGATGCGGTCGAGGTCCTCGGCCCGGACGGGATGCACCGGCGGCTCGCCCGCCACGAACCGCTCGACTTCGACGACCGCGAGTTCGGCCAGACGCACCAACTCGTTGCCCATCGCGCCCGCCACGTGCGGGGTGACGAACGCGTTCGGGAGTTCGAGCAGCGGATGGCCGGCCGGCAGCGGGTCGGGCTCGGTCACGTCGAGGACCGCGGCGAGACGACCGGCCTCCAACTCGGCGATCAGGGCGTCCTGATCGATCAGCGCGGGACGAGCGGTGTTGAGCACCGTGACACCGTCGTGCAGCCGGGCCAACTGTGCCGCACCGATCATGCGGCGCGTCACGGGTATGTCGGGGGCGTGGATCGACAGGAGATCCACCGACCCGCACAGCTCGTCCAGATCCTCGACCTTGGTCACGCCGAGCGCAGTCGCCTCGGCCTCGGACAGGTACGGGTCGTAGACCGAGACCACGAGATCGGTGGCACGCAGCCGCTCGATCACGATGCGCCCGACGAACGACGCGCCGACGATCCCGACTCGCGCCCCACAGTTGCCCACCTTCCCCAGGTTCAGGGGCAGGGCCGAATCCGGCGCGCGCAGCAGTTCGCGCACGAGGAACACGCCCTTGTTCGCGAGCAGGATCGCGGCGAACGCATAGTCCGCCACCGGAATGGCATTCGCCGCCGCGGCGGACGTGACGACCACTCCTTGGTCGAACACCGCGTCGGTCACCTGCCACTTGACGGTGCCCGCGCCGTAGGCGAACAGGCGCAGTTCCGGCACCCGGGCCATGACCTCGGGGGTGAGGGTCGGACACCCCCAGTGACCGACGAGGATCTCGGCCGCGCCGAGCGCCGCGTCGGCCCGATCCCCATCGAAGCTCGAGAACGGCACCGGATCGACGATCTCGCCCACCGACGCGAGACGAGCCAACTGCTCGGCCGAGAAGAGGTGATCGACCATGCCGTCGAGCATGCCGAGAATGATCTTCGGAGGGGCCATGCCACCCTTTCGCTCGCCGCCGTCGGCCATAGCTACCACGCTCCGCTCCCCCGCATTGCCGTCGGCCGCGGAACTATGGGACGATTCGTCCCTTCGGGGGAAGGGGTGCGGATGCGGAAGTCCGTTGTCGTCGCGTTGTTGGTGGCCATGGTTGCGACAAGCTGTCGCGTGCTCCTGGTCCCCGACCCGCCCGGTCCGCGCAGCCGCGACGGCTTCGTCGAGGCCGACTACTGGCGGGCCCGACAGGACTCCTACCTCGACTACGCGTCGACCCAGTTCTCACCGGGTTCGCCGACCAACCTGATCGCGAACGCCGAACACTCCCGCCGGACAGGCACGCCGTTCAACACTGCCGGCATCTCCGTCGCCGACTACGCCGCGGTGTTCAACAAGTTCGACACCTTCACCGACACGTCGGACTTCGACCTCACGTACATCCTGAACCTCTGGTACGGGTACAAGGATCTGCTCCCGGCCGAGCTCAACGCCGAGATCGAGGCGCACCTGCGTTCGTTCAAGTACTGGTTCACCGACCCGCAACCCGTCGGCACCGTCGACCAGCGCTACTACTGGTCCGAGAACCACCGGTTGCTCTTCCACGCCGACGAGTACCTCGCCGGTCAGGCGTTCCCCAACGACGTGTTCAGCGCGGACGGCAACACCGGCGCCTGGCACAAGGAGCGTGCCCGCGGGTTCATCAACGACTGGCTGGACGAGAAGGTCACGTTCGGCTTCACCGAGTGGCACTCCGACGTCTACTACCAGAAGACGTTCGACGCGCTGCTCACGGTGGTGGAGTGGGTCGACGATCCGGTCATCGCGCGCCGCGCGTCGATGGTGCTCGACCTCCTGCTCTTCGACATGGCGCTGAAGGTCCAGAAGGGCAACTTCGGCGCCACCCACGGTCGCTCGTACATGAAGGACAAGAGCGTCGCCACCGACCAGGACGTGTTCAATCTGAACAAGCTGCTCTTCGACGACACGTCGATCGGCTACACGAGCACGGGTGACGCCGGCGCGGCGCTGATGGCCCGCGCCGCGAAGTACCGCGTGCCGGCCGTCATTCTCCGGGTGGCGCAGTCCAAGCACACGACCGTCGATCAGGAACACACGGGCGTGGCACTCGACGCCGGCGCGCCGGTCGATCGCACCCAGACGGGCATCGACGGCTACTCGTTCTCCGATCCGAAGAACGTCGCGTTCTGGTGGGAACGCGGCGCCCAGACCGCATGGCAGACCGTGCCGCTGACGCTCGACACGCTCGACAGCACCGGCCTCTGGGAGTCGGACTTCTTCAGCCCGTTCAAGCCGATCGCCGACATCACCGGCGGCGACCGCAACGTGGCGCAGGACCTGTCCCAGCAGCTCGAGCCGATGCTCGGCTTCGCGCTGCTCACCGCGGTCGACACCTACACCTACCGGAGCGACTCGGTGATGCTCTCGACGGCGCAGTCGTACCGCCCCGGCAAGTTCGGCGAACAGGCCCACGTGTCGCAGGCGACCCTCGACGAGCAGGCGATCGTCTTCGCGACCCACCCCAAGAACGAGCCGCAGTCCGGCACGCAGTGGCCCGACGCCGACGGCTACTGGACCGGGACCGGATCGTTGCCCCGCGCCGCACAGCACGGCGCGGTGTCGATGAGCCTCTACGCACCGGTGTTCGAGAGCCCCGGACCGCCGCTGACCGCGTTCCGGTACCTGAACTACACCCACGCCTACTTCCCGCAGGAGCGTTTCGACGAAGTGACCCAGGCGGGCAACTGGACCTTCGGGCGCAAGGGTGACGGCTTCGTCGCCCTCTACTCGTGGCGCCCGGTGCAGTGGCGCACGTACTCGGACCCGGGCATCTTCACCCACGGGCTGACCCAGTCCTTCGACCTCGTCGCCCCCGGCGGTGCGGACAACGTCTGGATCACCCAGGTCGGTGACACCCAGACGTTCCCGGACTTCGCGGCGTTCCAGGCGGCGGTGCTCGGCGGTGCGGTGTCGATCAACCCGCGCCCACCCGTCGGCGCGCTCGCCGGCGGTTTCGACGTGACCTACCAGTCGCCCACGGAGGGCACCATCGCCTTCGGCACGACCGGAAGCCTGATGGTGAAGGGCGCGGACGTGGCGCTCAACTCGGGCAAGCGGTTCGAGAACCCGTGGGCGTCGGCCGACGTCGGCGCCCTCCAGTTCACGATCGCCGACGCCGCCGGTGACCTGAAGCTCGACTTCGCGACCAACACCCGGACTGCGAGTTCGCAGAAGGTGAAGCCCGGCAAGGGTCACGGGCACGGCAAGCCCGACGACCACGGTCACGGTCACGGTCACGATGACGATCACGGCGACGACCACGACAACGGGGACGACTGAGCCGCACCGATAGTCTCCCGGCCGTGCTCCGACCGGGAACCCACGGACCATGACTCACGCACTCGGCATCGACGTGGGCACGACCAACGCCAAGGTCGCGCTCGTCGACGACCACGGACGGTTGGTCGCGTCGGCGGCGCGTCCGATCGTGACCACGCGCGACGGTGAACGCGCCGAGCAGGACCCGGCCCGGATCTGGCAGGCCGTCGTCGACGGTATCCATGAGGTGCTCGCCGCCGCCCCGGACGCCGCGGCCGACGTCGGCCACATCGGCATCGACAGCCAGTACTCGTCGACGGTGCCCGTCGACGCGGACGGCCAGGCCCTCGGGCCACTGGTGATGTGGCTCGACTCCCGAGGGACCGACCACTGCCTGGCGATCCTGGGGCGCGAGCCCGAGTCGTTCATGACGTTCATCGAACGTCAGGGCATCCCCCCGATCGGCGGTGGTCTGTCGCTCTCCCACATGCTCTGGATGCAACACGACCGGCCCGAACTCCACGAGTCCACCACCGCCTACCTCGAGGTGATGGACTTCGTCGCCGCGCAACTCACGGGCGTGGTCGCGGCGAATCAGTGCACCCAGTTCGCGTCCCAACTCGTCGACAACCGCACCCTCGGGCTCACGACCTACGACGACGAGCTCGTCCGCATGAGCGGCATCGATGCCAGCCGGTTGCCGCCGCTGCGCCCGCTGACCGAACCCGTCGGCGTCGTGCGCCCCGACGTCGCCGAGCTCCTGGGCCTGCCCGCGGGGGTCGTGGTGCACGCCACGATCAACGACTCGCACGCCGGTGCGGTCGCGACCGGCGCTCGGCGACCGGACCGGGTCGGCCTCATGATCGGCACCACGTCGGTGATGCTCGACACGACCGACCACCACGGCACCGACCTCGATCACGAGGTGCTCTCGATGCCCAGCCCGTTCCCCGGCGAGTATCTCGTCTGGGCCGAGAACGGTCTCGGCGGCAAGGTCGTGGAGCACGTGCTCGGCACCATCGTCCACGCCCACGACGAGCTCGGCGACCACTCCGCGCCCGATCAGTTCGCGCATCTCGACGCGCTGCTCGCCGCGGTGCCGGCCGGAAGCGGCGGCGCGATGTTCCTCCCCTGGCTGGCCGGGTCGCTGGCACCGAGCGCCAACGGCACGATGCGCGGCGGATTCCTCAACCTCTCCCTCGACACCGAGCGCCGCCACCTCGTCCGGGCCGTGGTCGAGGGGGTCGGCTTCAACCTCGGGTGGTTGCTGCCGATCGTCGAGGGCTTCTCCGGCCATCACGGCCAGCAAGTGGTCTTCGGGGGCGGCGCGGCGCGTTCTGCCCAGTGGGTCCAGACCCTGGCCGACATTCTCGACCGGCCCGTCAGCCCCGTCGCCGATCCGCATCAGATGATCGCCCGCGGCACCGCGCTCCTGGCGCTGGTCCGCGGGGGCGTGATCGCCGACACCGACCTCGACGGTCTGGTCGCGACCACCACGACCATCGATCCCCGGCCCGAGACGCGCGCCACCTACGACCTGATGCAGACTCAGTTCATCGCCGCGTTCGAAGCGCTCACCCCCATCTCCGCCGCACTCAATTCCTGACTCCGAGGAGCTCTCCGCCATGGCCGCGTACCCCTACGCCGATCGATTCCCCGTCCTGCGGGGCATGCCGTCCGAAGGTCGCGACCGCAACGCCGTCATCGCGGAGCTGCGCGAGCTCGCGACCGCCGAGGACAAGACCTGGGAGACCGGCAAGTGCTCGGGCACGATGTACTGCGGCGATCATGACCACTACGACTTCATGAACGAAGTGTTCGGGCTCTACAGCCACATGAACGTGCTCCAGCGCGACATGTGCCCGAGCGCGACCCGCTTCGAGGGCGAGATCATCGCCATGACCCTCGACCTCATGCACGGCGACCAGGCGCAGAGCGCGGACGACGGGCCCGTCGGTCTCATCACGTCGGGCGGTTCGGGGAGCATCCTCCACGCGGTGCTCGCCTACCGCGAGTGGGCGCAGAACGTGAAGGGCATCGCCCGCCCGAACATCATCAAGCCCGAGACCGCGCACCCCGCGTTCAACAAGGCGTGTCACCTCGTCGGCATCGAACTGCGCCAGGCGCCCATCGACCCCGTCACCGCCCAGGCCGACGTCGGTGCGGTCGCGGACCTGATCGACGAGAACACCGCGGCACTCATCGGCTCCGCCTGCAACTACGGCTACGGCACCATCGACCCGATCGCCGAGCTGGGTCAGCTCGCGCTCGACCGTGAGATCGGCCTGCACGTGGACGGGTGCCTCGGTGGGTTCATCCTGCCGTGGGGCGAGCAGCTCGGCTACGACATTCCCGCGTTCGACTTCCGGGTGCCGGGCGTGACGACCATCTCGGCCGACACGCACAAGTACGCCTACGGGTTGAAGGGCACGTCGGTGCTGCTCTTCCGCGACCACGCGCTGCGCAACGGCCAGTACTTCTACCTGACCGACTGGACCGGCGGGAAGTACTGCTCGCCGGGGATCGACGGGTCCCGCTCCGGGGGGCTGCTCGCCGCCACGTGGGCCGGCATGGTCTCGCTCGGGCGCGAGGGCTACCTGCGCTACGCGAAGGCGATCTTCGAGACCGCGTTCGCGATGCAGGACGCGGTGAAGGCCCACTCCGAGCTGCGGCTCATCGGATCGCCGACGTTCTGTTTCAGCTTCACGTCGGACGAGTTCGACATCTACCACGTCAACGATTTCATGCGGAAGCGGGGCTGGCGGTTCAACGGGCAGCAGTACCCGAACGCGATCCACATGGCCGTGACCCGGCCCCAGACTCAGAACGGTCTGGCCGACACGTTCGCCACCGACCTCGACGAAGCCGTCGCCTACGCGATCGAACACCGCGACGAAGCCGCGCAGAGCAGCGCCATCTACGGCGGCATCCCAGGCGGCCCGACCGCGGACGCGGCGACCTTCATCGAGGCGATCATGGCCTCGATGATGGACGAACAACAGGCGCTCCCCCCGCTCACTGCCTGACCCAATCCCACTGGACTTCCCACTGGACTCTCCCGCCGGGCCTACGGCGGTCCCCGGGTCTCCCGACCCTGCCGACTTTTGAACGAAGTTGTACATCCGGTTGTACAACTTCGTTCAGAAGTCGGGAGCGTCACGGCGTGAACTCGTCCGTGGCAACCCGTGAGCGGTTCGGTCAGCCTCGCGGTGGGGTCCAGTTCCAGCGGCGGATGACGCGGTCGTCGTGTTCGCGGCCGAGGACCGAGATCGAGCCCGAGTCGAGGGCGAGGAGACGGCCGGCGGTCGGCGGCAGGCCCAACGCGACCGCGGTCAGGATGCGCAGCACGTGGGCGTGGGCGAAGACCACGACCCGCCCGTCCACCGCGGCACACCGGTCCAGCACAGTCGCCACCCGAGCTCCGACTCCGTCGATCGCCTCACCGTCGGGGATCGGGTCGGCCCACACGCTCCAGCCGGGGATCTCCTCCCGGATCGCCGCGGTGGTGCGCCCCTCGTACACGCCGTAGTCCCACTCGCGCAGGTCGTCGAGCACCACGGCGTCGGCGAATCCCGCGATCCGGGCGGTCTCGCGCGCCCGTGACAACGGGCTGGTAAACGCGGCGGCGAACTGCACCGCGTCGAGCGGGCGCACCAGCGCCGCGGCCTCCCGCCGGCCCGCGTTGGTGAGCGGGAGGTCGGTCCGACCGGTGTGCCGACGCGATTCGGACCACTCCGTCGCGCCATGCCGGACGAGCCAGAGCTCGGACAGCGCGCTCACGACCGGGTGCGGTGCTCCACGCCATCGGCACTGGCGACGATGAGGTCGGTCGCGAGTCCGAGGAACAGTCCGTGCTCGACGATCCCGGCGCGGCGGCTGAGCAGACCGGCGAGGCGAGCAGGATCGGCGATCGGCGGGAAGGCGCAGTCGAGAATCCAGTTGCCCTCGTCGGTGACGTACTCCTGACCGCCACCGGCGCGCCGGACCGCGACGCCGGCACCCATGTCGTCGAGATAGTCGGCCTCGGGTTTCCAACCGAAGATCGCGACCTCGACGGGCAGCGCGACCCGCCCGCCGAGCTGCGCGGTGAGCTTGCTCTCGTCGACGACGATCACCTCGCGTGCACTCGCCTGGGCGACCATCTTCTCGCGCCACAGCGCGCCACCGCCGCCCTTGATCAGGTTGAAGTCGTCGTCGACCTCGTCGGCCCCGTCGATGGTGAGATCGATGTCGGGGTGTTCGGCGAGGGTGGTGATGGGAATCCCCGCGGCGCGGGCCTCGGCGTCACTGGCGACCGACGTCGGGATCCCGACGACCTCGGCCAGCTGACCGGCGGCGATGCGGGCACCGATGGCGCGGATGGCGTGCACTGCGGTGCTGCCCGTGCCGAGCCCGACGACCATGCCGGACTCGACCCACGATGCCGCGAGCTCACCCGCGGCCTGCTTCTGCTCGTCTTGATTCATGACCGAGTCTGGCCTCCCCGTGCGATGACGACCGGATCGTGCCACCCGCCGTCCCGGGTGATCAGTCGGTCCGCTTCGGGCGGACCCCACGTCCCCGGGGCGTACGGGATGACCGGCGAGTGTCGGGTCAGGACCCGATCGACCACGCGCCAGGCCTGTTCCACACCGTCCTCCCGGGCGAAGAGCAACCCTTCACCCCGGATCGCGTCGCCCAACAAGCGTTCGTAGGGCGACATCTCGTCCGGGAAATTGTTGCAGAGCGAGAGCTCGCGCGACTCGCCGACCATCGCCTCGCCCGGGAGCTTGGCCCGGGCCCCGATGGCGATGACGATCTCGGGCGCGAACCGGAACCGCACGTAGTTGCCGTGGCCTTCGGCGACGTCACTATCGACGAAGACCTGTTGCGGCGGCGCGAGCAGTTCGACGTGCACCTCGGTGCACTTCACCGGCAGTTCCTTGCCGGCGCGGATGTACCAGGGCACGCCGGCCCAGCGCCACGAGTCGATGTGGAGCTTGCAGGCCGCGTAGGTCTCGACGTCCGAGTCCGACGCCACGCCCGGTTCGGCGCGGTACCCGGTGAACTGACCGCGCACCAGGTCGCGCGACGCCATGGTCTCGACCGCGGCGAACACCCGCTCCTTCGCGTCGCGCAGGGCGAAGTCGCCCATGCCGAGCGGCGGCTCCATCGCGAGGAGCGCCATGATCTGGAAGAGGTGGTTCTGCACGACGTCTCGCAGCGCACCGACTTCCTCGTAGAACGCGCCGCGACCCTGCACGCCGAAGTCCTCGGCCATGGTGATCTGCACGCTCGCGACGTAGTTGCGATTCCAGATCGGTTCGAGGAACGAGTTGGCGAACCGGAAGTAGAGGAGGTTCTGTACTTCCTCCTTGCCCAGGAAGTGGTCGATCCGGAAGACCCGCTCCTCGGGGAAGACCGAG
>CAZJBJ010000018.1:0-32772 GCA_964544295.1 uncultured Bifidobacteriaceae bacterium
TCGCCGGCGCCGGGGTGCAACTGTTGGCGGTCTTGGTCCCGACGACCACCGAGGTGATCGTCCCCCACGCGGTCGCGGTGCCGTACACCTTGCCGCTCGAGCCGATCTTGTACTTCGTGTTGCCCGGGTCGTCGGCACAGCTCGGAGTGGCGGACGAGGCCTTGGCGTTGCCCTTGATCTCGGCGCCGCTGTTCATCGCGATTCCGTAGTTGCTGGAGTTGTAGCCGCCCGACCACGCGTCGCCGGCGATCAGCGAGTTGTTGTCCATGGAGATGTAGGACGTCGCGGCGGCCACGTTGCCGCTCCCGCCGGTGCCACCGGCGGGGCAGCTGGGGTCGGTGGAGGCGAGGACCGAGTCACCGTTGTAGATCTGGACGTAGGTGTTGGCCCAGATGTCGCCGCACACCACGTTGTTGTTCTTGGTCGTGACGTCCGAGAGCGAGAACAGCGCGTACTTGAACGAGATCGGCGGCGCCATCGTGACCCGCAGCCGGCGGCTCGACTGGGTGGTGGATGCCGCTCCCACGTATCCGACCGCGTCGATCTGGTAGCGGTTCCGGGGCTGGGCGGTGATCGTGTACTGGAACGAGCCTTCTTCCGTGGTCCCGCTCTGAACGCCCGAGGGCACGACGCCGGCGCTGTTCTGCAGGTAGGCGATGGCCTGGTGGACGCCCGACTCGGCGACGTGCAGGGCCTGGCCCCAGGACCGGTTGCGGGCCGAGCTGGTCTGGTTGTGGAACGAGACGTACATCATCGTCGTGACGAACATCGTGCCGACGAAGCCCACCATGATCGCGGTGACCAGGGCCACGCCTCGTTCATCGCGGCGGCGGAAGATGCGAGTCATCATGAGCTCGTTTCTGCGGTGGTGCGGTTGCGGAGGTTGATCTGCGAATCGAGCACCAGCGTGGTGTCGGGTCGCCGCGCCGGATTCACCTGCAGGTTGATGGCCACCCATTGGATGCCGGTGGCGGCATCGGCCTTGGTGTACGTGAAGATCGACGTCGTGGCGAGATTCTTGAGCAACGTTGCGGTCCCGCCGGGTGTCGTCTTGGTCAGCGTGGTGCCGCTGGCGGTATAGACGATGGGGACGGTCGCACCGTTGATGTACGACGTGAACGTGATCGAGCTCGCCGTCGACGCCGATTCGTTCACCGACGTCGCCTGCCGGAGTTCCTTGGTCATCTTGTTCAGCACGTTGCGCATGTCGTCGATCGATCGCGTCCGGTCGGCCTGGTAGGCCTGCGACGCCGATGCGTTGTCGAGCACGCCGAAGACGGTCAGCAGGATGACGAGGAGGATCGACGACGTCATCATGAGCTCGATGATCGTCACACCGGCCTCACCGGTGCGACGATCAGGAGCACTGATTCTTGGCGAGTGAGATGATCGAGGAGGCATTGGATTCGTTTCCGGCCGAGTCGTACGCGGTGACGTAGTACCGGACCGAGGTCAGGCGCTTGTCGTTGGTGTCACTTGCATTCAGGAACGCGGTGCTCTTGATCAGCACCCAGCTCACCCCGTCGGTACTGCGGTAGACGTGGTAGCCGACGAGGTACGTGTCGGACGCGGCAGCCCAGGAGAGGTTGACGGTGCGGTTGTTCCCCGCGCACGACACCGACCTGGAGAACGACCCGGGGGTGGCCGGCTTCGTGGTGTCGAGCACGATCGAGCGGGAGTTGAGCATCGTCGGCGACGCGGAGCCGTCGCGGGCGCGCCCGGAGACGGTCTTGGTCCCGTCACCGGTCGCGAGGGTCCACGCCAGGGTGGTGGCGCTGGAGCTGTAGCTGTAGTCGCTGCTCCAGGTGGCGCCACCGTCGTTCGAGAAGTTCGCCTTGACGTCGCTGCCGCAGCCCGAGAGCGCCATGGTGATGGTGACGGTGGTGCTCGAGGTGTACCCCGTCGACGCGCCGCTGCTTCCTGCGATCGAGAAGGTGCCGCAGGCGCTCGCGACCGTCGTGGTCGACGTGGGGGTCGTCGTGGTAGTGGTCGAGGTGGACGTCGTCGTCGTCGTTCCGCTGCTGGCTCCGAGCGCGACCGTGCCGTTGGTCAGGACCACGGACTCGCGGAGGATCTTGGCCCCGCCGACGGTGGGGATCGTGTGGTACTTGACGACGACGCTGAGCCGCTTCATGTTCTGCGTGCCCGCGATCGCGGGATCGTCGACCCAGGTGACGTACTGATAGATGTCCACGACGGTCGTCCCGATGGTGACGGGCGACTCGATGTGTTGGACCCCGTTCCCGCCGACGATGAGGACCTCGTTGTCTCCGGTCCCGGTCACGTCGTAGTTCACGCCACTCGTGCTGACCCAGTAGTCCGGGTTGTCCGGGTCGGTGGAGTGGACGGGTTGGACGTCGAGCGCCATGTCGGCGTAGTCGACGTCGCGCAGCTCCTCGAGCCGCTTGTTCGCCGCGGACTCCGCGACCTGGCGGGCGCGGCTCAGGGCCACGGACTTGTAGTTGACGCCGATGGAAAGCGCGAGGCCACTCATGATGATGGCGATGATCGAGATCGCGACCATGAGCTCGACCATGGTCATGCCGGCTTCCGAACCCGTCAGGGCGCGCGCGGCGGCGCGGGTGGTCGAGGTTCGCCGACGCTCCCGAAGCGAGCGCGCGATCCGCACGATGTTTCGAGCCTGATATTCCAACGGGCCGATCCCTGACGGTTCTGGATGTCTCCGTCTGCTATCGGCCGGGAATGCGGCTTCCCTGAGGGTCGAATGACCTATCTCGCCCGGATTTTCCTCGAGCGGGACTCGGGCTCAGGCGCCCGCGGCGCCCAGGCCGGCTCGTCGTCCGAAGAAGCTGCCGT
The DNA here is from genome assembly GCA_964544295.1 of uncultured Bifidobacteriaceae bacterium. Classification (GTDB taxonomy): domain Bacteria; phylum Actinomycetota; class Acidimicrobiia; order IMCC26256; family JAENVU01; genus JAENVU01. Next base: position 2,818 of record CAZJBJ010000018.1, read on the forward strand.
CGCCGAGCGAGATGCCGCTCACGTACCCGCCGGCGGCGATGCCGGCGGTCGTCCGGCCCGCCGCGAACAGGCCGGGGATCGGCGTCTCGGTCGGGTCGAGGACCGCACCGTCGGCGTCGGTGGCCAGCCCGCCGAGCGTGAACGGTGCGTAGATGGCATCGCGATCCACGCGGAGGTCCACCGCACCGAGGGGGGCCACGAGCGGGGTGAGGAACTCGGGTTGCTTGTGCCAGGCCGGATCGGATCCGGTGGCGGCGTGGCGGTTGTACTCGGCGACGGTGCGGGCCAGGCCGGCCTCATCGATGCCGATGTCGCGGGCCAGTTCCTCCGGGGTCTCGGCGGCCCACTGGATCCGCATGCCCACGAAGTTGACCTCGAAGATCTCCTCGCTCACGATCATGTACACCTCGCCGTCCTGTTCGAGGAGGGACCGCATGCCGATGCGGCCGGTGTAGGTGTCCTCGTTCACGAAGCGTTCGCCGCGGGCGTTGACCAGCAACGCCCGGGCGAGCCGGTGCGGCGGTCCGATCGGCAACGCGCACTCGACCGCGTCCATGTTGCGCAGCGCGGCACCGACGCCCTGACCGAGCCGGATCGCCCGACCGTCGTCGTTGGCCTGGCCGACCCGCCAGGCCACGTTCGGTCGCAACGCGGGCGGGCAGTAGTGCTCGAGCATCGGTTCGTTGAAGACGAAGCCGCCGGCGGCGAGCACGACGCCGCGCCGGGCCCGGATCACCCGCTGGGTGCCGTCGATCGTCGCCGCCACCCCGGCCACGACACCGGCGCGATCCACGACCAACTGCTCGACCCGGGCGTCACTCACCGTTGTGGCCGACGTCCGTTCCCGCGCGCCGCCGAGGCACTCCATGAGGAAGCCGCCGGCGGTGTCGGGAAACTGCGGGTGATGACCGCGCGGCACCGGATCGGCGATGTCGATGAACGGCCAAGAGTCCTCACCGCCGGAGAAGATGAGCCCCGAGTCGTCGAACGGTTCCCGATTGGGTTCGTCGTTGAACTGCGCCTTGAACGGGACTCCGTGCTCGGTGAGCCAGTGGTAGTGCGCGACCGAGTCGGCGCAGTACGCGTGGACCTTGGCCGCGTCGACGCGCGGGCCGCACGCGGCGAGGAGGAATCGCTCCATGTTCTCGGCGGTGTCGTGGTAGCCGCACGCCTCCTGGATCGGCGTGCCGCCGCCCAGGTAGATGAGCCCGCCCGACAGCGCCGAGGTTCCCCCGGGCACCATCGCCCGCTCGAGCGCCAGCACCGAAGCCCCGGCCTCGGCGGCGGTGATGGTCGCGCACGTGCCGGCGATGCCGAGCCCGACGACGACGACGTCGACGGTCTCGTCGAAGCTGACCGCTTCCGCGGCGAGCGGTTCGATCGGGTCGGTGTCGGATGTCCCGGCTGCCATCAGAACTTGGTGATGATCGTGTCCGCGAACTTGGCCAGCGAATCGATCTGGACGCCCAGATCGTTCGGGTCGCCCCCGAAGAAGTACCAGGGGACCGCCTGGATCTCGGTCACGCCGGCGTCGGCCAGCCGGTGGTACCCGTCGAGTTCGAACGCGTCGATGGGCAAAGCGTTGATCTCGAAGGGGAGATGCTCACGGCCGTACTCGGCGCGGTAGGTGTGCAGGGCGTCGATCGCGCCGAGGATCTCGGCGGTGGTGTTCTGCACCGAGATCCAACCGTCGGCCAGGCGGGCGGCGCGCCGGAAGCCGGGTTCGGAGAGTCCGCCCACGTAGATCGGCACGGGTTGGTCGGGTGCCGGCGACATCATCAGCCGGTCGAAGTCGTAGTGGTTGCCGTGGTACTCGACCCACTCGGGCCCGTTGCCGGCGCAGATGAGCTTGAGGATCTCGATCATCTCGTCGGCGCGCTTGCCGCGTGTCTTCATCTCGGTGTGGGTCCACGCGAATTCTTCCGGGATCCACGACAGGCCGACGCCGAGCCCGAGCCGGTTCTTCGACAGCACCGCCATCGACGACAGTTGCTTCGCCACGAGCAGCGGGTCCCGGATCGGGAGCTTGACCACGTTGGTGAGGAACCGGATCCGCTCGGTGACCGCGATCATGGCGCTGATGGCCACGAACGGATCGACGAACGGCGTTTCCGGGGTCCAGAACCGGCCGCCGTCGGCCGAGTAGGGGTACTCGGCCGAGACCGACTCGGGGAAGAACACCGAGTCCGGCACGGTGATCGAGTCGAACCCGGCTTCCTCCGCCGCGCGCGCCATCGGCACGAGATGGTCGGCGGGGAACATGGGGAACGCGACGGTCCAACGCATGATTCGTCTCTTTCCGTGACGGCTACAGGTCGGGGAGGCCGAGCGCGAGGTTGGCCTCCTCGAGGCCGCCGTCGATCTCCATGATCTTGCCGGTCACGAAGCTCGCGGCCGGCGACGAGAGGTAGAGCGCGCACAGGGCGATGTCATCGGGTTCGCCCAGCCGCTTGAGCGGCGTACCCGCCACCATCTGATTGCGGATCCCGTCGTCGGTGAGCACGGTCTCGAGCGCGCTGGTGGCCACCGAGCCGACCGCGATGGCGTTGACCCGGATCTTCGGCGCGAGGTCGGCGGCCATCAGGCGCGTGAGATGGGTGAGCGCGCCCTTGGCCGTGCCGTAGGCGGCGAAGCCGCGGTCGCGCAACCGCCCGATCGCCGAGGAGATGTTGACGATCGCGCCCTCGCCCTGTTCGAGCATCTGGGGGACCGCAGCCTGGGAGAGCACGAACGCCGTGGTGGTGTTGAAGTGGAACGCCCGCTCGAAGTAGCCAGGGCTCGTGTCCAGGAACGGGCGGGGTGGGGTCCCGCCGGCGTTGTTGATCACGACGTCGATCCGGCCGAACTCCTCGATCGTGGCGTTCGCGAGGGCGACGATGTTCTCGTTCTCGTTCACGTCGGTCGGTACGACGAGCGCCCGGCGACCGAAGCCGCGGACGTCGGCGGCGACCGCCTCGAGCTGCTCGGCGGTCCGGGACGCCAGCACGACGTCGGCCCCGGCCTCGGCGAGGCCGCGGGCGGTGGCGGCACCGATGCCGCGCCCGGCGCCGGTGACGATGGCGATCTTGCCGTCGAGTCGAAATCGTTCGAGCACAGGTCCCCCTTGAAGGTCGGCCCGGGACCGTAGCCGCCGCTCCCGAACCCCATCATGCCGGGCGCGGGTGATGCCACGAATCCCGGGCTTGGGCCCGTGATATTGCGTAGGGTGCCGCCGTGATGTGTTGGGCTCGGGTTCGGCCGGGCAGCGTGTGTGATCGGCCGGGATCATGACGCCGGCCGTCGCCGCGCGTGCGGTGACCAAACGGTTCGGAACCGTCACTGCCGTCGACGAGGTCTCGGTCGAGATCGGCGCCGGCGAGTTCTTCTCGCTCCTTGGTCCGTCCGGGTCGGGCAAGACCACGATGTTGCGGATGATCGCCGGCTTCGAACTGCCGACCGCCGGCCGGATCGAGCTCGACGGCCAGGATGTGACGCGACAACCGCCGTTCGACCGGGACGTGAACACGGTCTTCCAGGACTACGCGCTGTTCCCGCACATGAACGTGCGGAAGAACGTGGAGTACGGGCTCCGGGTCAAGGGCGTGGCGAAGGCCGAGCGCCAAGCGCGGGCCGAAGCCGCGTTGGCCACCGTGCGGCTCGACGGATTCGCCGACCGCAAGCCCGAACAGCTTTCCGGCGGGCAACGCCAACGGGTGGCGCTGGCCCGGGCGCTCGTGAACGAACCCAAGGTGCTCCTGCTCGACGAGCCGCTCGGTGCGCTGGATCGGAAACTGCGCGAGGAGATGCAGGTCGAGCTGGCGCGGATCCAGCGCGACGTCGGCATCACGTTCATCTTCGTGACCCACGACCAAGCCGAGGCGTTGAGTCTGAGCAGCCGCGTCGCAGTGTTCAACGCCGGCCGCATCGAACAGGTGGGCACTCCCCGTGAGATCTATGAGGCACCGACCACCGAGTTCGTGGCCGGCTTCGTCGGGACGACGAGCGTGATCGCCGGCGACGCCGCGGTGACGCTCCTCGGCGATGCCGCCCCGATGGTCCTGCGACCCGAGCGGGTCCGACTCGCCGCCGACGACGCCGCGCCAGTCGGATCGGTCCGGGCGCCCGGCGTCGTGGGCGACGTGCAGTACCACGGCGACGGCACGCGCGTCCGGGTGGACCTCGACGTCGGTGCATCGGTGGTCGCCGAGCTTCCGAACCGTCGCGCCGAGGCCGCCGAGCCCGCGCTCGGCGCGCGCGTGGCCGTCGAGTTCGATCGCGCTGATGCGATGGCGCTGCGGTCGGCGGAGAGTCCTGAACCATCAACAGGGGAGCAATCATGAAACGGAATCTGAGACTCGTAGCCGTCCTGGCTGCGCTCGTCGTGGTCCTTGTCGCGTGCGGCAGCAGTTCGTCGTCCAAGAGCGACGGATCGTCGGGGTCCGGGGGTAAGAAGCTCTCGATCCTCGCGTGGCCCGGCTACGCCGAGGACGGATCGACCTCCAAGGACCTCGACTGGGTCACACCGTTCGAGAAGCAGTCGGGCTGCAAGACCGCGGTGAAGACCTTCGGCACCTCCGACGAGGCCTTCCAGCTGTTCAACACCGGTCAGTACGACGTCGTCTCGGCCTCGGGTGACTCGTCGCTGCGCAGTATCGCGAACGGCGACGCCGCGGTGATCGACACCGCCAAGGTCACCACGTACGGCGACCTCGCCGACTTCCTGAAGGGCAAGGCCTGGAACAGCGTGGACGGCAAGATCTACGGCGTGCCCCACGGCTGGGGTGCCAACCAACTGATGTACAACGAGACGGCGGTGACCCCGGCCCCCACGAGCTGGGGTGCGGTGTTCGAAGCCGATTCGCCCTATAAGGGGAAGGTCACCGCGTACGACTCGCCGATCTACATCGCCGATGCGGCGCTGTACCTGTCCAAGACCAAGCCCGAGCTGAAGATCACCAACCCGTACGCGCTCGACGACGATCAGTTCACGGCGGCTGTCGACCTACTCAAGCAGCAGAAGCCGATCATCGGGGAGTACTGGAGCGACTACCTGAAGGAGCAGGAGGCCTTCACCAAGGGCTCGCTGGTCCTCGGCACCGCGTGGCAGATCACGACGAACGGCGTCAAGGCCGACACCGCGTCGCCACCGGTCAACGCGATCGTGCCGACGGAAGGATCGACCGCATGGTCCGACAGCTGGATGGTGTCCACGAAGTCGAAGAACGTCGATTGCGCCTACCAGTGGATCAACTGGATCACCAGCCCGTCGGTGCAGGCCCAGGTCGTCGAGTACTTCGGGGAGGCGCCGGCCAACCTCGAGGCGTGTGCCGAAACGACGGACAAGGATTTCTGCACGACGTACCACGCCGACGACAAGGTCTATTACGACCAACTCTCCTACTGGACGACGCCGACCGCCAAGTGCCTCGACGGCCGGACCGACGTCGAGTGCAAGGCGTACAAGGACTGGACGGCCGCCTGGGACGAGATCAAGGGCAGTTAGCCCGACTCGGGGGTGGGTCGTGCTGACCCACCCCCGCTCGTCCCCATGACGGAATCTTCCGAACCCGAAGGGCACGGCATCCGGCGGCGCGTCGCCGGGTTCTTCGCGCGCCATCCGCGTGCCGCACTCGGCGCGCAGCTGAGCGCGCCGGCCGGTTGGCTCCTGGTCGTCTACATCGGCTCGCTCGCCGCGCTGATCATCACCTCGTTGTTCCGACTCGCCGACGATCCGACCGGGCTCGTCACCAAGCTCGACACCTCGCTCGGGCTGGGTAACTTCGACCGGATCATCTCGGAGCCGGTGTACCGCACGGTTGCGCTCCGTACGCTCGGCGCGGCGGTGACCGTCACCCTGATCGACGCGCTGATCGCGCTGCCGGTGGCGTTCTACATGGGCAAGGTGGCCTCGCTGCGAGTTCGCCGGATGCTCGTGGTGGCGGTCACGTTGCCGCTGTGGGCCGGCTACCTGGTCAAGGGGTATGCCTGGCGCGCGCTGCTCGATCCGGGGGGTGGCGCGATCCAGGCCGTGTTCGGTCACACGCTCGGGTTCGGGTATGCAAGTTCGATCGTCGTGCTCGCGTACCTGTGGTTCCCGTTCATGGTCATCCCGCTGTTCGCCGGATTCGATCGGCTGCCCGACTCGTTGCTCGAAGCATCGACGGACCTCGGCGCCAAGGCCGGCCGCACGTTCGTCAGCGTCGTCGTGCCCCAGATCGTGCCGTCCCTCGTGGCCGGATCGATCTTCACGTTCTCGCTCACGCTGGGCGACTTCTACATGAACCGGATCGTCGGCGGCACCACCGAGTTCATCGGGAACATCGTCTACCGGCAGTTCTCGGTCGACCTCCCGTTCGCAGCGGCCTATGCCGTCGTGCCGATCGTGATCATGGTCGGGTTGTTGCTCGCGGTGCGTCGCACCGGGGCACTGGACGAGTTGTAGCGATGTACCTCTCGTCGACGGCTCGGTGGGCGTTGCGGGTGTTCACGGCATTGGTGTTGATCGTGCTGTACGCGCCGATCGTCTACGTCGCGCGGCTGAGTGTGAACACGGCGAAGAACTACGCGTGGCCGCCGCGCGGGTTCACCCTCGAGTGGTGGCAGAAGGCCTGGCACGAAGCCGGCCCCAGGGACGCACTGTTGCACTCGGTGCAGACGGGTCTCACGGCAAGCGTCATCGCGTTGGTACTCGGAACACTGGCCGCGTTCGCACTGACCCGGACGAAGTTCTTCGGACGCAATGCGATCAGCCTTTTCATCGTGCTGCCGATCGCGCTGCCCGGCATCGTGACCGGTATCGCGTTGCTGTCGGGATTCGAACGGGTCGGCATCACCGTGTCGTTCACCACGCTCGTCGTCGCGCACGCCACGTTCTGCGTGGTGATCGTGTACAACAACGCGGCGGCGCGCCTGCGCCGCTTGTCGCCCAACGTGCGGGAGGCGTCGGCCGACCTCGGGGCCGACGGCTGGCAGACCTTCCGGTTGGTGACCTTCCCGCTCATGCGGACCGCGCTGGTCGCCGGGGGCCTCCTGGCGTTCGCGCTGTCGTTCGACGAGATCATCGTCACCACCTTCACGGCCGGAGTCGGGTACAAGACGCTGCCCCTCTGGTTCGCCGACAACTTCTCGCGACCGAACGCGATCCCCACGGTCAACGTCGTGGCCACGTTCGTCGTGCTGGCCTCGGTGATCCCGGTCTGGCTGGCCCAACGCCTCACCGACCGTCCCGGCTCGGCCGTCTGACCGGGACCGAAACCGCGGCTCTCCGGGTAGGGGTTGGTACGGTCGACGCATGGCGGAGGACGGAGTCGAGGCGGTCGGTCGCGTCATCGGCACGGAGGACAGCACCCCGCTGTCGTTCTGGGTCGCGATCGCGCCGGACCAGTACCTCCAGCTCGACGACGTCGTGGTCACCGACCGGGAACTGCCGGGCGAGGCCCAGACTGTGCGGGTGGCCGGCGTGGTCACCCAGGTCCGGGCCCGGCACGAGGGGGCGCGGTTCGACTCCGATGTGTTCCTGATCGCCGACGGCGTCCTGCCCGCCGAGACGGTCGAAGCCGCCGAGGTCAGCACTACGCGCGTGGAGCCCGAGACGTTCGTGCCGCCGAGCCCGGGTGCGCCGGTGCGCCGGGCGACCGGGGCCGAACGCGATCACGCCTTGTTGTTCGACGCGATGGAGCGCCGCCTCCCGATCGGGGTGGGCCGCGACGGCGAGCCCGTGTTCGCGAACGTCGACTTCCTCGACGGCACCCGGGGCGCGCACGTGAGTATCAGCGGCGTGTCCGGCGTCGCCACGAAGACGACCTACGCCACGTTCCTGCTCTACTCGATGTTTCATTCCGGTGTGCTGGGCGCGGCGACCACCAACACCAAGGCGTTGATCTTCAACGTCAAGGGCGAGGACCTGTTGTTCCTCGATCGGGCCAACGTGCGCCTCGACGACGTGCAGCGCGAGCGGTATCGCCAGCTCGGCCTGCCGGCCGGCCACTTCGAGAGTGTGGCGTTCAAGGCTCCGCCGCGCCGGAATGATCCCAACGCCGGTCCGGACACCGCGTCGCGCACGACCGGCGTGTCGTCGTTCTACTGGACCATCGCCGACTTCGTGACCGGCGACCTGTTGCCGTTCGTGTTCGCGGACGCGGAGGACGAGCGCCAGCAGTACACGATGGTGATCCACCAGGTGATGCGCAAGCTTGCGGAAGGTGAACCCGTCGGTGACGACGGCCGCTGGAGCGTCGACGGCGTGACCCTCACCACGTATCACGACCTCGTCGAACTCGTCGTGGACCGGTTGAACGACGACGAGACCGCGGTCGAGTGGGCGGGGCGAGCAGTCGGGATGGGCACGATCAACGCCTTCGTTCGTCGGCTGCTGTCGTCCCAGCGCGCGCTCGGTTCGTTGATCCGCTCCGACATCGCGGCGCGATCCGACCGGGCCATCGATCCAACGGGCGGTCCTCAGGTGACGGTGGTCGACATTCACAATCTCACCGAACGTGCGCAGCGGTTCGTGGTCGGGGTCACGGTGAAGCGCGCGTTCGAGGCGAAGGAGGAGACCGGCGCCCGGCACCCGCTCCTGTTCGTGGTCCTCGACGAACTCAACAAGTACGCACCCCGCGAAGGCACGAGCCCGATCAAGGAGATCCTCCTCGACGTGGCCGAGCGCGGTCGGAGCCTCGGGATCATCCTCATCGGCGCGCAGCAGACCGCGAGCGAGGTCGAGCGCCGGGTGATCGCGAACTCGGCGATCCGTGTCGCCGGTCGGTTGGACCCGGCCGAGGCGACCCGGCCCGAATACGGCTTCCTGCCGGCGGCGCACCGGGAACGGGCGCGGATCGCGAAGCCGGGCACGATGTTCGTGTCCCAACCCCAGCTGCCGATCCCGTTGGTGGTCGAGTTCCCGTTCCCCGCCTGGGCCACCCGCCCCGAAGAAGCCGCCCCCGCCGCCGACGCCTCCGACCCCTTCGCCGGAATGCCGTGAGCGTGCCGTGAGGATTTGCCATACGTCGGATTGGCATGTGGGCAAGACGATCCGCGGGGAGTCCCGGCTGGACGAGCACGCCGCGGTCCTGGGAGAGATCGTCGAGGTGGCGGCGGCGGAGTCGGCGGAGCTGATCCTCGTCGCGGGTGACCTGTACGAGACGGCCGCGCCGAGCCCGGACGCGGTCGCGCTCGTGCACCGCACGTTGCTCGATCTGCGCGCCGTCGCACCGCTCGTGGTGATCGCCGGCAATCACGACAACGCGGCGAGCTTCGAGGCGTTGCGGCCGTGGGCCGAGGGGCTGGGCATCGTCATGCGCGGTCGGGTCGCGCGACCGGACGAGGGCGGCGTCGTCGACATCGACACCGCCGGGGGCGAGCGCGCGCGGGTCGCGTTGTTGCCGTTCTGTTCGCCGCGCTATTCGGTGCGGGCCGCCGATCTCATGGAACTCGACGCGGCCCAGGCGGCGGGCGCGTACGCGGAGCGCCTGGCCGGGATTGTCGCCGCGCTGTGTGCCACCGCCGATCCGGACGCGGTCAACCTGTTGGTCGCGCACTGCATGGTGCGCGGCGGGCTCGTCGGCGGGGGAGAGCGGGCGGCGCAGACCGCGTTCGAGCCGTACTGGCTCTCCGCCACTGCGTTCCCGCCGGGACTCGCGTACGCCGCCCTGGGCCACCTCCACCTCGGACAGCGGGTGCCCGCGGGCGGCCCGGTCTGGTACTCGGGGTCGCCGATCCAGGTGGACTTCGGCGAGGAAGGCGCGGGCAAACAGGTCCTGATGGTCGAGGCGACGGCGCGGACCCCGGCCCAGGTCCGCCCGGTCCCCCTCACGCGCGGGGTCGAGCTGCGCACGGTCACGGGCACGCTGGCGGAACTCGAGGCCATGGCGGACCTCGAACCGAGCGATGCCTGGTTGCGGGTCCGGGTCGACGACGCCGCGCGCGCCGGGATCGTCGAGGACGTGCGTCGTTGGTTGGGTGATCGCGTCGTCGAAGTCCGCGTGCTCGGTCGACGCGAGACGGCGACACCGCCCGTCGAGCGTCAGGGCCGGACGCCCCAGGAACTGTTCGCCGAGTACCTCACGTCGGAGTCGATCGACGACCCGCGACTCGGGACGCTGTTCGCCGAGTTGCTCGACGCGGAGACTTCGACATGAGGCCGGTCGCGGTCACGATGGTCGGGTTCGGGACCTTCCTCGACGAGGTCACCGTCGACTTCGAAGGCGCGGAGGTCTTCGCGCTCGTCGGGCCGACCGGCTCGGGGAAGTCGACGGTCATCGACGCGATCTGTTTCGCGCTCTACGGATCCCTGCCCCGCTATGCCGACCGCCGGGCGGTCGGCGCCGCGGTGCACACGCTGGCGGCCGAGGCGCGCGTCTCGCTCACCTTCGACCTCGGCGACCATCGGTACGTCGCGGTGCGGGTGGTGCGACGGGACAAGCACGGCAAGGCGTCCACGAAGGAGGCCCGGCTGGAACGATCGGACGGTGAGGTCCTGGCGGGGACCGCCAAGGAGATGGAACCGGTCGTCACCCAGGTGATCGGGCTGGACTTCGATCAGTTCACCCGGGCCGTCGTGCTCCCGCAGGGGGACTTCGCCCGGTTCCTACACGACAAGCCCGCGGCGCGTCAGGACCTCCTCGTGCAACTCCTCGGGCTCGACGTGTACGAGCGGATGATGCAACGAGCGCGGGCGCTCGCGGCCGCCGAGTCTCTCGGGCTCGAGCGGGACCGGGCGCGGATCATGGCGCTCGCCCACGCGGCGCCGGAGCGGGTGCAGGAGCTGACCGATGAACTCGCGGCCGTCAGTGCCGCACGGGAGTCCTGGCGCGCCGTGGCCGGCGACGCGGCGTCGATCGTCTCCGATGTTGCGGCCGCCGAGGGTGCGGCCGGCACGAGCCGCGAACGAGTCGAGGTCCTCGGCGCCGTGCGGCCGCCCGACGGGCTGACCCGGCTGGCGGAGGCCATCACCGAGGCGGACACCCGCCTCGCGGCCGCCGAGACCGCGGCCGAAACGGCGACCGAGACGGTGAACGAGGTGGAGGCGCGGATCGCGGCGCTCGGCGATCCCCAGGCACTCCAGCAGCTGAAGCGAACCCGCGACGAACTCGATGCCATCCAACGACGCCTCGAACCATTGCGCCGGAAGCAGGCGGAGGCAGAGGCCGAAGCGGCCCGCCTCGACGGCATCGCCACCCAGGCCGAGGAGCACGCCGGCGCACTGCGCACGGCGAACGCGGCGCACGTGGTGCGAGAGCATCTCGTCGTGGGCGACCCGTGCCCCGTGTGCGAGCAGGTGGTCACGGCACCGCCGAGCGGCGACGCACCCGAGGCGTGGCGGGCGGCCCGCACGGCCGCGGACGCGGCGCGTCAGAGCGCACAGGAAGCCCGCGACCAGGCTACCCGGGCCGGGATCCAGTGCGATGAGGCCGACAAATTGCGGCAGCAGCTGATGACCGCGCTGGCCGACGCGCCGGCGGCCGACGTCATCGACGCGCACCTCGCGGAGATCGCCGCGCTGGAACGCGCGCGCAACGAAGCGCGCGCCGAGGAGAAGCAGTGTCGGGCCGCCGCCCGCGAGGCCGCCGACGCGGCCAAGCAGGCGCGGGTGCAGGCCGAGCGCGCCCGCAGCCAGTACCGCGAGTGTCGGGACCGCTGCGCCGCGGTCGGGCTGACCGCGCCGTCCGAGACCGACGACCTCGGCCGCGACTGGGCCGCACTCACCGCGTGGGCGGCCGAGCGGCTCGCCGAGGCCACCGCGGCCCTGACCGAGGCCACCGGCCGCGTCGAGAAGCTCCAGGGCGAGTTGTCGGCCCGCCTCGACGCGGTCGTGGTCGAGGCGGCCGCGCTCGGCCTCGCGGTGGACGCAGCCGCGGGATTCGACGGGCTGGTCGACGCGGCCACCCACGCCGAGGCTACGACCCGACACCGGCTCGAAGGGCTGAACGAGGAAGTCGCCGAGCGCCGGGAGCTCGAAGCCGCCATCGAGGAGCGGAGTGCGACTGCCGCGGTGGCGGGCGAACTCGGTCGGCTGCTCGACGCCAACCACTTCGAACGGTGGCTGGTCAGTGAGGCGTTGAGCCGCCTGGTGGAGGGGGCGTCGCGGCGGTTCGGCGACCTGTCCGGCGGGCGGTACTCCTTCGCCTTCGAGGACTCGGGCCGTGATCTCCTCGTCGTCGATCACAGCCAGGGAGACGAGGCGCGGTCGGTGCGCACCCTCTCGGGCGGGGAGACCTTCCAGGCGTCGCTCGCGCTCGCCCTGTCGCTCTCCGACCAGCTCGCGGATCTGTCGGCGGATCGTTCCTCGCGGTTGGAGTCGATCTTCCTCGACGAAGGGTTCGGCACGCTCGACGCCGAGACGCTCGACGTGGTGGCGGAGACGATCGAGAACCTGGGCGCGACCGATCGGATGGTCGGCATCGTGACCCACGTGGCCGAGCTGGCCGCGCGCATGCCGGTGCAGTTCCGGGTGACCAAGACCGCCCGCTCGTCGACGGTCGAACGGATCACGACGTGAGATTCACCGTCGACCCGTGGGATCCGAGCTACGGCAGTGCGATCGAAGCGGTGCTCGATCCGAGCGACGTCGTCGTCAACACCGACGTCGAAGTGGTCGCGGACCGTTGGGCCGCGATCGCGCCCATAGGCGAACCCGCACCCACCGTCCTGTTCGTCGACGGAGTGCGGCGCATCGACGCGCGCGTCTGGGTGGAGGACGACGAGGGCGGCGTCGAGCCCGGAGTGTGCGCGACGTACGCCGCCGGGGTGGTGCGCGCGGGAGCCCGGGCCGAGGTCGTCGCCACCTCGGTCGGCCGCGGCGTGTTCAGCGCGTCGCGCGCCATCCGACCCATTGCCACCCGGTTCCCCGACGTGACCTACCTGCCGCACGCCGCCGGTGACTCGACCCCGGAGAGTCTCTGGCTCGCCATCCAGGATCAGATGGGTCGTCGGGAGATCGAGATGGCCGAGCAGGCGCGCCGTGACGCGCCCGAGGACGCGCTCGTCGTCATCGACGGTCCGATCACCGGCCGCGCCCAGGTGGGCGGCGCGGTCGGCGTCATCAAGACCCACGCGACGGCCTACCTCCCACCCGCGTTGCACCGGTTCGTCGGCACGCTGACCGAGCGCGCCCGCACGCCGGTGTTCACGATCGGCGGGCGGGGAAGTCGACATTCGTGGTACCTGCGGCTCCCCGGTGGTCGGGGGGCGCCGTGGTCCGGGGTCGTGCGCTGCGAGTGCTCGGCCGAGCTGAGCGTCGCCGATGCGGTCACGCTCGCCGATCGGGTCGGCGCGACGTTGCCGCGGTTCGCGAGCGAGTCGCACAAGGATCCGCGCGCCCCGCAGAACCTGTACCCGATCGGCGGGCTCGAGCGGGAGTTGCGGCGACGCCTCGGTGACGCGGAACTGCTGTACCGCGCGCTGGCGGTGGCAGCCGCGCCCGGTTGAGCGAGAGGTCGACCGGCGCGGCTGACCCGCAGGACTGAGGAAATCGGACGCACCTGCCGATAGAAGACCATGCGGAGATGGTTCGGCGGTGGTGCGGTCGCGGTCATCGCGATCGCGGTGACCGGCGTTTCGGCCGGCGCGTCGAGTCTCCCGAACGCGCCCGCGTGTCCGATGACCCCCGCCGACTCGTACTGGCACGCGTCGGTCGACGCGCTCCCGACCGACCCCAACTCATCGACCTACGTGACGAACGCCGGTGCCGGGTTGAGTCTGCACGCCGACTTCGGTGCCGGCCTCTACGCGGGCGGGCCGATCGGCATCCCGTTCGTGACCGTGCCGGGTACGCAGCCGAAGGTGCCGGTCAGCTTCACCTACGCGGACGAGAGCGACCCCGGTCCGTACCCGATCCCGACCAACGCGCCGATCGAGGGTGGCGCGTCGAGCACCGGTGATCGCCACGTCCTCGTGGTCGATCGCGATCACTGCACGTTGTACGAGACCTTCTCGAGCTACCCGAACGGCACCGGCTGGTCGGCGGGTTCGGGCGCGATCTTCGACCTGACGTCGAACGCCATGCGGCCGCGCACCTGGACCAGTGCCGACGCCGCCGGGCTGCCGATCCTCCCGGGCCTGGTCCGATACGACGAGGTGGCGGCGGGGGAGATCGACCACGCCATCCGCATCACGCTGCGGCGCACCGATCGCCGGTACGTCTGGCCGGCCCGGCACCAGGCCGGCGTGACCGACGCGACCGCGGCCCCCATGGGCGCATGGCTGCGGCTGAAACCCGGCGTCGATCCCAACCGCTTCGGCCCCCAGGCCCGTCTGGTGGTCCGCGCATTGCAGCGGCACGGCGCGATCGTGGCCGACAACGGATCGTCGTGGTACATCTCCGGTGCGCCCGACGATCGGTGGGACAACGACGACCTGCACGGCCTCGGCGCGCTGCACGGGTCCGACTTCGAGTTCGTCGACCCGACCTCGATGATGATCGGACCCGACACCGGCCAGGTCGTGACCGCGCCGGTGCGTGCGGACCTGGCCGGGGGCGTGACCCTCGACGGGTTCGGTGGGCTCCACCGGTTCCGCATCGGCGCGGGTCCGGCGCTCGGCGCGATCAGCGGCGCGCCCTACTGGCCCGGATGGGACATCGCACGCGGCGTCGCGCTCGTGCCCGGAGATCAGGGCGGGCTGATGCTCGACGGCATCGGCGGTCTGCACGGGTTCCGGCTCGGCAGCAGCGGGTCGCCGCCCGCGGCACGCGGCGGGCCGTACTGGCCGGGGTGGGACATCGCCCGCGACGTCGTGGTCCTCCCCGACAGCACGGGCGGGTACGTGCTCGACGGCTTCGGTGGCATGCACCCGTTCCGGCTCGGGAGCGGAGCGCTGCCGCCGCGGGTCAGCATCGGGCCGTACTGGCCCGGTTGGGACGTCGCCCGCGGCCTCACGCTGTTGCCCGGTGGTCGCACGGGGTACGTGATCGACGCGCTGGGCGGCACCCACGCCGTGGCCTTCGGCGGCGCGACCCCACCACCGCGGCTCCGGCTCGACGGCTTGCCGCGAATGCCGCAACCGATGGGACTCGCGCTCCTACCCGACGCCACCGGGGGCTACACCCTCGACGCGCTCGGGAGCTTGCGGGCCTTCGCGGTCGGTGCGGCCGACCCGGTCGCGCCCGCAGCGGTCGGCGTCACCCGCTGGGCCTGGCCGATCGCCCGCAGCGTCGCCGTGTCACCCTGACGCCGGCGGTCCCGACCACGCGCGATCGACCACACCCGTCTCGTAGCACTCCACCAGGTGCTCGAGCCACGATCGTGACTCGCGGAGACCACCGGGCCGGTTGCGCACCGACCAGAGCCGTTCGTGTTCCGCGATGACCGGTCGCAGCGCCGTGGCGAGCGTCGCTCGCGTCGGCGGATCCACCGCGGCCAACGCACCGCCGACCGCAAGGCGGGCGTGCGCGTCGGCGCAGAGCACGCGGACCAGTGCGATGGCGTTGTGCAACTCGTCGACGATCAGCGCAGCATCGGGTCGCCGACTGCCGACGGTGGTCAGCCGCGCCGCGAACGCGTCGAGGTCCGCCTCGATCGCCGCGTACTGCTCGTCGGTCGCGCCGAGCAGCGGGCCCCGACCGAGGTCGAGCTGGGGGAAGTAGAGCGGCAGCGCGAACGTGGCCACGTTCCACACCTGCGGTTCCAACCGGAGGTACACGTCGCCCAGACCCAGCACGATCGCCGCCAACTCGCCGGTCGGATCGTCGTAGCAGTGGGCCGACAATGCCGCCGCGAGATCGAGGTCCCGGTTCGCCGCCCGACACCACGCCGATGCCGCGCTGAGCGCCAGGCCGGGGTCGCTGACCGCGGGGTACTGGAGGTGGCCGTTGTCGCCCCAGTCGGTGGTGAGCATGCCGGTCGCACCGTGGGCCAGCGCCGCGTCGACGGCCTCGGTGATGTTGGCGCGCATGTTCGTGGTGCGGCCGAGGATCGTGAGCCAGCTCGACGTGCCGGGCGCCACCCAGCGGCTGACGTCTCCGGCGGCGAGCGCTTCGAGCCGCGCCGTCCACGGGTGGTCGGCGTCGTACCCCCACTCGCACACGGTGACGGCGGCGGGAAGGTCGGCGAGCCGGTCCGGGTGCGACGCGAGGATGTCGCCCCAGATGAGGACACCGCGACCGGCCAACTCGGGGAGGTCGCACAGCGTGTGGATCCACGCGAGGTAGTCGTCGAAGCGGTCGGCGGGCATCTCCCACGGCTCGTCGAGCCCGAGGTTCACGAACCTCCGGTCGGAGAAGTGGGGGAGCAACTCGCGAAAGAGTCCTTGAACCAGGCGCAGTGATTCGGGGTTCGTCGGTTCGATGGTGCTCGGCGGTCGCCTCATGCCCATCATCACGTACCCATCGGGATCCATCGCCAGCTCGCGGTACGCGTCGTGTGCGAGCCAGCGGTTCATGTGCCCGAGGCAGTTCTGGTTGGGCACGAGCGCGATGTGCCGATCGCGGCAGAACTCGTCGAGCGTCTCGATCTCGGCGGGGGTGAAGGGACTCGCGTCGCGCCACACGACCTCGTGCTCCGGGTACGCGTACGTGTGCTCGGCGTAGAGCTCCAGATGGTTGATCTTCCATTCGGCGAGCCGGTCGACGAGGGCGAGCAGCGTGTCCATCGTCGGGACCTTGTCGCGCGACACGTCGAGCATCACGCCGCGCTCGGCGAGGTCGGGCCAGTCCCGGATCGTGCCGACGGGGACCCGCCCGTCGTGGAGCCGCGCCAGCTGCCGCACGGTCATGCGCGCGTAGAAGGCGCCGGCGGCGTCGGCCGCGGCCACGGTGATGCCGGTCGGCGTGATCGTCAGTGCGTAGCCCTGCGCCGGAAGGCTCGGGTCGGTGACGAGCGTGGGCTCGGTAGCGGCGACGAGTTCGTCGGTGAGCGCGGCTTCGCGCGGTTGCGGGAGCAGCGTCATCGCAGTTCCTTCCGGTACACGAGGAAGCTTCGCCCGAGGGTCGCGCCGACGCGCGCGTACGGCACGATCGGTCCGACCCACGCGATCTCCGCCGCAGTGTTCCCCGCCGCGCGCATGTGATGAAGCGCGCCGAGCAGTGGCGCGACCCCGACGCCGCGGCCGAGAAGGTCGGGTCGCACCCCCACCGGCCCGACGAGACCGGCGCGATTCACGGCGTACGCGCACACCGCGGCGATCCCGTCCGCGTCCTCGGTCAGCACCAACCCGCCCTGGCCGACGGCCCGGCACATCTCGGCGCGCCAGAACGCCCAGTGGGTGCTCGACCACGCGTCGATCGCCGGCAGGTCGGCTGCGGTCGCGACGCGGTGACCGCCCGGATCGGGCGGGAGATCGGTGAGCGAGACGTCCATGTTGAGGTGGACGTCGACGCGGTGGTACTTCTGCCGCTCGGCGAGGCACACCGCACCCAGTTCGCGCGCGTCGATGCCGGGCCAGAGGTAGAACGGCGCGTCGGCTCCGATCGTGACCGAGGTGGCGCCCTGCGCGCGCAGTACGGACTCGGCGTCGCGCACCAGCGTGGTCCCGATGCCGGCCCGCCGGGCGGTCGGATCGACGGCCAGGAACCGGATGAAGCCGTCGTCGCCCCGTCGCGCGGTGGCCACCACGCCGGTGGCCGGATCGCCGCGGAGTTCGGCCGGCTGTTCGGGATCGAAGCACGCCCGGCGGAGCTCGTCAGGCGTCGGCGGATCGACCAGGGATCGGCGCGCCAGCGCCGCGACCGCCGCCAGATCCTCGATGCCCAACGCACGTCCGTGCACCACATCAACCTAGATGTCGAGAAGATCACCACGCTCAGTGGTCAAGGTCGCCCAGAGACGCGCCGATATGTCCGAAAGCGGGATCAACCGACGCAGGAGAACCACCAACCGTGACGGATCGAGAAACTGCACTGCGGGAAGACATCGCCCGCGAAGGACGCCTCGCCGATCTTCCGACCGACGGCGTGGTCTCGCTCGACGCG
The DNA here is from genome assembly GCA_964544295.1 of uncultured Bifidobacteriaceae bacterium. Classification (GTDB taxonomy): domain Bacteria; phylum Actinomycetota; class Acidimicrobiia; order IMCC26256; family JAENVU01; genus JAENVU01. The sequence goes on from CAZJBJ010000018.1 coordinate 20,699, forward strand.
GTGCATCGTCGCCGGTACCAGATCGCCTTCGTCGGCGGCCTCGTCACCCTGGCGCTGATCGTGGCCACGCTCGTCTCCGAGGGTGTGATCCACGTGGGTGCCGACAGCATCATCGACGCCCGCAACGCCCGCCTCGCGCTCGCCCTCTTCAGCGTGTGTGTCGTCGTGTACGCGTTCGACAAGGAGCGTCACCTGCGTCGTGTCGTGCGCGACCGCGAGCAGCTGTTCGAACTCGACAGTGAGATCGCGTGTGAACTCCTGAGTTCCGGACTCGTGCTCGACGCAGTATCGGCATTGCACGCCCACCTCGAACTCGACGAGCTGCTTCCGGCCATCGTCGAGCAAGGCCGCGCGCTCGTCGGCGTCGAGGGTGGGGTGCTCTTCCTCGTGGAGGAACGTGACCTCGTCCAGCCGGTCGTCGACCCACTCGGCCTGGCCGAGTCGGCCGAGCCGGTCGTGGCGCGAGTGCGGTCGGACGGCTCGCTCGTCGCCGACTCGATCGATGACGTGATGGCGATCGGCGTGCCCATCGAGTCACCCGACGGCGTGCTCCTCGCCGTCCTCGTGTTGCCGGGCCTCGTGGCCGACACGGTGACCGCCGAGACCCGCGCCATCCTGGCCCGGTTCGGAACCGCGGCCGGATCGGCGCTCCTCAACGCCCGCCGCTACGAAGCCGCGATGTTCCTCCTCGACGTCGCACACTGAATTCCCGCTCGTGGCCCTGCGGGCCGGGCCGCTCGGGCCACGGCTGCACCTCGATCGTCGCGTTCGACGGCGGGTCGCGCCTCCTTGACGGTGCAGCCTCTTGTCTCCCGCGCTTGTCAGACGATCCAGGGGTAGTCGTCGCCGGGCCAGGTGACGACCCCTTCGTCCTTGAGGTCGGCGATGGTGGCGGCGTCCGTGCCCAACCACTCCAGGATCTCGCGGGTGTGCTGACCGACGAGCGGCGGCGCGCTGCGCTCGGGCGCCGGAGTGTCGGAGAACTGCACGAGCTGGCCGAACTGGCGCATCGTCCCCATGCGCGGGTGCTCGTACTCGGCGACCATCCCCAGTGCCACGTTGTCGGCATCGTTGAGCACCAGCTCGCCGCCGAGGGAATCCAGCGGAATCTCGTTCGGGACGCCGGCGTCGTCGAGCGCATGGGTCCACGACACCGAGGTCCGGGTGGCGAACCGATCACCCAGCAGGTGCTCCAGTTCGGCGCGGTGTTCCTGGCGGAGATCCGCCACCGCGAAGCGGGCGTCGTCGGCGAGTTCGGGCACGCCGAGAACGCCACAGAGCGCGACCCACTGTGATTCCTTGACCGCTGCGATCTGGATCCAGCCGTCCTGGGTCTCGTAGAGCCGGTAGCACGCGTCGATGCCGTGGAGACCCTGGTCCAGGCGCGGGCGGGGGACCGCCTCACCGTCGACGAGCAACGCGTCGGACGAGAACACCGCGCCGCCGTCCATCAGCGACGTCCACAACTCCTGGCCCTCGCCGGTCACGCGCTGGTGGTACAGCGCCGCGAGCGAGCCGACGACCGACAACATCGCGTTGGCGGCGTCGCACATTCCGAACCGGTAGTAGAGCGGGTCGTTGCCGGTGTGCAGCGCGCCCGCCTCGTACTCGAGGCCGGCCGATGCCTGATACAGCGGGTCGAGCCCGCCGAAGCGTGCCAGGGGACCTTCGAGGCCGTACGCCCACGTGTTGCAGTACACGACGTCGGGATTCACCCGCTTGCAGTCCGCATACCCGATGCCGAGCTTGTTGGCGACGCCGGCCGTCATGTTGTGGTGGACGATGTCGGCTCGGGCGATGAGTTCGAGCGCGACCTCGAGTCCGCGCGGATGCTTCAGGTCGAGCGCGATGTCCTGCTTGCCGCGTTGACAACCGAAGAACGGTTTGCCCGCGAGCCGCATGCCGTCACCGGTCACCGGTTCGACCTTGATGACGTGCGCGCCGAGGTCGCCGATGATCATCGGCCCGAACGGACCGGCGAGGTACTGACCGAAGTCGACGAGCAGGACGCCGTCGAGTGGCGTGCTCATCTCCCACCTCCCGCGATCGCCGCGATCTCGGTATCCGAATAGCCGAGCGCCCCGAAGATCTCCCGGTTGTGTTGGCCGGGGAGGGGCTGGGGTCCCTGAATCCCGCCCGGGGTGCCGAGCAGGTTGATCGGGACGCCCATCTGGGTCGTGATGCCGAGTTCGGGATCCTCGATCGTGGCGACCATGCCGTTGGCCACCAGTTGCGGGTGCGGAGAGCCGCCCGCGCCGAGCGCCTCCTCGGCGGTGATCACGGCCTCGACCGCGTGGTTGTGCGCCTGGAACGTGGCCACCAGCTCGTCGCGGCGGTGCGTCTTGTACGCGGCCCGGCGCCGCTTCGTGAACTCCTCCCGCTCCTCCGGGGTGAGCGACATGAACGCGAACGGTTCCGGCGCGTCCTCGAGACCGAGCAACTCGTCCTGGCTCTTGGTCGGGGTGAGCCCGCTCATCACCGACGTGTGTACCCACTCGCCGTCGGCGCACTCGAACAGGAACTGCTGATGGACGCCCGGCGGGTAGCTCTTGCCCATCAGGTCGTGGAACGCGGCATCCGCGTGCTCGACGTGTTGCCAGATCTGGGTCGTGTAGAGCAGCGCACCCTGGAACAACGACGTGCGCACGTGTTGACCGCGGCCCGTGGAGACGCGGGCGATGAGCGCGGCGAGTATCCCGCTCGGGACGAGGAACGCCGCGCCCATGCTCGGCATCGGCATGTGTAGGAAGATCGGACCAAGGCGCCAGCCCGGCTGTTCCCACTGCTGGCCGCTGCTCGCCTGGATCAACGCGTCGTAGCCGGGGCGTTGTGCGAGGCGGTGACCGTCGGGGTACCCGGGGCACGACGAGTACACGAGCCGTGGGTTGCGGGCGTGCATCGCGTCGAACCCGATGCCGAGCCGATCGGTCACCCCCGGCCGGAACGTCTCGACGAGCACGTCGGCGTCGTCGACGAGTTTGTGGAATGCCTCGAGCCCGGCGGGGGACTTGAGGTCGACGGTCACCGACCGTCGCGACCGGTTCCACACCGCGTACCCGCTGTAGGCGCGGAACGGATCACCGCCCGGCGGTTCGACCTTGACGACGTCGGCCCCCTGCTCGGCGAGCAACATCACGCCGAGCGGACCGGCGATACCCCACGAGAGGTCGAGGATCTTGACGCCGTCCAATGCACCCATGTCCGTCACTCTCCTCGTGTTTCCCGCTCTTGGCCCTTCGGGCCGGGCCGCTCGGGCCACGGCCGACTCCACGAACCTGTGATCCGAGGTGCGGGTCGGTGCTGGTCGGAGTCGGCCTCTCCTCGGTTCCTGACGCTCGTGTCAGGGACAGTATGGCGTCACACGACCGCGGCGTGGGAGGAGATGGAGATGCTGCGCCGGCCCTGCCGCAGGACGTGCTCGTCGAGTCCGTTGGTGAGGTAGACGAACGACAGGCCCGACTCCGGATCGGCCCACGCCACCTGACCGCCGGCGCCGTTGTGGCCGAACGTGTGGCGCGACCCGGTGTGGCCGAAGCCGCGGAGGTTCGCCTTGCCGTCGTCCCCCGCGATGATCAGCCCGAGGCTGCGGTTCGCGGGCACCCGCGTCCACCGGTCCGGCTTGCGGTTGCGCACCCGACCCGTCCCGTCCGCCAGGATCTCGGGCTTCCAGACGCCGGCCGGGTCGTGCAGCAGCGCCTGGTAGAAGAGCGCGAGTTCGGCGGCGGTCATCGTGCCGGCCGCGCCCGGGCTCCCGACCTCGCGCACCGCCGGGTCGTTGAACATCAGCAGCGCGTCCTGGGTCACCTCGGTGACCGGGAGTTCACGCACCCCGAGTGCCGCCTCCAACTCGTCGGGCGTTGCCGGTTCGCCGACGCTGGTCATGAACGCCACCGGGCGCGGCTCGTTCGCGGGGACGCCGAGTATTCGACGCGTGATTCCGGCCGGTCTGGTGATGCGCTCCTCCACGAGGTCGCGGAAGTCGCCGCCGGTCACGCGATCGATGATCTCGGCGAGCACCCAGTGGGCCGAGCTCGGGTGGTACTCGTACGCGGTGTCGGGTTCCCAGTTGAGTCGCCAGTTCGCCATCTGGGCGACGCGACCTTCCCGCGTACTCCAGTCGCGCGGACCCATCGGCGCGTGCGGGAAGCCGGACGTGTGGAGCATCACCTGTTCGACCGTGATGATGTCCTTGCGGTGGGTGCCGAACTCGGGGATGTAGTCGACGACGAGCCGGTCCACGTCGATCAGCCCTTCACCGATCAGGACCCACACCAAGGACGCGACGATCGGCTTGGTCGCGGAGAAGATCACGTAGTCGGTGTCGTCGGTGGCATCGCCGTAGGTGGCGAAGTGTTCGATCTCACCGTTGCGGGCCCAGGCGACCTGACAACTCGGGAGCAACCCGGCGTCGAGCTCGCGATGGATCCGGGTGATCAGCGCGTCGGTAGGAGTCGTCATCCCCGGAGCCTGGCGGGTCGACGCCCGAGCCACAACTCCGCCGGGGGTGATGTGGAATCATCGACGTTTCCGCAGGCGAAGAATGGACGACGGCATGGACTACGAACCGACTCCGGAGGATCACTTCACCTTCGGGCTCTGGACCGTCGGCAACCGCGGGCGGGATCCGTTCGGGCACGAGACCCGACCGCCCCTCGACCCGGTCGACGCGGTGCACCGCCTGTCCGATCTCGGCGCCTACGGCGTCAACTTCCACGACGACGACCTGATCCCGCCGGGGAGTACGCCCACCGAGAAGGACGAGATCCTCGTGCGGTTCCACCGCGCCCTCGCCGACACCGGCATGCGGGTGCCGATGGCGACCACCAACCTGTTCTCCCAGCCCATCTTCAAGGACGGCGCATTCACCGCCAACGATCCCAAGGTGCGTCGCTACGCGCTGCGGAAGGCGATCGACGGCATCGACGTCGGCGCCGAGCTCGGCGCCCGCACCTACGTGATGTGGGGCGGGCGCGAAGGGGTCGAGTCCGACGCCGCCACCGACGTGCCGGCCGCACTCGACTGCTACGCCGAGGCGATCAACGCGTGTTGCGCCTACATCACCGAGCAGGGCTACGAGATGGAGCTCGCGCTCGAACCGAAGCCCAACGAACCGCGCGGCAACCTGTTCCTGCCGACGGTCGGTCACGCCCTTGCGTTCATCAACGAGCTCGAGTATCCCGAGATGGTCGGACTCAACCCCGAGTTCGCGCACGAGACGATGAGCGGGCTCTCGTTCCACCACGCGGTCGCGCAGGCACTGTGGGCCGACAAGCTCTTCCACATCGACCTCAACGGTCAGGTGCCGGGCAAGTACGACCAGGACTTCCGCTTCGGCTCCGAAGGGCACCGCGATGCCTTCTACCTGGTGAAGCTGCTCGAGGAATCCGAGTGGCAGGGGATGCGGCACTTCGACGCGCACGCCTACCGCACCGAGGACCAGGACGGGGTGTGGGATTTCGCCCGCGGCTGCATGCGCACGTACCTGATCCTGAAGGAGAAGGCGGAGCGTTTCGCCGAGGACCCCGAGATCCGAGAAGCGCTCGCGGTCGCCAAGGTCGACCAGTTGGGGATCCCCACGCTGCCCGAGCCGCCCGAGACGCGCTGGGCGAAGCTCCGGGCCGAGACCTTCGACGTCGACGCGCTCGCCGACTACGGCTACGGCCACGAACGCCTCGACCAACTCGTGAACGAACTGCTCCTCGGCGTCCGGTGAAGGTCAACGTTGCGGGCGTCGACTCGTCGACGCAGTCCTGCAAGCTCGAGGTCCGCAACGTCGAGACCGGGCTCCTCGTCGCCACCGCGGGTGACGGGCATCCGCCCACGTCGCCACCCCGGTCCGAGCAGGATCCGCGCGCCTGGTGGGCCGCGCTCGACGAGGCGCGGGAATCTGTCGACGGGCTGGACGACTGCGAGACGATCTCGGTCGCCGCGCAGCAGCACGGGCTCGTGGTCACCGACGCGGCGGGGGAACCGCTGCGCCCCGCGAAGCTCTGGAACGACACCGAGTCCGCGCCCGACGCGGCGTGGCTGCTGGGCCAACTCCCGGGGGGCGCGGCCGAGTGGGCCGAGACGGTCGGATCGGTGCCGGTCGCCGCGTTCACCGTTACCAAACTCTCGTGGCTGCACCGCACCGAGCCGGAGGTGTTCGAGCGCATCGAACGGGTGATGCTCCCGCACGACTGGCTCGCCTGGAAACTGACCGGCGAGTACGGCACCGACCGCGGCGACGCGTCGGGCACCGGCTACTGGTCGCCGGCGACCGGTCGGTACTGCGACGACATCCTGGCGATCATCGACCGCGACCTCGACTGGGATTCCGCGCTCCCGCCCGTGCTCGGTCCGGCCGAGGCGCACGGGACCGGCGACAACATGGCCGGCGCGCTCGGGCTCGGCTTGGGGGCGGGCGATGTCGTGATCTCGCTCGGGACCTCGGGCACGGTGTTCGCCGTCAGCGACACCCCGACCGCCGACCCGACCGGCGCGGTCGCCGGGTTCGCCGACGCGACCGGTCGCTACCTTCCCCTGGTCTGCACGCTGAATGCGACCAAGGTCACCGACACCGTCCGCCGGCTCCTCGGTGTCGATCGCGACACGATGTACGCCCTGGTGATGCGCGCGAAACCCGGCGCCGGCGGCCTCACGCTGCTGCCGTACTTCGACGGCGAACGCACGCCGAACCGCCCGGACGCGCGCGGTGTCCTCATGGGTCTGCGCACCGACACCGCGCGCGAGGACATCGCCCGGGCGGCCTACGAGGGCGTCGTGTGCGGCCTGCTCGACGGTCTCGATGCCTTGCGTGCGGTCGACGTCGCCGTCGACGGGCGCCTGTTCCTGATCGGCGGTGGCGCCCGCAGTGCCGCCTACCGCCAGATCGTGGCCGATCTCGCGCAACGACCGGTCACCGTCGTCGCCGACGACGAACTCGTCGCGCTCGGCGCCTGCGTGCAGGCCGCGGCCCGGGCCACCGGTGCGCCGATCGCCGACATCCAGTCCGCCTGGGGCCTCGGAGCCGGTTCGGAGACCGAGCCGAGTGTTTCCGCCGACGTGGCGGCCGCCGTGCGTGCCGCCTACGCGACCGCACGCGGACCCGTCGTCGATCGCTGATCCGACGCCGGAGGAATTGCCCTTGACTGGCACGGCGGGTCTGCCGATATCCCGCTGTGGACTCCGTGCAGACTCCCGCTCGTTCCCGGCCCGGCCTCGGCTGGTGGTGCGCGGCCGTGGTCGCCACGGTCGTCGCTCCCATCGCAGTCTCGCGACTGGTGCCGGACTCGTTGGCGTGGGACGCCCCGGTCCCCTTGTTCTGGCTGGTGGTGATCGCCGCGACCCTGTGTGTCGTCGCGTCGATCGGTGTGATCGCGATCGCGGCGCGAGATGATCTCGCGGAAGTCGGCATGATCGGCGGCTTCTTCTTCGTCGTGTCGGTCCTGCCGCTGGTCCACGGGATCACGGTGCCCGGCGTGCTGTACGGGCCGAACCCGGCGACGATGGCGTCGGTGTTCTGGGCACTGCCAGTGGCGTCGCTGGTTGCGCTGCCGGTCCTCGCCCCGCGCCGTCTGCGTCGGTCGATCGCTCGCTATTGGCGGGTCTGGATCGGATCGTGGACGGTCGGGGTCCTGGGTCTCGCGGTCGCCCTCCTGGTCCAGCCGTCGCTGTTGGCGTTCGCGCCGATGGGCTCGACGGGCGCGATCGTCGTCGCCGGAGTCTCGGTCGCGATGGTCACCGCCTTGTCGGCGTCGCATCTGCGGCTCTATTGGATCGGTCGCGCTCCAGGATCGTTCGCCGTGGCGTGCGGATTCCTGCTGGTCGGCGGATCGAGTCTGGTGTGGGTCGGGCGGGCGCCGTACACCGTCGGATTCTGGCTCGCCCATGCGCTCGACATCACCGGCGTGTTCCTCGGCTGCCTCGCGGCCGCGGTCACCTACCGCCAGGGGACCTTCACCCGGAGCGTGATCGCGCCGCTCACCGCCCTGGATCCGGAGTCCGCGCTCGAACTCGGGCTGGATCCGTTGGTGCATCGATTCATCGCTGATCTCGAGGCGAAGGATCTGATGACCCGTGACCATGTGGTGCGCACCGCGACGCTGGCGCTCCGGGTCGGCGCGGAGTTGCGACTGCCTGCCGACCAACTCCGGATCCTCGGGCTCGGTGCACTCCTGCACGACATCGGGAAACTCGACGTGCCGACGGCGATTCTGACCAAGCCCGGTCGCCTCGACCCCGAGGAGTACCTCGAGATGCAGCGGCACGCCGCGGCCGGCGACGCGATGGTCCGACGGTCACGCGTGATCGCCGACTGTGCGCCGGTCGTGCGCAGTCATCACGAGCGTTTCGACGGCCACGGTTATCCCGACCAGTTGGTCGGCGCCGAGATTCCGCGCCTGGCACGCGTGGTGAGCGTGTGTGATGCCTTCGATGCCATGGCGAGTACCCGGCACTACCGAGAAGGAATGGGACCGGACCGCGCCCTCGCCATCCTGCGCGAACACGCCGGTTCGCAGTGGGATCCGGAGATCGTCGAGGCCTTGGCGCGAGTCTTGGGGCCGAGGGTCGGACCGGTGCTCCCGAGCGCGTTGGCCGAGGTCGGTCAGGACCTCGAAGTCGGCATCGCGTGTTGTGTCGACGCCCTCCCGGAATCGCTCGCCCGCACCTGACCGATGTGCGCTCCGCCACCGTCTGGGTGGTGGAAGGCACATTGGTCAGGGATCCGGGGTCGCCTCGTGCCCGGCGTCCCGCGCCCGTCGCCGTCGGTGCCACTGCAGCCCGCCTTCCAACGCACGCAGGATGGTGTCGTTGTCTCGCGAGATCCGCTGGTGGACCCACCGTTCGAGGCCGAGACGACGCATCCACGGGTTGAAGCACTCGTAGCGCTCGGTGAAATGCACGCGCGTGCGGCCGTCGCCGAGGTCCTCGAGCCGGGTGAATCCCTCGGCCCGCGACCACAGCGGCTTGCCGACGGCGTCGTAGCGCCACGACTCGTGCACCTTCACCTCGGTCAGCCACTCCCACGACTTCCCGACGCCGCCCGAGCCGAGAATCCTCGGCACCGGGAACGTGCAGTGGCGCACCAGACCCTCGCCGATCTCGTCGCCGGGGTGGAGGATGTGGATCTGGCCGATCTTGCCTTGAGGACGGTCGGGGGCGCGGTACCAGAACAGTTCCCAGACCTCCGCGACGGGCGCGTCGAGATCGACCGAGAACGAGTGCTCCTGCATCAGGGCCCCGTCGAACCGGGGAGGTGCACGAAGCAGAACTCGTTGCCCTCCGGATCGACCATCACCTGGAACGGTTCCGGGCTCACCTCGACGGGGACGAACTCGCCGAGCCGCGTCGCGCCGAGCGCTTCGGCCGCGACGGTCGCCGCCTCGATGTCCTCCACCCACACGTCGAGGTGGATCCGGGTCTTGCCGACCTTCGGTTCGGGCACCTTCTGGAACGCCACTCGCGGGTGGCCGGGACCGGCGGGCGTCAGGGCGACCCACTCGTCGCCGGCGAACGCGATCTCGGCACCGAGCACCTGTTTCCAGAACGCGGCGAGGGGAGCGGGGTCGAGGCAGTCGACCACGACCGTGCGCAGCTGTCCGATTCCCATCCCCGGGAATCTACGAACTCACGGGCACTCGTGCTCGTCCGCCAACAACGGGCGGAGCACCACGATGTACTCGGCGCCGTTCGACGTCCACCGCGTGATGGACGTGGCCCCGCGGGCGGCCGCGAGTGCGGTCTCGGCGGCCGCGCCGGTCAGGACCGCACATCGGACACTCGGCATCGGAGCCGGAGGCGCGTCGATGCCGAGCGTCGCGAGGTCGGGGCCGGGCCAGTCCGCGCGCCCGGGCTCGACACCCGGGTCACCGTCGGCACCGGCAGTCGCGGGTTGCACGTACACCGCGACCTCGGTCGGTGCATAGCTGTCGGTCGCGACCTCGGTGGCGGCGGTCCGCAGTTCGTTGACGAAGGTCGTGAGTGATGCGCGTGCCTCGCGCTCGGCGGGCGCGAGTCCTGGTGCCCCTTCACCCGAGACGTCGAGTGCGTACACCTCGTGCGTGTGCACACCGTCGACGGCGATCGTCACCGTCGTCGTCGGGAGGTCGGTGACCGCCGGGTCTCCGTAGTGGTGGGGCGAGAGCAGATCCAGCTCGGCGGCTCGCCGAGCCAGCCGGTCGATCGTCCCGGGTGCGAGGGTGCCGGTCAGCAGGTTGGGGAGCGCGTACGGCGGGTACTGCTCGGTCTCGGGTCCGGTCACCACCACGCGACCATCCCCGTACACGGTCACCTCGGGCACCAACCGGAGCTGGTACTCGACCGGGGTGAACCCGCCTCGGGTGTCGACGCGGAAGACGACCTCGTCCGCCCCCGCGGGAATCGAGCGGGTCCCGATTCGGTTGCCACCCACCGGCGCCGACGCGCTGCCACACGCGCTCAGCACGAGGACCAGAGGAATCATGGACACGATGAGGAATCTGCGCATGATGCTTCGACGTCTCCCGTCGACGGTCGGTTCCCAGCCAGTACGGTCGGCCCTGTGAACCTTCCCCCTGAACCCGAGATCGCCGATTCGCTGCTCGACCTCGTCGGCAACACGCCGATGCTCCGGCTGGGCCGCATCGGCGCCGATCTGGCCTGCGATCTGGTCGCCAAGGTCGAGACGTTCAACCCGGGCGGGAGCGTGAAGGACCGGCCGGCGGTGGCGATGATCGACGCCGCCGAGCGGGAGGGCCTGCTCCAGCCGGGCGGCACGATCGTGGAGCCGACCTCGGGCAACACCGGCGTCGGCCTGGCCATCGTCGCCGCGCAACGCGGCTACCAGTGCATCTTCGTGATGTCCGACAAGATGAGCCCCGAGAAGGTCGCGCTCCTGCGCGCCTACGGGGCCGAGGTCGTGGTCTGTCCGACGGCCGTCCCGCCCGAGCATCCCGACTCGTACTACTCCGTCGCCGACCGGCTGACCCGCGAGACGCCGAACGCGTTCCGCCCCGATCAGTACTCGAACCCGCACAACCCGGCCGAGCACGAACGCTCCACCGGGCCGGAGATCTGGCGCCAGACCGCCGGACGGGTCACCCACTTCGTGGCCGGCGTCGGCACCGGCGGCACGATCACCGGCGTGGCCCGCTACCTGAAGCGGATGAACCCGGACATCCAGATCATCGGCGCCGACCCCGAGGGCTCGGTGTACTCGGGCGGGACCGGCCGCCCGTACCTCGTCGAGGGGGTGGGCGAGGACTTCTGGCCGACGACGTTCGATCCCTCGCTCGTCGACCGCACCGTCATGGTGAGTGATGCCGACTCGTTCCTCACCGCGCGTCGGGTCACGCGCGAAGAGGGTCTGCTCATCGGCGGATCCTGCGGCACCGCGGTGCACGCGGCGTTGACGGTGGGCGCGGAGCTCGGACCGGAGTCGATGGTCGTCGTGCTGCTGCCGGACTCCGGCCGCGGGTACCTGTCCAAGATCTTCAACGACGACTGGATGATGGACTTCGGCTTCATCCGCTGCGCGGGCGACTGCGCCGGCGACGTGCTCGCGGCGAAGGGTGGCGACATCCCCGCACTGGTCCTGGTCTCGCCGGACGAGCCGGCGCGCAACGCGTGGAGCCTGATGCGCGACCTCGGCGTGTCGCAGGTGATCGTGTCGGTGAGCAAGGAGCTGCCGCTCGCGGCGAAGGAGGTGAGCGGCATGCTCGACGAGTTGTCGCTCATGGAGTTGGCCTTCCGCGACGGTGACGCGCTCGACCGACCGGCCGCGGAGCTGATGAGCCCGGCTATGCCCATGGTCGGCATCGGCGAACCGGTGGCGCGCCTGGTGGAACACCTGGACCGGTCGTCGACGCTGCTCGTGATCGACGGCGGGCACCCCGTCGGCGTGCTGTCCCGAAGCGACGTCCTCGGCTACCTCGCCGCCAAAGGGGGCGCAGGATGAGCGGAAAGAACGTGAACGAGGCCTCGACTCCGGAGCACCGCCGTCCACCTGGCCGAGTGGGGCCCGAGCGGCCCAGCCCCGAAGGGGCGGTGAGCGGAAGAGACGTGAACGAGGCCTCGACTCCGGAGCACCGCCGTCCACCTGGCCGAGTGGGGCC
>CAZJBJ010000018.1:32872-37685 GCA_964544295.1 uncultured Bifidobacteriaceae bacterium
CGAGCGGCCCAGCCCCGAAGGGGCGGTGAGCGGGGGAGCAGGCTTCGAGACTGCGGCCATCCATGCGGGACAGCCGGCGGATCCGTCGACGGGCGCGGTCGTCACGCCGATCAGCCTGGCCACGACGTTCGCCCAGGACGCCGTGGGCAAGCACGCGGGCTTCGAGTACGGCCGCACCGGCAATCCGACCCGCGCCGCGCTGGAAACCTGTCTCGCGGCCCTCGAGGGGGCCGAGCGCGGCCTCGCGTTCGCGAGTGGCATGGCGGCCGAGGACGCGGTCCTGCGGGCGCTCGTGAAGCCGGGGGATCACGTCGTTCTGCCGATGGACGCGTACGGGGGCACGTTCCGGCTGGTGTCGCGCGTCTATGCGGATGCGGGCGTCACCTGGTCGGCCGCCGATCTCACCGATCCCGCGTCGTTGGAGGCCGCACTGACCTCCACCACGAAGGTCGTGTGGATCGAGACGCCGACCAACCCCGCGCTCGGCATCGTGGACATCGCCGCGATCACAGAGGTGGCCCACCGGCACGACGTGAGAGTCGTCGTCGACAACACGTTCGCGACCCCGTACCTCCAACAACCGATCGCGCTCGGCGCCGACGTCGTCGTGCATTCGACCACGAAGTATCTCGGCGGCCACTCCGACACCATCGGCGGGTTCGCGGCGGTCGCGGATCCCGCGCTCGGCGAGCAGCTCGCCTATCTCCAGAACGCGACCGGCGCGGTGCCCGGCCCCTTCGACTGCTACCTCGTGCTCCGCGGGATCAAGACGCTCGCGGTTCGCATGGCCCGCCACTGCGAGAACGCGACGACGATCGCGGCGATGCTGCACCAGCACCCGGCGGTCGAGCGGGTCCTGTACCCCGGACTCGCCCACCACCCCGGTCACGACGTCGCCGCCCGTCAGATGCGCGGCTTCGGGGGCATGGTCAGTTTCATCGCGCGCGACGGCGAGGACGCCGCCCTGGAGATCGCGCGCAGCACCGAGCTCTTCACCTTGGCGGAGTCGCTCGGCGCGGTCGAGTCGTTGATCGAACATCCCGGACAGATGACCCACGCCTCCGCCGCGGGCTCGCCGCTCGAGGTCGATCCGGCGTTGATCCGGCTCTCCGTCGGCCTCGAATCCATCGACGACCTGCTCACCGATCTGCGCGTCGCCCTCGACACCGTGCTCTGAGCCGAGGCGAAGGCGGGCCCGACGACGGCCTACCCTGGGCCGACGATGACGGCGTTGGTGACGGTCCTGAGCGTGGTGGTCGCGCTGCTCGTGGTGATGGTGGCGAGCCTGTTGCGCAGCCACGCCGAGATCCTGCGCACGCTCCACGATGCCGGCCTGAGCCACGATCCCGACGCCGCCGACGCGGAAGCGGCCCCCATGCCGAGCCGCCGCCGGAGCCGCAGCGCGCCGAGTTCGCCGACGAGCGGTCCCAGCCCGGAGGCGACCGACCTGACCGGGGTCACACCCGACGGTGACGCGGTCGCGGTGGGCATCCTGGGGAGCCCGACGCCGACCCTCCTCGCGTTCCTCTCGAGCGGGTGCCTGACGTGTCGCGAGTTCTGGGAGGCGTTCGGTGATCCGCACCTCGCGGTGCCGGGGGACGCGCGGCTCGTCGTCGTCACGATGAGCCCCGAGGACGAGAGCGTCAGTGCGTTGCGCCGGCTCGCCCCCGCCGATGCACTCGTGGTGATGTCGACCGAGGCGTGGGCCGCCTACGAGGTCGAGGGCTCGCCGTACTTCGTGTTCGTCGACGGGATGAGCGGCGCAGTGGTGGGCGAAGGCACCGCGTCGACGTGGGAACGAGTGCAGGACATGGTCACCGAGTCCGTCGACGACGGCGCGCTCGCCGCGAGTCGTCGGCGCTCGGCCGCGCGCAAGGCGCGAGCGGCGCGTCGCCACCTCGCCGACCGCGAACGCGAGGCGCGCGCGGACGACGCGTTGGCCGCGGCCGGTATCAACCCCGGTGACGCCCGCCTGTACCCGGCGACCGGCGGAGCCGAAGCCGAGACCGAATCGACGTGACGATCACGCCGTGACCGCCTTCGACACGTTCCTGACGATCGCCGCCGTGAGCATCGCGGTGATCGCCGGCCTGCGCTCCACCTGGTCACCCTGAGGTGAGTCGATGCTGGCGAGCATCCACCCGCTCGGGGAGCGGGGTCGAGGACAGAACTTCGCGATCACGGTGACGGCCTACACGCTCGGCTCGAGCGTCGCCGCGGCCGCGCTCGGCGGTTTGCTCGGTCTCCTCGGCCGGGCCGTGATCGCCGACGTCGACGGCGTGCGCGCCGGCATCTTCGCGGCGGCCGCGGTGATCGCGGTCGTGCTCGACCGCGCCGGTCGCCCGATTCCGAGTTGGCATCGGCAGGTCAACGAGGACTGGCTCGCCGACTACCGGGGTTGGGTCTACGGCCTCGGTTTCGGTGTGCAGTTGGGAGTCGGCGTCGTCACCATCGTGACCACCGCCTCGGTGTATCTGACCTGGATCGGCGCGTTCGTCGTCGCTCATCCGGGCGCGGGCGCCCTGGTCGGATTCGCCTTCGGCCTGGCCCGCGCGGTCCCGGTGCTCACCGCCGGTTCGGCGCGGGATCCGGAACAGGTGAGCGCGCGAGTGCGCCGACTCGACGACCGGGCCGGTAATTTCAACGTCGTGACCCAATTCGCGGCAGCCGCCACCGGAACGGTCGCGCTCCTGGGCCTCCTGGTGGCGCGATGACGGCGCTGCGCGCGCACGGGATCGGGGTGAGCGCCCCGGTCGGCTGGGACGGTCGCATCTCGGTCCGCCGCGACGGTGCACCCGAGCAGCCGTTCGCCGCGGCCGGGACCCGCATGCCCCAGATCCGGTCGCGTCCGATCATGCATCTCGCCAACTTCGGGATCCCCGGGTCGATCGGCGATTTCGGCAGCGGCGCCGTCGAGCTGATGGGGGAGCAGGACGTGTTCGCGGTCCTCTTCGAACACGAACCGACCTCCGCCGCCACCGCGCTGTTCCGGTCGGTCGGGGTGCCCCGGAACCTGACCGTGCGCGACTTCGAACCGTCGACGCTCCGGCGCGGCATCCCCGGCCAGAGCGCGTACCAGGGCTTCTTCCAGGAGTCGGGGCGGGCGTTCTGCCTCTACGTCGTGCTCGGCTCCCACGCCCGCCGGGCGCGACTCGTCCCGCTGGTCAACCGGGTGTTGGCGTCGGTGCAGATCGCCCCGGCCGTGACCGACAGGGTCGCACCGTGAGCGCGTGGGCGGGCCCGTACCTCATCGCGGTGGCGCTCGTCGTCGCGGCCGGGGTCGGCAAGGCGATCGACCCCACGATGACCGTCGGCGCGCTGCGCGGGATCGGTCTGCGCGTGCCCGCCGTCGTGGTGCGGGTGTTCGGCGCGGCCGAGGCGGTGCTCGGCGTCGCCGCGGTCGTGACCGGGAACCGATGGCTGGCACTGGCGATCGCGGTCTCGTATGTCGGGTTCACCGCCTTCGTGCTGGTCGCGTTGGCACGGCGGCTGCCCATCGGGTCGTGCGGCTGCTTCGGTCGGGTCGACACCCCGCCGAGCTGGCTCCACGTCGTGGTCAACGTCGGCGCCGTCGTCACCGCGCTGGCGGTCGCGCGGGCCGACGGTCCGTCCGTGTTCCACGGTTTCACCGATCAGCCGGTGGCCGGCGCACCGTTCGTGCTGTTGTGCCTGGCCGGTGCCTCCGCCGCCTTCACGCTGCTGACCGTGGTCCCGCCCCTGCTCCGGCCGGCGCCGTCGTCGGCAGCTGGGCCCGCGTCGATCGGGCGGGCGTCGTGAGTACCCGACTCGCCGACCGCGCCGCACGGTTCATCGGCCGCCACACGAGCCGGCGTTCGTTCCTGACCCGGACCGCGATGGTCGGCAGTGCACTCGCCGTCGCCCCCACCGATTTCGTGCTCCGGCCGACGTCCGCGTACGGGGCGATCTGCAACTGCAGCGGCAGCTCGTGCGACTGCGGATCGCTCTGCTGCGACGGCTACACCGAGTTCTGCTGCACGCTGACGGGCCTCAACAGCTGCCCGCCGGGCACGATCGCCGCCGGCTGGTGGAAGGCCGACGGGTCGCAGTACTGCAACGGTTCCCGGTACTACATCGACTGCAACGCCACCTGCCGGTGCGGCACCGGGCGCATCTGCCCCGACGAGTGCTCCGACGCGCCGTGGGGCTGCGGCTGCGCCAACGGCGACTGCAACAACCGCAAGGCCGGCTGCACCGCCTTCCGCTACGGGCAGTGCAACCAGCAGGTGGCGACGGTCGGTCGCATCGCGTGTCGGGTGGTCTCGTGCGACCCGGCGGTCCTGGTCGTCGGCAACTGCGCGCCGACCGTCGCGGTCGACAACTCGACCGCCAACCACAACAAGCCTTGTCTACAGAGTTCGACTCAGGAGAGTGACGACGTGGAACACGGAATGGCCGTCGATGTCATCTTCGACCCCTCGGACCCCACGAGCGGGTACACGCTGGATCGATGGGGGGCGTTGCACAACTTCGGCAACGCGCCCGCCGTGCGCGCCACGTCGTACTGGCCGGGCCAGGACGTCGCCCGCCGCATCGTCGTCGTCGACTGGAGCAAGCCGTCGGGCTACGTGATGGACCTCGATGGCGGCCTGCACCCCTTCGGGGGCGCACCCCGGGTCACCGGCAACCCTTATTGGAAGGGCGGCGTCATCGTCCCCATGCTCGAGTTCTGACCCCCACGCGAACTTGCGTCAATAACCCCGCGGATCGGCCGGGTTATCGACGCAAGTTCGAGGGGCGGGGCTTTGGCCGCTGAGGCGGGTGTTCTGGGACTGCGCCTTGACGTAGTCGCGGT
>CAZJBJ010000019.1:0-37553 GCA_964544295.1 uncultured Bifidobacteriaceae bacterium
TTCGCGGATGAGCCCGAGCAGGATGTGCTCGGTACCGATGTAGTTGTGGCCCAGCTGCAGCGCTTCCCGCAGCGAGAGTTCGAGGACCTTCTTCGCGCGGGGCGTGAACGGGATGTGGCCGGACGGAGCGGAACCGCCGTGACCGATGATCTCTTCCACCTGCGCGCGCACGGCCTCGAGCGAAATGCCCAGGGACTCGAGCGCCTTCGCCGCCACACCCTCACCCTCGTGGATGAGCCCGAGCAGGATGTGCTCGGTGCCGATGTAGTTGTGGTTCAGCAGGCGCGCTTCTTCTTGAGCCAGCACGACGACTCGTCGAGCCCGGTCGGTGAAGCGTTCGAACACGTGGCATCCGCCTCTCGTCGTTGGGGTTCAGGCCGGAACTGCGGCCGAAACTCACTCGACACTCTATCGGCCAGGCCTTTTTCGACCTGGACGCGCTGGTGATGATTCATCGACCCGTCCCCGACCGGCCTGAAGGCCGGCATCGGGACCCGATCGGCCACGGAGCGCGGTCGATGTGCTCGACCGTGACCCCACCGAATCGATCTCCCCTCGGGGGCGGAACGTGTCCAATGTTCAGCGCTTCCGGCTTGGTCTTTGTTCCCGGCACGCCGTACCCTGCGCCACATGTCACCTCTCGACGCGCTCGGCCTGGCGCCGATGGCTGCCGACATGGAGCGCGTGGAGGCTGCATTGCGCGGCTCCGTGCTCTCCACCGATCCGTTTCTGTCCGATGTCGCCGGCCACCTGGTGTCCGCCGGCGGCAAGCGACTGCGGCCGGCACTCTCGCTCTGCGCCGCCTACGCAGCCAAGGGCGTGGGACCCGTCGCCGAGGATGCGATCACCGGCGGCATCTCGGTGGAGCTCGTCCACCTCGGATCGCTCTACCACGACGACGTGATCGACGAGGCGGAAACCCGGCGTGGGGTGCCCTCGGTCAACGCCCGCTGGTCGAACATCGTCGCGATCCTCGCCGGTGACTACCTGCTCGCCCGGGCTTCGTCGCTGGCGGCGTCGCTGGGCGCCGACGTCGCCGCGCTCCTGGCCGCCACGATCGGTGAGTTGTGCCGGGGTCAGGTCCTGGAACTCCAACATCTCTTCGACGCCGACCGGTCGGTCGAGGCGTACACCTCGGCGATCGAGGGCAAGACCGCGTCACTGTTCGGCACCGCGTGTCGCGTCGGCGGGATGGTCTCGGCGGTCGACGACCCGACGCTCGAAGCCCTCACCGCGTTCGGCCACCACCTCGGCATGTGCTTCCAGATCGTGGACGACGTGCTCGACGTGACCGCGACCGACGAGGAACTCGGCAAGCCGGCCGGCAACGACATCATCGAGGGTGTGTACACCCTGCCGGTGATCCACGCGCTGGCGGAATCCGACGAGCTCCGCGACCTCCTCGGCCGCAAGATCGATCGCGAGCAACTCGACGCGGCCCGGGCCCTCGTCAAGGCCGGCGAGGCCGTCGACCGATCGATCGAGACCGCTCGCGGCCACGCCGCCGACGCGTCGGCCGTCCTCGCGTCGACCTCCGCGCTCGACGCCGAAGTGGTCGACGGCCTGACCCGCCTCGTCGACACCCTCGTCACCCGCCAGTTCTGACCGGGCTCAGTCGAACTTGCGTCAGAAACCCGGCCGATCGGCCGGGTTTCTGACGCAAGTTCGAGGTGTCGGCGGCGACGCGGCTCGTGTAGACACAGGTCATGGCACTCGACGGCACGTACGAACCCAGCCCGTGGCCCCCGATCGCGGACCAGGTGGCGCTGTACGAATCCTCCAACGGCACCGAGGGCACCCTGCTCGAGGGTCAGCCCTGCGTGATCCTGTGGACCCGGGGTCGCCATTCCGGGAACATCCGCAAGTCGCCGCTCATGCGGGTGACCGACGACCGGGGCAACTACGCCGTCGTCGCGTCGATGGGCGGTGCACCGAACCACCCGGTCTGGTACCTCAACCTGGTCGCCGACCCCAACGTCTCGCTGCAGGACGGTGCCGAGCTCAAGGACTACACCGCGCGGGTCGTGGACGGGGACGAGAAGGTCGAGTGGTGGAAGCGGGCCACCGACGTCTGGCCGTCCTATGACGACTACCAGGCGAGCACCGACCGTGTGATCCCGCTCATCGTCCTCGAGCCGCGCTGATACGGATCCTGCGTCAGGACGCGTCGAGTCGAGCAGCGAGCGTCTTCGGCGCAACGAGCCGGTACGCGTCTTCGAGGATCCGCGCCAACTCGGCGTCGGTGACGGTCGCGCTGAGCCGCACGCCGATCCACCCGCGGTGGCCGACGTAGGCCGGCCGGAAGAACACCCGGGGATCCTCGTCGATCATCTGCTCCTGCACCCCCGGGGGCGCCGCACACCAGATGCCGAGGTTCCCGTCGCCGTGGTGGTCGTCGACGAAGGTCGCGAGGGTCTTCTTCCCCCGCACGAACCACGCGGTGAACCGTGGCTCAGGCGTTCGGTGACCTCGGGCAACGCGAGGCACATCCGACGGACGCGAGCGAGTTCTCGATCCGCGCTTCTCCCAGCCATCGCTCCACCCTACGAGTGTTCGCCAGGTCGGGGAACACCACACGCCAGCAGGTAGCCGAGGACGAGGAGGCCCAGGTCGACGAGCGGGCTGAGGCGGAGGCCGAGGAACGGACTGCCGCCGCCTCGGAGTGGATGGTCGAACCCGGTCAGTGCGAAGCCGGCGAAGCCGCGCACCGCGAACAGGATCCCGACCGCTCGTGTCGCCGCCCGGCCCTGCTCCCGACTCGTCCATGCCGGCAGCCGCTCGAAGCCGACGAAGGTTGCGACGAGCACGACGAGCAGCACCACGCAGGCGGCGAACCACGGGAGTTTGAGGATCCACCACCGAGTCGAACCTGGCGTGGGCAACACGTCCAGTGCGTAGAAGGCCGCCCCCACGATCGCCGCGGCGCTGAGGTGCCAGAGGAAGACCGTCATGATCCCGGCATTCGCGGTCACGGTCGCGATCCACGGCCCTCGCCGCGACAACCAACGTCGGCCCGCCGGACGCAGCAGGGTGAACACCGCCGTCTGCATCACGGTGAGGAGGATGATGCACACGGTCGGCGGACTCATGTTCGAGACGCGAGCACCCGGTAGGCCGACCATCGACACCGGATACGGCCCGACGGTGACCGCGACCAGCAACGCGACGAGGGCGCCCGCGGCGACCCACGTGACACCTCGGCGGGTCACCCGATCCCAACGGGCCGACAGATGGAAGCCCAGCTCCTGGGCGAATGCGAAGACGAAGAGGTAATTGAGCACGGCGACGCCGGATGCGCGATCGGAGAATCGCAGCCCGTCGCCCGCGAGCGTCAGGATCGGCAGCACCACCACGAGGAGCGCCGGCCACCGCCGGTGGATCGCGAGCTGCACCGGGGCGATCAGCGTGACCACGAGGTACACGGCGAGAAACCAGAGGGGTTGCGCCGCGATGCGAGCGATCGCGTGCGTCAGCCGGGCGTCGACCCCGGCGGCCACCAGGACCGCGGCGCCGATGATCCACGCCACGACGAACACCAACGTCGGACGTAACAGGCGTTCCACCCGCGACGCGAAGAACGCACCGGCGTCGAACGCGTCCTTGGACTCGATCGTGCGGCGGGTGGAGAACCCACCCACCACGAAGAACACGCCCATGACCTGGAAGACCCAGGTGGCCGGGCGCAACGCGGCAGATCCGCTCAACACGTTGCCGATCTCGATGCCGTGTGGAGTTCGTTCGATCGTCGCGATCAACCAGTGACCGCACACGACCGCCAGAATCGCCACCGCCCGGAGGAAGTCGACGTACCGGTCGCGCGTGGGCGGGGTCGCGTCTGCGAGACGGGTGATCGTCCGACCGAGGTGGGTCGTCCGCATCGTGCGTTTCGGTCCGTCAGGCAGATTCGGCGCGGGCTTCGAACGCACGCTCGGCGGCGTCCACGTCGTTGAGGAAGCGCAACACCGCTTCGTTGAAGCCGTTCGGCGCCTCGGCCATCAAACCGTGGGCGGCACCCGACAGCACTTCGAGGCGAGCGTGCGGAATGAGTTCCGCCAGTTCCTCGGCGTCGCCGACGGGCGTGAGCGCGTCCTGGGAGCCGGTGATCACCAGGACCGGCACCTTGATGGCACCCAGTTCGTTCCGGAGTTCGTCCGGCGCGTCGAGGATGGCGTTGACCTGGGCGACGAACTGCTCCGGCGGTTGCTGCAACACGACCCGGGCGATCAGGTTGAGCCACAGGCCGAACCGGCGTCGCAGCCGGGGGCCCACGAGCCACTGCAGCGCTTCGTCTCCGAGCGCGGCGGTGCCACCCTCGGTGACCGCCTCGGCCCACTCGGCCAGCAGCTCCCGCCGCCATTCGTGGTGGCGACACGCGGTGCAGGCGAGCACCAACGAACGGGTGCGTTCGGGGTGGAGCACGCCGATGATCTGGCTGATCACCCCGCCCATCGACGCGCCCATCACATGGGCACGTTCGACCCGCTCGGCATCGAGCACGGCGATGGCATCGAGCGCCATGCGCTCCAGTGAGTACGGCTCCGGGGCGGCACCGGTGCGCCCGGCGCCCCGGTTGTCGATCGTGATGCAGCGGTAGCGGCGGCCGAGGGCGAGGCGCTGGAGCGCCCACCCCCGTGAGTCGGTACCGAGCCCTTGGATCATCAGGAGCGGGATGCCATCGCGACGGCCGAAGACGTCGTAGTGGATGGTCATTCCGTCGTCGACGACGACCTCGGACACGAGACTCCCCTCCGATGCTCGCCCGCCGTTCCCAGCGGGCGTGGACCCGCGAGGCTAGTCAGGAAGGCGACGCGGACCGTGCCAGAACCGGACATCGACGCCGAAACCGACCTGGGGTGGTGGGTCAGGCCAGCGCCTGCACCGCCTCGCGTACGGCTTCGGCGAGTTCCGCCGCCGAGAGCGGGTCACGCTCGCCGACGGCGCCGATCCGGATCGCCTCACCGATCGTGACCTTCCAGGGCGTCACCGGGAGACCCAGGGGACCCCCGGGGCGGACCAGGACCGGGATGACCGGATAGCCCAGGGCGGCGACGAGGACGTCAGTCGGCGCGAGTCCACCACCGGTGCGCAGCCAGGTCAGGCCCAGCGGCAGCACCGCGAGATGACCCGCCCGGAGCACCGCTCCCAGGTCGCCCGGATAACTGGAGATGCTGCCGAACTTCCGGAGCAGGTCGCCGACCACGGGAACCTCGGGTGCGCCCACGACCCGGAGTCGACGCCCGCGCTCCTGCCGCACCGCGACGGAGAGCGCCGTCGGCTCCAGGATGCCGGATCCGCGATTCGAGACGAACAGCGCGGGACCGTGATCGGGGATGTGCTCGGCCCCCCGCACGCGCACGGGGGCAAGGCGGGTGACCAACGGCGCCAGCAGATCCTGCAGCTGCGGATCGGCCCCGAACGGATCGATCGCGTATTCGCCGTGCCAGCGCCGGCGGAGAACGTTGGCGCCACCGATTCCCTGGGCACGATCGAGATCGGCTTCGTGCATCGGGAGCGCGGCGAGCTCACCCACGGGAGACCTCTGCGATCGGCAGGGCCGGGCGCAGCGGCGTGACCGTGGCCCATTCGAAGAGCTCGGTGCACACATCGCGCGTCGATCGGACATCGCGCAGGTCGAGCGTCTCCAGGGCGCGGGAGCCGTCCGCGGCGCTGCCCTTGGTCAGCAACTCGGTCACGTGCGGCGGCATCGGGGCGCCGGCGAGTTCGGCGGCGTAGGCGGCGACACTCCACGCCGGGCCCGAGATCGGGATCGGAATCCGACCACCGAGTCGGACCGCCTGCCAGACGCTCGCGGCTCCTGGTCCCACGACGTTGAGCGGCCCGTCGAACCCGGCGACCAGCGCGGCGACCATGGCGCGCGCGGCGTCGTCGGCATGGACCAGCTGGAACACCGGATCGGCGAGTGCCGGTACCGGCACCGCCGGCAGGCGCAGCACGCGGCCGAGCGGGCTCGGCATGTGCGAACCCGCGATCGTGGCCATCCGCAGGGCCGCCACCGGGATGGCTTCACGGCGGCCGAGGTCGGTCGCGAGCGCTTCGAGCGCGAGCACGCTGCGGCCGAAGGGCGTGGTCGGTGCGACCGGCGCGTCCTCGTCGGGAACTCCGGGACGACCGCGCCCGCGGCCGTAGACCGAGATCGCGCTGCGGACGACGACGCGCTCCAACTTCCCCGCGCGCGCCGCGGCACCGAGGGCGACCACGCCCGAGGCTTTGGTGTACTGCGCAGCCATCCGTGACGGGAGCCGGGAGCCGGGTTCGTAGACCCCGGCGTGGGCGACGGCGGTCGGTGCGAACTCGCCGACGAACGCGGCGAGCTTCTCGCGATCGCGCGGATCGATACGGCGGAACTCGCTCCGACGGAGCCGCCGTCGGGGCGGGACGTAATCCACGCCGACGATCTCGGAGACGTCGGGGCGGGCCTCGAGGAGTTGCGCGACACGAGTCCCGAACTCACCGCCCATCCCGGTCACCAGTACTCGCATGCGGAGCGTCTCCCCTCGCTGGAACCGTCAAGTATTGCGGATCCGGCCCGGCTACGAACTGTTGCGCTCGAAGATGATCCGCAACCCCCGCAGGGTCAGCCAGGGCTCGTGGTGTTCGATCGTGCGGGAGAACGGCATGATCAGCTCGGCGAGACCACCGGTCGCGACGACCGTGCACTCTCCGAGCTCGCCCTTGAATCGGTCGACCAGTGCGTCGACTTGACCGCTGAAGCCGTAGAGCACCCCGGACTGGATGGATTCGACGGTCGACTTCCCGATCACGTTCCGCGGTGGGAGCAGCTCCACCTTGCGCAGTGCGGCGGCGTGACCGAACAACGCGTCCATCGAGATCTCGACGCCGGGGAAGATCGCGCCGCCGAGGTACTCGCCCTTCGCGCTGATCGCTTCGACGGTGTTGGCAGTGCCGAAGTCGACGACGATCGTCGGGCCGCCGAAGAGGTCGTACGCACCGACGGCGTCGGCGATGCGGTCGGGGCCGACCTCCTTCGGGTTGTCGTAGAGGATCGGCATCCCACTCCGAACCCCGGGTTCGACGACGAGGGCCTCGAAGCCGAAGTAGCGCTGGGTCATCTGCCGGAGGGCGGCGGTCACGCTCGGCACCCCCGAACAGATCACGACACCCGTGACCTGATCGTCGAACGAGAACCCATGGAACCCGAGGAACTGCTGGATCATCAGCGCCAGTTCGTCCGACGTGCGCGACGCCACGGTGGCGATCCGCCAGTGGTCGGCGAGTTCCTCACCCTCGAAGAGGCCGATCACGGTCTGGGTGTTGCCGGTGTCGATGGCGAGCAGCATGGGTTCAGTCCACCGTGGGCACGATGTCGAGCGCAATATCGAGCGCCGGCGCGCTGTGGGTCAGTGCGCCGATCGACACGAACTCCACGCCGGTGGCCGCGTAGTCCTGAATCGTCTCGAACGTCACCCCGCCCGAGACCTCGAGCGGGGTCATGCCGTCGACGGTGGCGACGGCGGTCCGCACCTCGTCCGGAGTCATGTTGTCGAGCAGGATGAAGTCGGCACCGGCAGCCACGGCCTCGTGGACCTGCGCCAGGGTGTCGCACTCGACTTCGACCGTGCGCCCGGGCCAGCGCACCTTCGACCGTTCGACCGCCGCGGTGAGGTCGAGGAACGCCAGGTGGTTGTCCTTGATCAGCACGGAGTCGCTCAGACACTCACGGTGGTTGAAGCCGCCGCCCGCCCGCACCGCTGCCTTCTCGACGGCCCGGAGCCCCGGCAGTGTCTTCCGGGTGTCGCGGATGCGCGTGCGACCGGCCGCGGCCTGGACGTACTCCCGCGTCAAGGTGGCGATGCCGGACGCGTGCTGCAACAGGTTGAGCGCGCTGCGTTCGGCCCCGAGCAAGGACCGGAGATTGCCCGAGATCGTGGCGAGCGTCTGGTCGGCCTCGATCGCGTCGCCGTCGGTCGACTGCCAGTGCACCACCAACCGCGGATCGACCTGGCGGAACACCTCGTTCGCGGCCGCGGTGCCCGCGAGGACGCCGAACCGACGGGCGACGATGGCGCCGGTGCCGACGGCGTGATCGGGAATGGTCGCGATCGACGTCAGGTCCCCCAACGACCCGAAATCCTCGGTGAGGGTCTGTGCCACCAGCGCCCGCAGTCCGGCGATCGGCGGATCGAAGTCCCCGCTCACGCCGGCACCTCCGCGGGCAGTGGCACGAACACGGGTGGGCCGCCGCAGCCGAAGAACCGGCCGGAGTAGGCGTCCAGGGTCTCGGGGAAGTCGAGTCGCGTGTGTGTGCCCCGGCTCTCTTCGCGGGCAAGGGCGGCGGCCACCAACGCGCGCGCCACGCTCAACAGGTTGCGGACCTCGTGGCCGGCGACGTCATGTGCATCGACGTCGATCGCAACCGCGCGGGCGACGGCGCCGAGGCTCGCCGCGTCGCGCAGCACGCCCGCTCCGGTCGTCATGATCTGCTGGAGCTGGGCCAGGCCCATCGCACCTTCGGGACGGACCGGGAGCTCGGGCACCGCGAGCGCCTCCGGGTCGATCCCCCGCAGCACTCCGGTCGGTTCCGGTGCGTCCTTGCCGGCGGCGATGGCCTCGACGATCCGCGGTGCGAACACGAGCCCGTCGAGCAGCGAGTTGGACGCCAGTCGGTTCGCGCCGTGCACGCCCGAACACGCCGCTTCGCCACAGGACCACAGGCCGGGCAGTGTGGACGCGCCGTCGAGGTCGGTCGCGATGCCACCCGACAGGTAGTGCGCCGCGGGCGCGACCGGCAGGAACTCCGATCGGGGATCGAGGCCGACCGCCTGTGCCGATGCCCAGATCGTGGGGAAACGACTCGGGAAATCGTCGATCGACGTCGCGTCGAGCCACAGGTGCGGCAGTCGTCGTTCCACCAGTCGGCGGGCGATGGCCCGGGCGACGACATCGCGGGGGGCGAGGTCCGCCAACGGGTGCTCGCCGATCATGAACTGCTCGCCGTGTTCGTCACGCAGCACGGCACCGTCGCCCCGCAGCGCCTCGGAGAGCAGCGGCCGGGGCATGCTCGGATTGTCGAGCGCGGTCGGGTGGAACTGCATGAACTCGACGTCGGCGACGGCCACACCGGCGCGCAATCCCATGCCGATGCCGTCGCCGGTCGAGACCGCCGGGTTGGTCGTCACCGAGAACAGCTGACCGGCCCCACCCGTCGCGAGCACGGTGTGCCGCGCCCGGATCTCGGTCGCGCGCCCGGTCGGGTCCAACGCCTGGATGCCGACACACCGGCCGTGTTCCACCACGAGATCGACGCTGAAGCAACGCTCGCGCACGTCGATGTTCGGGAGCGCGTGGGCCGCGTCCGCCAGGGCGCGTTCGATCTCGGCGCCGGTCGCGTCGCCCCCGGCGTGGACGACACGCGGCAGCGAGTGGCCCCCCTCGATCGCGAGTTGGAGCACGCCGTCGCGCTCGTCGAACCTGGCCCCGAGCTCCATCAGCTCGCGCACCCGGCGCGGACCTTCGGTCACGAGGACCCGGACCGCGTCACCGTCGCACAGACCGGCACCGGCGGTGAGGGTGTCGGTCTCGTGCAGGTCGGTGGAATCCGGCGCACCCAGCGCGGCTGCCACTCCCCCCTGGGCGTACCGGGTCGCGGACGTGGCGAGTTCACCCTTGGTCACCACACCGACGGTCCAGCCGCGCTGCGCTGCGTGGATCGCGGCGGACAGGCCCGCGATCCCACTCCCCAACACCAGGAGATCCATGGCGGCGGAGCCTAGGAGGTCACGGCTGGTGGAGGCCCGCCCGGACCCCGTCGTCGATCTCCACCTCGCCACCGGCGACGGTGACCACGATGTTGTCGATCAACCGGGCGCGACCGAGCCGGGCCGCCACTGCGATCACCGACGAGCCGACCAGCGACTCCCGCGGCTCGAGGTCGTCCACGTCGCGGATCTCGACGTACTCGAGTTCCACGGGGTCCTGGACCGCGATCGTGATCGCGTCGCGCACCACCGCCGGGTCGCGTTCTCCGGACCGGATCAACGCCGCGGCGTCGAGGAGCGCGCCGTGCAGGGTCGGCGCGACGGCCCGTTCGGTGGCGGTGAGATAGGCGTTGCGGCTCGAGAGCGCCAACCCGTCGGCCTCGCGCACCAGTGGCGCGCCGATCACCTCGACCGGGAGATCGAGATCGGCGACCATGCGCCGGACCACCGCCACCTGCTGGAAGTCCTTCCGGCCGAAGTACGCCCGACACGGCCCGACCATCGCGAACAGCTTGGCGACCACCGTCGTGACGCCGTCGAAGTGGGTCGGGCGGGCCGCCCCGCACATGGCCTCGGTGAGGCCGGCGACGTGCACGGTGGTGCGCGGCGCGCCGCCCGGATACATCGCGGCGACCGTCGGGACGAACAGCACGTCGACACCGACCGCCTCGGCCAGTCGCGTGTCCGCGTCGAGGTCGCGGGGATAGGCGTCGAGGTCCTCGCCGGGTCCGAACTGGGTGGGGTTCACGAACAGCGACACCACGACCAGGTCGGTGTCGGATCGAGCCCGCTCCATCAGCGACCGATGCCCGGCGTGGAAGAAGCCCATGGTCGGCACGAACCCGACGCGCCGACCTGCGGTTCTGGCCTCGTCACATACTCGGCGGAGGTCGGCGACGGTTTCGACGATTCTCATCGCAGCACGTCCTCCCACTCGGCGGCCCGGCCGGCCAACACCGCGGCGCGCCGGGCGAGCGCAACGTACGCCTCGCGCTCCGCGGGTGGGATGGCCCCCAGATGCCCGCGCACGGTGTCGATGTCGCCCCGCGCCACCGGGCCGGTGAGGGCCGCCGCCGGCCCCGTCCCGATCACGTGCTCGACGGTCGCCCGGACCAGTGGTCCGAACGCCTCGCGCGGCGCCACGCCGATCGCCTCGACCTGTGCCATCAGCGCGACGAGGTGGTTGCTGGCGACGCATGCGGCCGCGTGATACCGGGCCCGGTCCGCGTCGGGCACGGCGAACGGGGTCATCCCCAACTCCCGGGCGAGTGCCTCCACCGCCGGATCGCCCGCCACCGCACACCACGATCCGGCCACCATCCGCGCGTTGAACCGGTCGGGGAAGGTCTGTAACGGATGCAACGCGCCGGTGCGGCCCGGCAGCGAGTCGAGCGCGTCGAGCCCCCGGGCCCCCGAGAGGTGGATCACCAGGGTCGCCGACGTCACCGCCGACGCGAGCCGTTCGGCGACGGCGGTGATCTCGGCGTCGGGGGTCGCGACGATCACGAGGTCGACATCATCGGCGACACCTTCGACTCCTGTCGTCGCGGCACCCCACTGCTGCGCCGCGGTCTGCACCGATGCACGATCGGGGTCGCGTCCGGCGACGGCACCCACCGTCCAGCCCGCGGCGACCAGCGCCGCGACGACCGAGGTCCCGGCGCGCCCCGGTCCCACCAAGCCGAGGGTGCGGGCGGCCCGACTCACGGCGCCGGGACCGTCAGCGTGGCATCGGCTCGACGCACCCCCGGCCAGCCCTCGGCCGGTCGGTCGACCAACTCCGGCGCCACGTCGTGGAGCGGTGCGAGCACGAAGCCACGCTCGAACAGGCGCGGGTGCGGAATCGTCAGGTCGGAGTCGTCGACCGTCAGGTCCCCCATCAGCAGAATGTCGACGTCCAACGTGCGCGGACCCCAGCGCACCTCCCGCACTCGATGGGCCTCGGCCTCGATGGCGGCACCGACCGCGAGCAGGTCGTGCGGCGCGAGGTCGGTGTCGACGGCGACGACCGCGTTGAGGAAATCGTCCTGCACCGGGCCGCCGACCGGGTCGGTCTCGTACACCGGTGACACCGCGACCACGACCACGCCGCCCGCGGCGGCCAGCCCGTCCACCGCCCGCTGCAACTCGGCGCGGCGATCGCCCAGATTGGACCCGATGCCGAGGTACGCGCGTGTCACACCGACAGCCGCACCCCGACGTGCTCGACCGAGGCCGGCACCGGCGGGCGGAGTTTGCGCACCGTCACGGTCACCCGGATCACGCGCGCGTCTTCGCGACAGACCTCGGCGATGCGCGCGGCGAGTCGTTCGAGCAACTGGAACCGCTCGGTCTCCACGACCCGTACGGTCGCGTCGATGACCGCGCCGTAGTCGATCGTGTCGGCCAGCGCGTCCGACGTCGCCGCCGCGGTGAGGTCGACCTCCAGCTCGAGATCGACACCGAACGGCTGCGCACGCGTCTGCTCTTCCGCGAGCACGCCGTGCACGCCGAGCGCCTCGATGCCGGCGACCAGGATCGTTCCCATCACGACCCCGAAGGGCGCGCCGCTCCGGATCGGACGATGTTGTCCGACACCGTGATCGCGACGATCTCGCGCCCGACCGCACCCAGCTCGCGGTTGGTCAGACGTTCGATCAACAGCGTCGCGTGCGGGCCCTCGTCCACCAGACCGGAGTACAGGAGGTAGCCGGCGAGGATGCCGATCAACCGGTCGCCGAACTCCTCGTGGTGGAGCAGGATCCGCTCCGTCGGCACGTCGAGGCGACGCGCCAAGGACTCGTAGATGTACGGGAGCCGGTCGGCGAGTTCGTCGTGGCGACCGAGTGGCACGTGTTCGCACGCGATGCCGGCCTCGCCGTAGGCGTGGAGGTTATGCGGCGAATCGAGCAGTGAGATGACCCGGGTGAACCCGTTCTGGGCCAACCAGATCAGCTCCTCCTGGCGGCGGATCTTGCGGTGGTTCCGGGCGAAACCACCGGGTCGCTCGGACGCGGCCAGCCGATCCTTGACGATCCAGCAGAACATCCGCGGCTCGAGGCCCTGGGCCCATCGGCCTCGCAACGTCGTCATCGTGACTCCACCACTTCCCGGCGCGCGACCGTGGCGCGCGCCAATGCTCCGAGTACTGCTGCTACCTGCACTGCGCCCACCACATCGTGCACCCGCACCATCGTCACGCCGCGTTCGAGCGCCCAGACGACCGTGGCCAACGTCGCGTCATCGCGCGCCGCCGGCTCGTCGACATCGGTCAACCGGCCGAGGAAGGACTTGCGGGACGTCCCGACCAGCACCGGCACCCCCACGCCGGCAATGAGTTCCGGCAGGTGGGCGAGCAACGCCAGATTGTGATCGAGCGTCTTGCCGAATCCGATGCCGGGATCGGCCATCAGCGCGTCGTCGGCGATTCCCGCATCCCGGGCGGCATCGATCCGGACGCGGAGGTCGGCGACGACCTCGCTGACCACGTCGGCGTACTGCGGGTCGTGCTGCATCGTGCGCGGCTCGCCCCGCATGTGCATCGCCACGAACCCGACCCCGGCGTCGGCCACGACCGCCAGCATGTCGGGATCGGCGGTGCCGGCCGAGACGTCATTGACGACACTCGCCCCCGCCGCGATCGCGGCAGCCGCGACCGACGCCTTGGTCGTGTCGATACTGATGGGAACGTCCGTGGCCGCCGCGAGCCCGGCGACGACGGGCACGACCCGGGCCCGTTCGGACTGCGCGTCGACGGGTTCGGCACCCGGCCGGGTGGACTCACCACCGACGTCGATGACCGCGGCACCGGCCGTCGCGAGTTCGATCCCGTGGGCGATCGCCGCGTCGGGCGCGAGATAGCGACCGCCGTCGGAGAAGGAATCCGGCGTGACGTTGACCACGCCCATGACCGGTCCCGAGATCGTCGCCCACCGGAACATCAGCCCGTGAGCGTACAGGGCCGGCGGCGCTCAACCCCGAGAGCGGGGCGGGCCGATCAGGCCCATTGCTTCGGCCCGGGTGGCCGGATTCGCCTTGAAAATTCCCCGCACCGCCGAGGTCACCGTGAGGCTTCCGGGCTTGCGGACCCCCCGCATCGACATGCAGAGATGTTCGCATTCGATGACGACGAACACTCCCTTGGGGTTCAGGGTCTCCATCATGGCGTCGGCGACCTGGCAGGTCAGCCGCTCCTGGACCTGGGGGCGACGTGCGTAGCCCTCGACGAGACGCGCCAACTTCGAGAGGCCGGTGATCCGCCCGTCGTCGCCCGGGATGTAGGCGACGTGCGCCACGCCGTGGAACGGCACCAGGTGGTGCTCGCACGCGGAGTAGAGCGGGATGTCGCGGACCATGACCATCTCGTCGTGGCCGGCCTCGAACGTGACCGTGAGATGGTGCCCCGGATCCTCCCGCAAGCCGGCGAAGATCTCCTCGTACATGCGCGCGACGCGATCAGGCGTCTTGCGCAGGCCGTCGCGTTCGGGATCCTCGCCGACGGCGATCAGGATTTCCCGTACGGCCCGGGCGATGCGATCGAGATCGACGGTTCCGGTCTCTGCGGCCTGACTCACACGATCCTCCCGAGCGACGAACGGTTGCTGGTGCCGAGTGCCGACGGTCGGGCACTCCCCAGCTCCGGCGCATCATCGCGCCTCACGTCGCTCAGGATCTGCTCGACCTCGTCCGCCTGCAAGGTTTCCCGCTCCAACAACCCAGCCACCAAGCGGTCGAGCGCCGCCCGGTGCCGGCTCAATAGCCCACGCGCGACCTGATGGGCCTGGCCCACCAGCGCGTGCACCTCGTCGTCGATCTTGGCGGCGACGACGTCGGAGTAGTCCGGCCGCTTCGAGATGTCACGTCCGAGGAACACCTCGCCGTCGGGTTCTCCGAAGCGAATCGGGCCGAGCTCCTCGCTCATGCCGAACTCGGTCACCATCTGCCGCGCGATGGTCGTCGCCCGGGCGATGTCGTCCTGCGCCCCCGTGGTGGGATCGGCGAAGACCAGTTCCTCGGCCGCCCGGCCGCCGAGCAGCATGGCGAGCTGCGCCATCAGCTCGCTGCGCCGCACCAGGAATCGATCCTCGGTCGGGAGCGACAACGTGCTGCCCAGGCTGCGACCCCGAGGGATGATCGTCACCCGGTGCACGGGATCGGTCGCCGGAAGCGCGTGCCCGACCAGGGCGTGACCGCCTTCGTGGTACGCGATGACCCGCCGCTCCGCGTCGGACAGGATCCGGCTCCGGCGTTCCGGCCCGCCCACGACCCGATCGATCGACTCCTCGAGATGGTGCGCGGAGATCTCCGCGCCGGCACCCCGGGTCGCGAGGAGCGCAGCCTCGTTGACCAGGTTCTCGAGGTCGGCACCGGTGAATCCCGCGGTACGCCGAGCGAGGACTTCGAGGTCGACGTCCGCCGCGAGCACGACCCGCCGGGCGTACACCCGCAGGATCGCGAGCCGACCATCGAGGTCCGGCCGGTCGATCACGATCTGACGGTCGAAGCGGCCAGGGCGGAGGAGTGCCGGGTCGAGGATGTCCGGACGGTTGGTCGACGCGAGCACGATCACTCCCGAGGTCGCGTCGAATCCGTCCATCTCGACCAGCATCTGGTTGAGCGTCTGTTCGCGTTCGTCGTGACCGCCGCCCACCCCGGCGCCGCGCTGGCGGCCGACGGCGTCGAGTTCGTCGATGAAGACGATCGCCGGGGCGGCTGCCTTCGCCTGCTCGAACAACTTGCGCACCCGGGAGGCGCCGACGCCGACGAACATCTCCACGAAGTCCGACCCCGACAAGGAGAAGAACGGCACCCCGGCCTCGCCGGCGACGGCACGGGCCAGGAGGGTCTTGCCGGTGCCCGGCGGACCGAACAGCAGGACGCCCTTCGGAATCCGCGCGCCCATCGTCTCGAACCGGCTGGGATCGGTGAGGAAGTCGCGGATCTCGGTGAGTTCCTCGACGGCTTCGGGACACCCCGCGACGTCGGCGAAGGTCACCGTCGGTCGATCCTGGAGTGGTTTACCCTTGCCCGACAGTCCGAGGAGCCCGGCGCGGCCCCCACCCTGCGCCTGGCGGAGCACGAGGAGCAACACGCCGAGGATCAGGACGAACGGCAGGAGTCCCAGCACCGCCGAGACGACCGCGTTGTCGCGCTGGGGATCGACCGTGAACGACGACACTCCCGCCGCGGTGACCGCGGTGGTGACGTCGTCGGTCGACTGCTCGGGGAACCGCACGGCGACGGTGCGGCCGTCCGCGAGTGCTGCTCGGAGTTCGTGATCGCGGTCGAGCAGCGTGACCCGCTCGACGTTGCCGGCAGTCAGTTCCCGGTTGAACTCGGTCAAATCGAGCCGCGGCGGCGGATCCGACCGCGGCCACCAGATCGCGAG
The DNA here is from genome assembly GCA_964544295.1 of uncultured Bifidobacteriaceae bacterium. Taxonomy (GTDB): domain Bacteria; phylum Actinomycetota; class Acidimicrobiia; order IMCC26256; family JAENVU01; genus JAENVU01. The sequence goes on from CAZJBJ010000019.1 coordinate 16,105, forward strand.
GGCAACGGCCACCACCGCGAGAACCACCAGCGCGCCGATACGTCGTGACACCTTCATGACCAGCCTCCCCAGGGATTCCGGAGGCTAGTGCGTTCGTACTGATTACCCCAAATGTCCGGAAATGGGGAGGGCCGGGGTCCCGGATCTAGGGCAGGTACTCGACGATGTGGTCGAGGTTCCGGTACCGCTCGGCGACGTCGAGGCCGTAGCCGATGACGAACCGGGGCGGAATCGTGAACCCGACGTACTTCAGGTCGGGATCGGTCTTCTGCAGCCCCTCCTTGAGGAGCAGGGTGCACACCTCGAGTGAGGCCGGATCCCGGGCCAACAACGTCCGGCGGAGGTAGCCCTGGGTCAGACCGGAGTCGACGATGTCCTCGACGATCAGGACGTGGCGATCGTGGAGGTCGAGGTCGAGGTCCTTGATGATGCGCACCACCCCCGAGGACCGGGTCGCGGACCCGTAGGACGAGACGGCCATGAAGTCGAACTCGACCGGGAGGTCGATGGCGCGTGCCAGGTGGCTCATGAACATGAACGCACCCTTGAGGATCCCGACGAGCAGTGGCGGACGGCCCGCGTAGTCGGCGGTGATCTGCGCGCCGAGTTCTGCGATCCGCACCTGCAGCGCCTCGGCCGACACGACGGTCTCGCCGAGATGAGGATCGAGCATGGGGATCACGGTAGTTGCTCGTCGGTCGAGCGCAGGAGCCGACCACCCGACCGGCGAACGCGCCGCCGGCCGACCAACTCGGTTGCGACACACTCGCCGCGTACGACGGCCAGAACCCGCTCCACGTCGTCGGCCGACGGCGGCGGAGACCCGAGCCACTGACGGAGCGCCCGCCGAGCGAGGACGACCGGAGCGCGCCGCAGCGCATCAGTGAGCAACGCGTCGCCGTCCGTGGCCGCGACGAGGACCTCCGCACCGAGCTCGTCGAGCAGATCCGACTCGTGGCGCAGCAGCTCGGCCTGACGCACGAGGATCGGCACCAGGTCCCGGCCCGCGCCATCGGACAACATCGGCAGAACGTCCTCGCGGATCCATACGCGCCGGAACCGCCGGTCGGCGTTCATCGGATCGGTGACGACATCGAACCCGCGATCAGCGACGAAGGCGCGCACCGTCGCCCGGCGTTCGTGGAGCAACGGACGCACGATGTCGTCGCGCACCCGCGCCATACCGGCCAGTCCCGCGCTGGTCGATCCGCGCATCAGGTTGAGGAGCACCGTCTCGGCCTGATCGTCGGCGGTGTGCCCGACCAGCATCGTGCCAACGCCGAGTTCGGTGGCGACGGTACGGAGCGCGGCGTAGCGAGCGGCGCGCGCCCGCGCTTCGAGGTTCGGACCCTCGCCGACCTCGGTCACCACCACTCGCGTCGGCACTCCGAGCCGATCGGCCGCGGCATGGACCGCGGCGACGTCGGCCCGGCAATCGGCCCGGATCCGGTGGTCGACGTACACCGCGGTCGGCCGCAACCCGGCCTCGGCGGCGAGGACGAGCAGGGCGACCGAATCGGGTCCGCCGGAGCACGCGACGACCGTCGGGCCCGTGACGCCAGAGAAATCGGGGATGAGTCGGACCTCGTTCACCGCACAGCGACGGAACGGACCCGATCGAGCCAGGCGACCGGGTCGACCAGTTCCGCGAGCGTCGGCAACGATTCGGGAGCCGCCCAGGCGGCGTCCAGGGCTCGGAAGCCGGCTTCCCGGGCGACGCCCTCCACGAACGCCTCGCCGACCTCGTACTGGCGCATCTTCATGTCGAGCCCGATCACCTTGTGGAACAGCGCCGTCGGCCCGCGCACGTTCCGACGAGCCGAGAGCACCGTGGCCATGCGTCCCTGTCCGTCGAGCATCTGCTCGCCCAGATGGTTCATCACCGCGTTGCCGTGCCCCTCGAGCAGCGACATCAAGGCCTGCATCCGATCCATCGCGGCCCGTTGCTCGTCATTCGCGAACAGCCCCATCAGCCCCCGCTCGTCCATGGGGTTCTTCCCGGCGCGGATCGCGTCGGCGGCTCGCCCGATCGCCGCGAACACGATGCCGGGATCCGGCTCGATGCCGATCATCAACTCGTGGACCTGGGCGAGGAAGTAGTCGCGCAGCCAGGGAACCCCGGTGAACTGGGCGCGGTGGGTCACCTCGTGCAGTGCGATCCAGAGCCGGAAGTCGCGCGGCCGGAACGCGAACCGCTTCTCCAGACCGAGGACGTTCGCGCCCACGTAGTAGACGCGGTCGTCCGTCGGCGCGCCGTCCTCGTCCGGCACGAGGAGGTCGTACTGACCGAGCACCCGTTGCGCGATGTAGCCGAGCAGGACACCGAGTTCGGTGCCGGCCACCCGACGACCGACGGGAGCGAACGGACTCTTGGCCATGCGTTCGGCGACCCGATCGGTCAGCGGCGCCAACATGCGCTGCATCGACCGGACGTTGGCGTTGACCCACCCGGCCCGGTCGACCACTTCGGCCGTCGCCCGATCAGGGGCCCGGAGCCCGGTGTAGTCCGCAACCGCCGACTCGGCCTCGGCCGTCGCCGCCGCGAAGTCGGGCGTCAGCGACGCCGCGAGATAGGAGTCGGCGAAGTGGTCGCGGCCGGCGACGCTGCGGGCGATCCGTTGCGCCAACCGCCAATCGATCGGCTCGGGGCCTGCGAAGTCCCGGGCCGGTAGGGCCATACCGCTCAGCGACCTCGGTGCTTGAGCCGCCACACCTTGAGGTAGTACGCCGCGGGCATCGCCAGCAGCACCAATCCGAGGGCGCTCAACATGAGCACCGGCGCGATCCAGTAGTGCCAGGGCAGCGCCTCGTCCTTGCCACATCCGGTCGCGACCACGGTCAGCGTCGCCAGCAGGGCGAAGTGGCGGATCGAGAGGTTCAGCTTCGACACGAACAGACTCCTGGGTTCAACGGGCCTCGTCATCGTAGAGGGACGCCGGGCCGCATCGGCAACTCCTGCGCCGAGGAAGGTCCGAGGGGTTACTCGAGCCCCAGCGCCCGACCGATTCGGTGGCGGAGGTCGGCGGGCGCCTCTTCCGTGCAGGACACCGCGACCACGCGCCGGATCTCGATCTCGAAGTCGAAGCCGTCGGCACAGGGGGGACAAGCGTCGAGATGGCGCTTGATCGCCCGCCGCTTCCACACGGTCAGTTCGCCATCGAGGTAGTGGTACACCCGGTGTATCGCGCCGTCGCAGTCCATCGTCTCGATTCGGTTTCCTAGTCTCCGGCGGGCGTCGACCCGCTTGGTACCAGCCCACGTTCGATCGCGAGATCCCACAACCGCCGTTGCAGCTGCTTTCTTCCCCGGTGCAGGCGACTCATCACCGTTCCGATCGGGACGTCCATGATCTCGGCGATCTCCTTGTAGGAGAAGCCCTCGACATCGGCCAGCATGACCGCCAACCTGAACTGCTCGGGAAGGTCCTCCAACGCCGCCTTGATGGACTCCTCCGGGATCGAGTCCAGGACCTCGTTCTCGGGCCCCTTGTCGGCATCGACCGCCTCGAGGCCGCCGATGCGCCGATACAGGTAGAAGTCCTCGACGTCGTCGAGCGTCTCCTGCTGGGGCCGGCGCTTCTTCGCCCGGTAGATGTTGATGAAGGTGTTGGTCAGGATCTTGTAGAGCCAGGCTTTGAGGTTCGTGCCCTCCTTGAACCCGCCGAAGCCCCGGTAGGCCCGGAGGTAGGTCTCCTGGACGAGATCCTCGGCGTCGCTCGGGTTGCGGGTCATCCGCAACGCCGCCGCGTAGAGGCCCGACATGAACGGCATCGCGAGTTCGGCGAAATCTGCCTGGTCGGCCACGAGCGGACACTACCCAGTCGGGTCGGACGAAATGGAACGGCTAGCTCGGCACGATCCGGTAGATCATGTCACCACCCGGGCGGTTGTCGGTCGTGACGTAGAGATTCCCGTCGGGGCCTTCGACCGGCGTGCGCAGCCGGACGCCGGCGTACATCCGGATCAGGGTCGCGCGGATCGACCCGTCCGGACGGACGAGGAAGATCCGCAGGTGTGAACCCTTCAACACGGCAACGGCCATCGAGTGCTGCCAGGTGCGCCACTGCCCGCCGGTCAGGAACGTCGCCCCGGCCGGCGCGATCGTCGGATTCCCGGACGACCACACCGCCGACACCGCGTCGGGGTGCCGGAACAGGTCCGTCATCGGCACCGACTCGTTGTAGCCCGGGACCGGATCCCATCCGAAGTTGCCGGGAACCAGGCGATTGACCTCGTCGTCGACGTCGGGGCCGTGTTCGACCGAGAGCCCGATCCAATCGGGCCGATCGGGGGCGAACGCCAGCCCCTGCACGTTGCGGTGGCCGAAGCTGTAGATCCGGGGATCACCGAACACGAAGTAGAACGGGTTGTCCCGTGCCGCGGCGCCGTTCGTGTCCACCCGCAGGATCTTGCCTCCCAGCGAATGCAGATCCTGGGGGACGGTGCCGACGGCCGCGTCCCCCGTCCCGACCCAGAGGTAGCCGTCGGGGCCGAAGCGCGGCCGGCACCCGGAGTGGCGTCCGAGCTGGCCGACCGGATTGATCGGCAGACCGGTCACCAGGTCGGCCCGTTGGCTGAGCCCCGACCAGTCGTCGTTCACGCGGAAGCGCACCAACCGCACGTCGTCCGCGCGCCCGGCGGCGCGAGATCCGAAGCACACGTAGACGCGGCGATTCGTCGCGAAGTCCGGGTCGACGGCGAGCCCCATCGCCCCGGCCTCGGACGCGACGAGCAGGTCCGGCGGGGTGAGCAACCGCCGTCGTCCCGAGCCGTCGACGCGCACGGCCGAGATACCGATCGGACGCTCGGTCAGCACCACCCAACCGTCCGGAGTGAATCCCAGATCCCACGGGTTGGCGAGTCCGGCGAGGAACACGGACTGATTGAGTTGGGGGTCACCGTCTCCGAGGGCGATCGGATGCAGGCCGCCGAACCCGTCGAGGACGAACCCGCCGCTGCGATCGGGCAGGAGCGCGACGCCGCGGGCGATGTCCCAGCCGGGCCAGTACGGCAACGGGCCGACCGGGACGGCACTCGGGACCCCGACGCGATGCAGTCCGCCGATCCCGTCGAGGACGAGCGCGCCGCTGTCGTCGGTGAGCATCGCGACGTCGGCCGCGATCGGGATGGAGAGCGAAACCGGGAACGGCAGATCCTCCGGCGCGGCACCGGCACCGATGCCGAACGCCGACAGTCCACCGGTCCGTCCGACCACGTAGGCGCCGGTCCCCAACGCGGTGAGCGTGATGCCGCGGGCCCAATCGGCACCGGGGAGATACGGCGCCGGAGCCGACCGATTCACGGCCGGCGCGCCGCCGAACGGATGCACCCCGCCGAACCCGTCGAGGACGTACCCGCTGGTCGCACTGCGCAGCGCGACGCCGCGTGCGATGTCCCAGCCCGGCCAGTAGGCATCGGTCCGCGGGGTGGGCGGGGCCGGGCGACCACCGATCCCGAACGGATGCAGACCCCCGAAACCGTCGAGCACCATGCCGCTCGTTCCGTCGGGCGCCACCGCCACCGCGCGGGCGATGTCCCAGCCTCGCCAGTAGGGAATCCCGACCGGTCGCGGCGGTGCGGCCGCCGAAGCAGGGGCCGGGCCCGCGATCGCAGCCAGGGTGCCGACGACGAGCGCGCACGTCACCAAGGGTCCGATCAACCGCCGCATCCGACCATGTTTCCTCATTCGCACCCGCGGGACACGTCCCATCGGGAAGAATCAACCGATGGCCCGAGGGATCCGGCTCAGTGACGGTGTGGTCGAGCTCCGGGCGCCTCGCCGGTCCGACGTGTCGGATCTGCACCATGCAGTGCAGGAGTCCCTGCCGGAGCTCCTCCCCTGGATGGCCTGGGCCCACCCCGGCTACAGCGACATCGAGGCCGCGGAATGGGTGCGCCGCGCGGCACGAGCGTTCGCCGACGACATCGAGTATCAGTTCGTCGCCCGCGAACTGGAGCACGGTCGGTTCCTCGGCACCGTCGGTCTCAACACGATCGACCGACTCAACCGCTGGGCGAATCTCGGCTACTGGCTGCACACCCGCTCCACCGGGTGCGGCTTCATGACCCGGGCGGCCCGACTCGTCGCCGATCTCGGATTCTCCGAGCTCGGGCTCGCTCGCATCGAGATCCTCGCCGCGGTCACCAACCTGCCGAGTCAGGGTGTCGCCCGTCGCCTGGGCGCCCAGCGCGAGGGTGTCCTCCGTCGGCGCCTGCGGGTCCACGACGACGTACAGGACGCCGTCGTGTACTCGCTGATCGAGTCGGATCGCCCGGATCACTCGGCGCCATCCTGATTCCGGTCTCCAGTTGCCCGTGCGACTGGTCGAGACCAGATCATCGACGCTCACGCGCCCGAAGCGCCTCCCCGACGGCCGGCGGTCACCGCCACCTGGTCGACGGCCGCCGTCGTCACCGTCGCGGTCTTGGTGGCCGACCAGGCCACGAAGGCGTGGGCCGAACGTGCCCAGGACGGTGCGGTCGACCTCGCCCGCAATCCCGCGGCGGCGCTCGGCGTGGTCGAGGGATCGGCCACCGCCCTGATCGTGGCCACCCTCCTCGTTCTGGCCTGCTTCGCCGCCGTCGTCATCCCGATCGCGGTGCGACTGCGCATCCCGGCCTGGATCCCGGCGTTGGTCATCGGCGGAGGTCTCGGCAACACGCTGGATCGGGCACACGCCGGCACCGTGCGCGACTTCATCCACACACCGTGGGCGATCGTGAACGTCGCCGACCTCTGTGTGATCGCGGGGGTTGTGTTGCTGGCACTTCTCGGGGTCATGCGCCTGGCGGCGGCGCGTGAACTCCTGCGCAGCTCCGACCATGGCGGGACGACCACACCCGCCACGGGACCTGCAACCGCCTGAGCTACTCCGCGAACGACGGGGGTGGTCGGTCGGGTTCGTCCGGACCGGCATCGAGACCGACCGCGTCGAGGCGGAGCGCGCGCTTGACCGGTACCGCGAGCAGACCCGCGACCGTGACCGTCCCGACGATGGCGAGGAAGGTTGCCGGCAGCAACACCTCGGCGCCGCGCACCTTGGCCGCGGCGAGCGGCGCGGCGAACGTGGCCGCGGTCGACGCCGCGACGATGCCGCGCGGGTCGATCAGCGCGATGAACGCCCGCTCCTCGCGGGTCAGGTCGGTGCCGACGGTCGCAGCCAGGGTCACCAACGGCCGCACGACGAGCACGAGGATGGCGATCAACGCCAGCGACGGCAGCAGGACGTCGGAGATCTCGGCCATCGTCACGGTCGCCGAGATGGCGATGAACAACACTCCGATCATCAGCTCCACCAGCGTGCCGAAGAACGGACGGTCCTCGGGCGATCGGACCCCGGGCAGATTGGCGAGCGCGATCCCCATGGTGATCGCGGCGATGAGCCCGGTGTCGTCGAGGACGGCGTTGGCGAACGCGGCCATCGCGATCACCAGCGCGATGGTGGCTTCGGTCGCCAACGCCCCCGCGAGCCCGAGTCGTTCGACGACGAGCCACAACAGCGCCGTGCCGACGATGCCGACCAGAACGCCGAAGCCGACGCTCCCCGCGAACTCCAGCAACTCCCGGCCCGGCCGCAGGCCGACCTCGTGCCGGAGCGCCTGGAAGACCAGCGCGGCGATGATCGCGCCGATGGGGTCGATCGTCGCGCTCTCCCACTCCAGGATCGCGGTGAGCCGGCGACCGGGCTGCGCGATCCGCAGGATCGGGCCGACGACCGTCGGGCCCGAGACGATCAGGATCGCCCCGAGCATCACCGCAGCACCGGTCGACATCGAGAACAACGCAAGGGACGCGAGCGTCGCGGCGCACCACGTGATGAGCACGCCCCGCATGACGAGGCGGCGCACGACGCGCTGGCTGTGACCCTCGAGATCACGGATCTTGAGGTTGAGTCCGCCCTCGAAGAGGATGACTGCGACCGCAAGGCTCACCAAGGGCGCGAACGACACACCGAAGAGCTGCCGCGGGTCGACTGCGTCGGTGAGTTGACCGACTGCGAAACCCACCGGCAGCAGCAGGACGATCGCCGGCAACCGCATCCGGTGCGCGATGACCTGGCAACCGACGCCGAGCGCCAGGAGCAGCCCGAGGCCGACGAAGATCTCGGAACTCTCCACTATGGCCGCGTCACGCTCACGAGTTGGGCGCTCATCCGACCTTCCAGGTCCGTCGCGCCGAATCGATCCTCCACGGCGGCGGTTGCGAGCCTCATCGCGTCCGCGGCGCAACCGGGACGCAGTCGCTCGAGCTCGCCGCGCATCGGGGTACCGAGGCAGTACGCGGTGGCGACATCGGACGCGGACTTGGCTCGACTCGTGAGTTCGATCCGCTCGATCGTCGGTTCCGCCATGAACCCGCCGGCGCGCAGGTCGGCCCGAATCGTCTCGGGATCGTGGTACCCGTGCGGGATCCGTTCGACGAAGGTCAGCGGATCGTCGGGAAACATCGGCGCCAAGGCCCGCACCACCACGTCGGCGAACTCGTTGTCGTCCATACCGTCCCAGACCAGGAACGCGAACACTCCGCCGGGCCGCAACACACGCCGGATCTCGGTGAAAGCCCTCGGCTTCGGATCGAAGAACATCACCCCGAACTGGCAGACCACCGCGTCGAAACTTGCGTCGTCGAACGGGAGTTCCATCACATCCGCGCTCTCCCAGGTGACCGGGCGCGCGCTTCCCACGCGGACGGCGCGCTCCACCATGTCCGAACTCAGGTCGGTCGCGGTGATGTCAACCGCCGTGGGTAACTCGTTCGCCATCACGCGCGTCACCGCGCCCGTTCCTGCCGCGATCTCGAGCACCGACCCGTCGATGAGCTCGTCGAGGCAGGCGCACAACGACGCCGCGTAGGGCTCGAACAACATCGGGACGAGAAGTTCGTCGTACATCTCGGCGACCGCGGCCGAGAACACCGGGCCAGAAGGGTTATCCGTCATCCGCGCATCATGACCCATTCCCGGCGACGCCGGGTGCTCGTTGCCGCGGCGAGGCAGCAGACGGAGCCAGGTGGAGTCGACAGTGAAGATGCGCCTGGTGGCAGGGTGACGAAACCGGTATTGAACTTCTCGGTATCTCGAACAGGATCGTGCGGACCGGTGAGGCGCGAAACCGCCGCGCTGATGGCATCGGTATGACCTTGCGCCAATCCAGTGTTCGTGCAATCTCAGGTTCACGCACCAAGCGACCGAAGAAACGAATGAACAGCATCGTGGCAGGTGCCAGGCGCTTCGAGAAACATCTCGTGTCCGAGCTCTGGAAGCACGACGAAGGTGGATCCGGCAATGGCGGCGTGAAGCGCCTCAGAAACGATTCGTGGGGATCGCTCGTCAGCACCGCCACAGAGGACCAGCGTCGGGATATCGATCGTCGCGAGCCCGTCCCGCAGATCCGCTTCCGCGAAGGCACGCGCCATCGTGCGGACACTGGCAGGGTGGATATCGCGCATGATCTCCGCGAGCTCACGAGCCCGGTGAGCCGGCATCCGCTCGGAGAAGAGTCCAGGCATCGAGCTCGGATCGAACTCACCTTCAGCGAGATCCGCCATCCCAAGCGCGAACTCGAGGCGTTGCGCCACTTCGCGTGAAGAGAGCGACCCGGCCCAGCCCGCATACCCACCGGCAAGAACCAACGACGACGGCATCGTCGGTCCCTGGAGAGACAGCGCGAGTGCAAGACCCGAACCCCACGAGTGCCCGAGGAGATGAGGCCTGTGGAGGCCGAGCACTTCGATGAACCCGGAAAGGCATCGCGCGTAATCGCCGAGCCGGAAGCTTTCGGGGGGATCATCGGAGGCACCACATCCGGGTGCGTCCCACGCGATGACCGTGTAGTCGAACGAGAACGCCTCGAGTTCGGTACGCCACACGCGGCTGTCACAAGCCGCCCCGTGAAGCAGTAGCAAGGCGGGACCCGAACCGGCCCGGTCGAAGGCGACCCGGAGTCCATCCACCTCGACGTATTCCATACCCCGTCAGTTCCTCCGAGAAGAAGGACGTCACCCAAGCTGGAGGATCCCCTGTGTGAGCACGTGGGGAGGCTCCCGGTACCAAACGGTAGCGGTGACACCGCCGGAGCACGGTGCCTCGGCAGATGCCGACGTGATTGGAGCCGGGAAGGAGATTCGAACTCCTGACCTGCGCATGACGAGCAAGCACCGCCTGAACGCGGTGCTACTCGAGAAGACCCCAGGACAAGCCCGAGCGTAGGACCCACACTCATCTCCTGGAGCGGGGGTCATGGAATCGGCTTAGGCTCGACGGGCCGACACCACGCACAAGCTGGAGTCAAGTGACAGGCAGCAGGGTCCAGCCAAAGCCGTTCGACCTCATGCGCCAGCTCGCCGACCCTGTTCACGTCGCCAACCCGTATCCCTTGTACGAAGCGATACGACCGGGCACAGCAGTCGAGCTTCCCACCGGTGAACTTGCGTTCGCGCGACATAGCGACGTCGCCACCATTGTCAAGGACCCTCGGTTCGGTAAGCCACCGCAGCCGAACGTGCCGTTCGGACCGGCGCGCACGCTGTTCCGGATGCCACTGCTCCTCGATCCACCCGACCACACCCGTCTCCGGCGCGTCGTCGCGCCACTGTTTCTGCCCGCCGCCACCGCCGAGTGGACCGACACGATCGCGAGCTGCTCCGAACGACTGCTCCCACCCGACTCGACCGAGATCGACCTCGTCGCGGACTACAGCCATGAGCTGCCGCTGGCCGTGATCAGCACGATGCTCGCCGTACCAGATGAGGACCGGGCCCAACTGGCGCGCTGGTCTCGCACCTTGACCGAAGCTATCGACGCACCGCCGCCCGCGAACATTCGCGACATCGGCCGGGCAGTCCGCCTCATCTCCACCCGCCGAGCGAAGCCGATCCACGCGATCCGATCAAGCGTCAAGATCGTGCGCTACGCCAAGCAGCGCATCGGCCTTGCCGGGAGCGCGCCGCCCACGCTCCTGATGGAGGCCCTCGCCCGGGCCCGCCACGACGGTGAACTCGATGACGACGAAGCCGCCGCTATCTGGATCATGCTGCTCATCGCCGGGCACGAAACGACGGCGAACCTCATATCGCTCAGCACGCTCGCGCTCCTCGACCATCCCGATGTTCTCGACGAGATCAACAACCACCCGGACGCGAACAGCCGGCTCGTCGACGAATGCCTTCGCTACACAAGTCCAGTCGCATTCACGCCACGCGTCGCGCTGGACGACCTGGACCTCAGCGGCGTGCAGATTGAGCGCGGTCGGATCGTGCTCGCACTCTTCGCCGCGGCGAATCGGGACCCGAGCGTCTTCCCCCACCCCGACCGGTTGGACCTGACCCGCCCGACAGCACCACCTCACCTCGGGTTCGGTGGAGGCATCCACTTCTGTCTTGGTTCGGCACTCGCGCGGATCGAGACCCAGACCGCGCTTCACGCACTTGCGCTGCGACTGGAGAACTCGCAGCCTCGCGTGACATGGGGGCACAGCGCCTCGCTACGCGGACCGACGCGTGCGCTGGTCCGATTGAACGAGGTCCGGGGACCTGACCTCGGCGCGCCGTGCGCAGCGACGTGATGGAGCCGGGAAGGAGATTCGAACTCCTGACCTGCTCATTACGAGCAAGCACCGCCTGAACGCTGCGCTACCCGACGAAACCCCAGGTCACGCGCGAGCGTTTGCCCCATAGTTATCACCTGTAGGCGCGAGCACCTATTCCATCTTGGAACTCAACCGAGCGCCTTCTCGACTGCACACCGGACCGCAAGCTCCCGCGGGCTGGTGGGCACCGCGAAGTCCGCACGGTTCATGACGTACGCGTAGCCCAGTGCGTAATCCGGATCGGCGTATCCGAAGGATCCCCCGGTGCCGGTGTGGCCGAAGGCACGCGCCGACGATCCAAAGGGCAGCATCGGGAACGGCTTCATGAACCCAAAGCTGTACGCAGTCTCAGTCTTGAGCACCTTGTCGCTCGCGCCCCCACGCGGTGGCTGAGGTGCGGCCTCAATCTCACGAATCGTGTCGCGACGCATTCCGAGTTCGGCACCACCCGACGCGAGTACGCCATACGACTTTGCGATTGCCCTCGCAGTGCCAGTGCCGTTGACGGACGGAAGTTCGATCCGGAGGACATCTCGACGATTGATATCGGAGGCTTTGAGGAGAGCCTTCGGATTCCTGAATACGCGACCGGTAAGCCCGAACGGATTCAGCAACGCGAGCACGAGCCGCGGCGGCATCTCGTGGAGGTGAAGAATCGCCGATGCCGGGCTCCCACCCAGAAACGTAGCCAGTCTCTCGTCACCCACGTCGTCGGGAAGGCCGATGTGGAACTCAACGCCGAGCGGTCGCGCTACTTCGTCCGCGAAGTACCGGCCGATTGTCCGGTCAAGCGGATCGCAACGTCGAAGCAGCTGACTCTCGTACCAACCAAGCGACTGGCCGTGATAGCCGTGGAACTCCCCCGGTTCCCACTTCGGCGGCTGCGCCGCGAGCACCTCGCCGAGGGCATCCGGTTCGCCGAGAAGCTCGAGGCTGATCGGAGTGTCGATGACGGCGAGTCCTGCCTGGTGGGTGAGGAGTTGGCGAACCGTGATCGCGTCCTTGCCGTTCTGGCCGAACTCAGGCCAGTGTTGAGTCACAAGATCGTCGAGTTCAAAGAGACCGCGACTGTGAGCGACGGCCATGGCCATCGAGGCCATCCCCTTCGTCGTTGAGAACACCGGCACGAGAGTGTCGCGCTCCCATGGCAAGGTTCGTGCCGCATCACGGAATCCGCCCCAGAGGTCAACCACCGCCCGACCATCGCGAAACACGGCGCACGCAGCACCGACTTCGTTTCGATCGATCAGGTTGGAACGGAAAGCATCCGCGACCGCCCCGTAACCCTCATCAACGTGGCCGTGGACAACGTCGTCGGTCTGATCGTCAGGCATTCCTGAGTCTCACGCGATCACCTGCACCGGGCAAGGTCTCGTGCGTAGCGACGTGTGGAGCCGGGAAGGAGATTCGAACTCCTGACCTGCTCATTACGAGTGAGCTGCTCTACCGACTGAGCTATCCCGGCGGGGTCCGGCAGTGTACCGGCCGCGCGTTCCCCGGCTTCGGACCGAAACCGCCGACGGCCGAGACCCGCGCTATGCGGCCGCCGGCAGGTGGGACACGAGCCGGAGGAGCAGGGTGCCGACGTTCGGGTTGAACTCGTCGGCCTGCCGGGCGGCCCGACACGCGTCGATCGCCTCGGCGGCACGGGCAGGCTGGACCCTCGGTGCATCGGGACCGTCGGTCAGGACGTCGAGATAGGTCGCCTCCATGGCGCTGATGCCCTCGATCAACGCATCGGTCTTCGCGCGACGCAGCTCCTGTTTGTGCCGCTCGGCCAACCGGCGGCGCAACGATGTCGCCGTCCGCGGCGGATATCCGCGTCGCTCGATGTCGGCATCGAGCGACGCCAGCTCCTCCGCGGCGGCCGCTTCCGATGCGGCGCCGGCCGCGTCGAGTACCGCTTCGAGTTCTTCGACCAACGCCACCGTGGTCGCGCCCCGACCGTCGATCCGACCGACGACGCCGGCGAAGCCCGACCGCAGTATCTCCGCGGCCGGAGTCCGACGCGGGGGCGCGTAGGCGAAGTCGACCCGCTGGCACCGCGACCGAATGGTGGCGAGCAGGCTGTCGGGTCGGTCCGTGATCAACATCACGATCGTGCGCGGCGGCGGCTCCTCGATGCTCTTCAGCAGCGCGTTGGCGACGACCGGCTCCATCCGATCGACGTCGCACAACACCACGACCTTGCGATCCCCTTCGAGTGGCGCCTTGTGGATCTCGGGCAGGACGCGCGGCAGCTCCACATCACGCCGCGCGGTCTCACCGCTTCTCGGGCTGCGGATCTCGTTCGCCAGGGTGTAGGTCGCCGTGGTCGGTTCGAACTCGACGACGTCAGGATGGGCACCCTTGGCGATGAGCGACCGGGTGCGGTCGTCCGCCGCGCCGATCAGATCCGCCGCGAACGCACGGGCGGCCTCGATGACCCCCGAACTGCGCGTGCCCACCAGGAGGTACGCATGTGACGGGCGGGACACCGCGCCCTGCAGGGTCGCGACCGCACGCTCCTGCCCGACGACCGTCTCCCACATGGTGGCGATCCTAGAACGACGCGGCGATCACGTTCCGAGCAGCGGCTCGACCCGCGCCCACACCCGACGGGCGACGTCGTCGGCACTCCCGGTCGCGTCCACCACGCTCCAGCCGAACCGGTCGGCCAGGTCGCGGTAGGCGGACCGGACCGCGCGATGAAAGTCCTCCCCCTCGCGCTCCATCCGGTCCGCGCCCGGTGAGCGGCGCGCCGATGCGGTCACGTCGTCGACGTCGAGAAGGACCAGGAGATCGGGGACGAGCCCGTCGATCGCGAACGCCGACAACGCCGCAATGGCGTCGACCCCGAGCCCGCGCACGACCCCCTGGTACACCAGGGAAGACGGAACGTGGCGGTCGCTCACGACCCAGGCTCCGCGATCGAGCGCCGGTCGAATCACCTCGGCGACGTGCTGGGCTCGATCGGCCGCCATCAACAGCGCCTCGGCGCGCGGGTCCACGTCGCCCCCATCGAGGAGGAGCCGCCGCAACTCGCGGCCCAGCACGGTCCCACCCGGCTCCCGGGTCTCGACGACCTCGAGCCCGTCCGCACGTAACGCGGCGACGAGCCGAGCGAGCTGCGTCGACTTGCCCGCACCGTCGCCGCCTTCGACCACGACGAAGCGCCCGGTCACGATGCGGCTCCGGCATCGGGCTCGTCCTCGGACTGCGCCGGCCGTTCGGATTCGTTCGGTGCTTCCGCGGTTCCGTCGGGTGGCCTCAGTCCCGACATCGCGGGGTGACCTGACGAGAAGCGGGACAGCTGGCGTCGGGCGTAGAGGCCGGACGCAACCGTCAACCAGCCGCCGGCCCACAGCGACACCCGCACGCCGGGAAACGAGTAGGCGAATCCGCCGATGCGGATGTGCTGCGAGCCGTTGACTTCGGAGAAGATCCAATCGACCAGGCCGGACATCAGCGGCGAGATGGTGAGTGACAGCAGCAGGCACAGCCGGATGACGGCGTAGATCGTCGCGAACGTGCGCCCGCGCAACTCGTCGGTCACGGTCTCCTGGATCAGGGTGAACCCGGTGACGTATGCGCTGGCCGCGCACGCACCGAACGCAGCGATCATCAGGGCGGTGATCCCGGCGACGTTGAACGACACCGCGACGATGAGGAACCCGCCGCTACCGATCAACGCCCACTGGAACACCAGCGCTTTCGGGAGACGCTTCTGGAAGGCGAGGATGCCGAACAACCCGAGGGCGGCCCCGATCCCGAGCGCGAGCAACATCACGCCGTACTGCGCGCTGGATCCGAGCACCTCGGTTGCGAACACGATGCCGAGCGGCACGATCGCACCGGCGCCGATGATGGCGCCGCCGAGGCCGAGGATCACCGCCCGACTGAACGGCTCCGATCGCATGTACTCGATGCCCTCTTTGATCTCGCGCACGCTCGACGCGAGATCGATCTTCTGACCCTCGTGCCGCGTCGGCTTCGGGATCGGGAGTCGCAGCACGATCAGCGCGGACGTCACGTAGGTGAGCGCATCGAACCACAGCGACACGACGTCCCGGTCGACTTTGAGTGAGCTCAGCGCATCGAACCCGCCGAGCCACGTGGCGACGACTGCGAGTGCGGCCGCGATCGCCGCGCCGAGCGGCAGTGTCCCGTAGGACGCGACGAGCGACAACGTGTTCGCCGACGCGAGGTTCTCCTCGGGCACGAAGTGCGGCACCGACGCGTCCTTGGCCGGGCCCCAGAGCAAGGTCATGATCTCGATGAAGAACGACACCACCACCAGCTGCCAGAGGCTCGCCACGAACGGCAACGTGCAGATGAGGCCGGCACGCCCGAGGTCGCACAGCACCATCACCTTGCGCCGGTCGAACCGGTCGACGATCACCCCGCCGAGCGTGGCGAGGAAGAAGCCGGGCAGCATGCGGGCCACCATGACCAGACTGATCGCGATCGCGTAGCTCGCGTTCCCGCTGGTCAGATTCTTGGTGATCCCGAGAATCGCGACGAACCCGACCCAGTCGCCGAGGCTCGAGAACACCTGGGCGAGCCACAGCTTGAAGAAGGGCTTCGACCCGAACAGCCGGAACGATTCCGGTGGGACCGGGGTCTCCTCCCCTGCGCTGGGGATGAACGGAGCGGGGTCTGCGCCGGGTCGGCGATCCGGCAATGACCCGCCCGACTCAGAAGGGGGCGTCACCGCTACCGAGCGCCTCGACGGCCGCCTTCTTCGCCGCGGCCTTCTTCGCGACCGAGCTCTGCCCCTTCTTGACCACGCGCGTCGTGCCCGTCAGCGGGTCCGTGGCGGCTTTCTTGGTCGTCGCCTTCTTCTTCGTGGTCTTCTTCGCCGGCTTCTTGGCGGCCTTCTTCGTCGTCTTCTTCGTCGTCTTCTTCTTGGCGGGGCCCTTGGCCGCGCGCTCGCGCAGCAGGTCGAGGGCATCCTCGAAGGTGATGGTCTCCGGATCGAGGCCGCGCCGGATCGTCGCGTTGGTCGCCCCGTCCGTCACGTACGGCCCGAACCGACCGTCGAGCACGCGGATCGGCTTGCCGGTGTCGGGGCTCTCCCCCAGCTCGGCGAGCGGCGGCTTCGCCGTCTGCCCGCGACCCCGCTTCGGCTGGGCGAAGATCGCCTCGGCCTGCTCGAGCGTGCACGTGAAGATCTGGTCCTCGGATTCGAGGCTCCGGCTGTCGGTGCCCTTCTTGAGGTAGGGCCCGTACCGGCCGTTCTGTGCGGTGATCTCGTTGCCCTCCGCGTCGGCACCCACCACGCGCGGCAGCGAAAGAAGGCGCAACGCGGTCTCGAGATCGACGGTCTCGGGATCCATGCTCTTGAACAGCGACGCCCGGGGCGGCTTGACCTTCGACTTCGAACCGTCTTCGAGCACACCGAGTTGCACGAACGGCCCGAACCGGCCGTTCAGCGCGAGCACGGTCAGGCCGGTCTCGGGATCGACACCGAGTTCACGCGGGCCGGCCGCGCCCTTGGCGATCAACTCCGCGCACCGCTCGACGGTCAACTCGTCCGGTGGGAGGTCCGCCGGTAGCGGACACTTCTCGTCACCGTGGTGGAGCGACTCGCCGGTGTTCCACACCCGCACCACGTACTCGCCACCGGCGTCGTCGTGGCCGATCACGACCTTGTTGACTTCGCTCATGTTGATCTGGGCGAGGTTCTCCTCCGACACCAGTTCCCGGAGACCGGCGGTGCCGTTGCCGAAGTAGAAGGAGTGGAGCCACTTCTCCGCCTCACCTTCACCGCGCGCCACTGCGTCGAGTGCCTCCTCCATGGTCGCGGTGAACGAATAGTCGACGAGGTGCGCGAAGTAGCGCTCCAGCAGCTGGGTCTTGGCGAAGGCCGTCCACGACGGCACGAGTGCGTTGCCCTTCTTCCACACGTACCCGCGTTCACTGGTGATCGTGTTGATGATCGACGCGTAGGTCGAGGGACGACCGATGCCCGAGTCCTCGAGCACCTTGACCAACGTGGCCTCGGTGTACCGGGCGGGTGGCTGGGTCGTGTGCCCGTTGGCTTCGAGCGCGTTGCAGGCGACGCCCTCACCCTCGCCGACGGCGGGGAGGACCGCCTCGTCCTCGTCGGCCGCCTCCGGATTGTCGCTGACGTCGACGTAGGCCATCCGGAACCCGAGGAACTCGTACGACTTGCCCGAGGCCCGAAAGACGGCGTCCTCACCGGCGCTCGACGCGCCACCGAGCCGGATGGTGACGCGGCGACCGCGGGCGTCGGTCATCTGACTGGCGACGGTCCGCATCCAGATCAGCTCGTAGAGCGCGAGTTCGTCGCGGGACAACTCGGTGCGCACGTCCTCCGGAGTGCGGAACCGGGCACCCGCAGGCCGGATCGCCTCGTGGGCCTCCTGCGCGTTCTTCGTCGTGTTCGCGTACGACCGCGGTGACGGCGGCAGGTACGCCTGACCGAACCGCTCGACGATCTGGGCGCGGGCGGCGTCGACCGCCTGGTTCGACAGACTGATCGAGTCGGTCCGCATGTAGGTGATGTACCCACGCTCGTAAAGACCCTGCGCAACCGACATGGTGCGCCCGGCGCTGAACCGCAGCTGGTTCCCGGCCTCCTGCTGCATCGTCGTGGTCTTGAACGGCGGCTTCGGGCGCTCGGTGAAGTCCTTGGCCTCGACCTGCCGCACCTGGAAGGCGGTGTCAGCCAAACGGCCCGCGAGCGCGCGAGCGCCGTCCTCGAGCAGATGGGCGGCGACGGCGTCCGGCGCGAGCATGCCCGTTGCGGGATCGAAGTCGCGTCCGGTGGCGATGCGTCGACCGTCGAGCTCGACGAGTCGGGCGGCAAACTCCGTGCCGCGCGCGGCGAACCGACCGTCGAGATCCCAGAACTCGGCGGTGCGGAAGGCCATGCGCTCGCGTTCGCGTTCGACCACCAGCCGGACCGCGACACTCTGCACCCGGCCGGCCGACCGGGCGCCGCCGACGCGACGCCACAGCACAGGCGAGACCTCGTAGCCGACGAGACGATCGAGGGTGCGCCGACCCTCCTGCGCCTCGACCAACTTCATGTCGAGTTCGCGCGGGTTCGCGATCGCCGCGTCGATCGCATCGCGGGTGATCTCGTGGAACACCATTCGCTTGACCGAGGTCTTGGGCTTGAGCACCTCGATGAGGTGCCAGGCGATCGCTTCGCCCTCGCGATCCTCATCGGTCGCGAGGTAGAGCTCGTCGGCGTTCTTCATCG
This sequence comes from uncultured Bifidobacteriaceae bacterium, assembly GCA_964544295.1. Lineage (GTDB taxonomy): Bacteria > Actinomycetota > Acidimicrobiia > IMCC26256 > JAENVU01 > JAENVU01. The sequence continues at coordinate 34,903 of CAZJBJ010000019.1, forward strand.
CCTTGCGCAAGGTGGACACGACATCCTTGGCGCGACCCTCCGGCGGGGCGTACTCCAACCGGAAGTGATCGTCGACGTCGACCCCGAGGCCCTTCCGCGGCAGGTCGCGGACGTGGCCGAAGCTCGCGAGCACGGTGAAATCGTGGCCGAGGAAGCGGCCGATCGTGTCGGCCTTGGTCTTGGATTCGACGATCACGAGCGACTTCGGCACGGCCAGATCTTCTGTGAATCGGACGAGGGACGGGCTGAACGTAGCGCCCGATGCACCCGGTACGCCCGGATCCCCGCCCTAGTGTGCCCGGATGCTTGCCAGTATCACCGACTCCATCGACCCCCAGCAGCTCCTCCGGTCATTCGGCACAATTGGTCTGATCCTCATCATTTTCGCCGAGTCCGGGCTACTCATCGGGTTCTTCCTCCCCGGCGACTCGCTGCTGTTCACCGCCGGACTCTTCGCATCCAGCGGGCGGCTCAACATCTGGGTGATCCTGATCGGCTGCTTCGTCGCCGCCGTCGTCGGGGACCAGGTCGGGTACGCGTTCGGCAAGCGGGTGGGTCCCTCGATCTTCAACCGGCCGAACTCGCGCCTGTTCAAGCAGGAACACGTCCAACGAGCCAACGAGTACTTCGAGGAGCACGGCGCCAAGACCATCGTCATGGCAAGGTTCGTGCCGGTGGTCCGGACGTTCGCGCCGATCCTGGCCGGCGTCGGCACGATGCCCTACCGCACGTTCCTCATGTTCAACCTTTTGGGCGGATTCCTGTGGGCCGTGGGTGTGACCCTGCTCGGCTACTTCCTCGGCGAGCAGATCGGCGCCGACAACATCGACAAGTACTTGCTCCCGATCATCGGGGTCGTGATCGTCCTCTCACTGATCCCACCCTTCCTTGAGTATCGCAAGCACAAGAAGAAGCAGGCCGCGGCGCAGGACTCGCCCGAAGCCTGATCCTTCCGGAAAATCGAACCGCCCCGCAGCCAGGCTGCGGGGCGGTTCTCGTTCTGGGGTGTTCGGTGGATCAGACCGCGGTTGCGGGTGCGTTCACCTGCTCGTCGCCGATCGACGCGCCCTTGCGCTTCGAGAACATGACCGCTCCGATGAGCACGACGATCCCGGCACCGGCGATGACGAACCGGATGTCGTCGTTGCGCAGCGAGATGATCGCGGGGAGGATCAGCAGCGAGACGAGGTTCATCACCTTGATCAACGGGTTGAGCGCAGGACCCGCGGTGTCCTTGAACGGGTCACCGACGGTGTCACCGATCACGGCCGCCTTGTGCGACTCCGAACCCTTGCCGCCCTCGTTGCCGTCCTCGATGTACTTCTTGGCGTTGTCCCACGCACCACCCGAGTTGGACAGGAAGTTCGCCATCAGCTGGCCGGTGAGGATCACGCCGGCGAGGAACGCGCCGAGCGCGTAGAAGTTGATACCGAAGCCGATGATCACGGGCGTCAGCACGGCGAGCAGCGCCGGGGTGGCGAGCTCGCGCAAGGATGCGGCCGTGCAGATGTCGATGACCGGTCCGTAGTCGGGCTTCTTGGTGCCGGCCATGATCCCGCCGTCGGCGAACTGGCTCCGCACTTCCTGCACCACGACGCCGGCGGTCCGGCCGACCGCGCGGATGGCCAGCGCGGAGAAGAGGAACGACACCGAACCACCGACGAGCAGGCCGATGAAGACCTTCGGGTTGGCGACGTTGATCTGGGTGAGGATGCTGTCGAAGAGCTTGTTCCCCTTCACGTCCTCCAGACCGGGAAGCTCCTGACCGATGGTCTCGACGAACGAGGCGAACAGCGCCACCGACGCGATGACGGCGGACCCGATGGCGAAGCCCTTGGTGACCGCCTTGGTGGTGTTCCCGACCGCGTCGAGGCTGACCATGATGCGCTCGGGCTCGCCGGTGAACTCGCCCGACATCTCGGCGATACCGGCCGCGTTGTCGGCGACCGGACCGAAGGTGTCTTCGGAGACGACCACGCCCGTCGTCGCCAACATGCCCATGCCGGTGAGGGCCACCAGGTAGAAGGTGAACTGGGTGTTCCCGCCGCCCATGCCGATGGCGAGACCGAGCGCCGCGCAGATCGCGATGATGGCGTAGACGCTGGACTCGAGGCCCGAGCTGATGCCGGAGAGCACAACGGTCGCCGGGCCGGTGCGGGAGGCTTCGGCGATCTCGCGCACGGGTGCCGTCTCCGTCGAGGTGAAGTACTCGGTGAGGCGGCTCAGGAGCTGGGCGAGCACGAGACCGGCGACGACGGCACCGAAGCACCGCCACCCGGCGTCGAAGTAGTCGTTGCCGACATAGCCGAAGGCGACGACGGCCGTGCCGATGACGGTCAGGATCCCGGCCGTCAGGAAGCCCCGGTTGATCGGCGCCATGGCCGACTTGTCCTTGTCGGTGGCGCGTACGGCGAAGACACCGACGATCGAGGCGAGCACGCCGATGGCCCGGGCCGCGAGCGGGAACACCAGCCCGAGCGCCGGGTTGGCGCCGATCGACTCGAACGCCGCGACGCCGAGGATGATCGAGGCGACGAGGGTGACCTCGTAGGACTCGAAGAGGTCGGCGGCCATACCGGCGCAGTCGCCGACGTTGTCACCGACGTTGTCGGCGATGGTGGCCGGGTTGCGAGGGTCGTCCTCGGGGATCC
>CAZJBJ010000020.1:0-36942 GCA_964544295.1 uncultured Bifidobacteriaceae bacterium
ACGCCACCGGCAAGGTCATGAAACACAGGCTCACGCCGGCCTGACATCGTGTCCCCCATCCTCCGGCGAACCATGACCTGGACGCTGGTCGCACTCGGTGTCGCCTTCCTGCTGCTCGTCGGCACCGGGCTCTGGTTGATCTGGCACTTCCGGCCGACGCCGGTATCCGGATGGTTCGACCCGAACGGAGTCGAGGTCTCTGTCCTTTGGAGCCGACGCGTGCGCATCGTTCACCACGGCGCGTCGATCGCCTTCGTCTGGCTCGGGATCGCGCTCTTCGTCGAATCGATCGTCTGGGCGGCGACCGCACGCCGGGTGCGGCACGGCCTCACCGGGTTCATGCTGATGCTCGCGGGTGCGTTCGCTTCCTTCACCGGGTTCCTCCTGCCCTGGGACCAACTCGCGCTTTGGAGCATCACCGTCGACCAGGATGGTCCGGAATCGTTCAGCGGTTACCGCTTCCTCTTCGATGACAACGTCCGTTACGCCGTCATCGGCGCCAGGGAGATCTCCCTCGCCACGCTGCGGCGCTGGTTCTGGGTTCACACCGCGGTGATACCGGTCATCCTGATCACGCTCGGCGTCGGGTTCCTCGTCCTCGTTCGGCGACGGTCGATCGCGATAGGTTCCCCGGCCGGACCTGACGTCGACGTCACCGAGGAGCGACCGTGGCACTAACCGAACTCAAGGGCACCAAGGGCGATCCGCAGGTCGTGCGCATCGAACGGGGTCCCGTCCGCGTGTTCGCGCAGGCGCTCATGGACGCCGACGAGGCCTACACGACCGCCGATGCGCCCGTCCCGCCGACGTTCCCGTTCGTGATGCCGTTCTGGGGATCCGAGGGGACCGGCGGCGCCGCGGGCCTGCCGATCGAGAAGCTGCGCGGTCCCGGCCGGGCGATCCTGCACGGAGAACAGGGCTTCGAGTACTTCCGCTGGCCCCGGGTCGGCGACGTCCTCGAGGGCACGTCGGAGATCACCGACGTGTACGAGAAGGAGAAGTCCAACGGCGGGAAGCTGGAGTTCTACGTCCAGGAGACCACCTGGCGGGACCAGGCGACCGGCGAACCGGTCGTCAAGAACATCTTCACGCTCGTCATCAACTGCCGCCCGCCGAAGACCGACTGAACCTCTCCGGCCTCACCAGCCGATGTCGGTGAGGAAGCTCCGCACCAGGCCGACCGTCGACTCGGGGTTGTCGCCCGCCGCGTGATGGCCGGCGGCGTGGATGGTGGCCAGCCGCGCGTCCGGGATCAGGGAGACGATCTCGTCGGCACCTTCCGCGGAGAGCACGTCCGACGCCGAACCCCGCAGGACCAGCACCGGACAGGTGAAACGGGTGACGTCCTCCGCGAGTCCGTCGACCAGCTGGCGCCACCCGCCGCCGGGTTCGGGCGCGTCGCTCCCGCGCAGTTGGCGCGTGTAGCCGTGCTTCCACTCCCACCGACCGTCGGGCCGTTGGCGCAGGTTCCGGGTCAGCCGCGCCGGATCGGTGGCCTTGCGCTGCGGGAGGTACGCGCCGATGGCCGCGGCGGCTTCGTCGAGGTCGGCGAAGGACTCGTGCGCCCGCATGAACTCGACGATGCGCTCGACTCCTTTGTCCTCCAGCCGGGTGGCGATGTCGACCAGCACGATGGCGCGCACGAGGTCCGGGTGCGCGGCGGTCACCGTCATCGACACGATGCCCCCGAGGGAAGCCCCGACGAACACGGCCCGGTCGAATCCGAACTCCGCCAACAGCGGTGGAACGGTGGCGGCCAGCGACTGGCGGGCCATCGAATCGACCGGATCGCTGTCGCCGTGCATCGGCAGATCCGGCGCGATCACGTGATGGGTTCCGGCGAGGGCCGCGCCGAGCTCCTCCCACATGTACGCGGTCTGACCGCCGCCGTGGAGGCACACCACCGGTGGTGCCGCCGCCGCGCCCCACTCCAGGTAGTGCACCTGCCGGCCCTCGACGAGGACGAAGCCACTGCGACCGGCCTTCGGGATGTCGTGGCGGGGGACGTTGGATTCGAACGCGACAGCCATCGCCGCATCCTGACAGAACGCTTCCGCCCGTGGCATTCTCGGCCATATGACCACGTCCGGCGGCGCGCCGACTGTCCGCCAGGGTGATCCCGACCTCCCCTACCGCCGCCGCATCCGATTGCTCCGGGTGGACGACCGCACGGTCTGGGGCGGGCTCGAGGACGACTTTCATCACTTCGAGGTCACCCTCACCCACGACGGCCACAGCGTCACCGGCGCGACCCTCGACGCCCGACGATGGCCGTGGACGACCTGTCCCGACGCCGGGGCCAACCTTGCTCGCCTCGTCGGCATGGACCTCTCCGACCGCTGCACGGCGGTCGCCGCGGTCACCGACCCCCGCTGGCAGTGCACCCACCAGTTCGACCTCGCCGGGCTCTGCGTGGCGCACGCCGCCCGCGGCGATACGCAGCGCCAGTACGACGTCGAACTGGTCACGCGGCCCGAGTCCGGTCGGGCCCGGCTGTGGCGTGACGGCGACCTCGTCCACGACTGGAGCCTCGGACCGACTGCGGTCGGGCGCGCCCTCATCGACCCGGCCCCGTTCACCGGGGCGCCGTGGCGCGGCGGCTTCATCCGCTGGGCCGACGCCTCCTTCGATCCGATCGACGCCGAGGCCGCGATCGTGCTGCGTCGAGCGTGCGACATCGGTATGGGTCGGGGCATGGATCTCGAAGCGATCGACACCGCCGCCGAACTCGGCGACATCATGACCGGCGTCTGCTACTCGATGCAGGCGAGCATCATGCCGGTGGCGTTCCGGGCACGCGGCACCATCCGCGATTTCGGCGAACACCCCGACGCGCTGCTCGACGGCCGCCCGACCCATTGACGTGGAGGTGCGGGTGCCGCACCCCCACCGACGCCGGACCTCAGGTCCCGAATGATCCGTCCGGTTGCCGATGCCAACCGCCGGCAGCCGCGTTGCCGCCGTCGACGTGGAGGGTGGTGCCGGTGACGAACCCGGAGAGCTCAGGGTTCGCGAGGAACACCACCGCGGCGGCGATGTCGTCGACGTGACCCGCGCGCGGGAGGGGCGTGCGAACCGGGACGTCGCCGATGCCCGGCGTGGGGATCACGTCCGGGGCGATGCAGTTGACCCGGATCATCCGTTCGCCGAGTTCCAGCGCGAGCGACTGGGTCAGGTTCGCGACCGCGGCCTTCATCGCGCTGTAGACGGCATACCCCGGCGCGGCGCGGTGCGCCTCGATCGACGTGATGTTGACGATGGAACCGCCCGTCGCCGGCATGTGCGGCAAGGCCGCCCGCGCGAAGTTGGTGCCACTCGCGAAGTTCTCCCGGATCAGCGCATCCTCACCCTTCGCACTCACGTCCAGGAAGTCGGCGAAGAATCCCCCGCCCGCGTTGTTGACGACGACGTCGATCCGACCGAACTCCTCGGCCACCGCCTCGACCCAGGTTCGCACCGCGTCTGCGTCGCGGACGTCGAGCACTCCACCGAGCACGCGACGGCCCGTCGCTTCGATCGCGGCGACCACGGCATCGAGTTGCGCGGCGTCACGGTCGCACACGGCGACCTCGGCACCGAATCGGGCGAGCGCCTCCGCGGTGGCGCGCCCGATACCGACGGCACCACCCGTCACCACGGCGATGGTGCCGTCGAGCCGCACGGAATCCGGTGTGAGGGTCACGGACGCGGAGGCTATCGCCACCGTATGCTCGAACCGCTCGACCGACCCGGGAGGTCATCGTGGGATTCTCCGTCGCCGGCAAGCACGTGCTCGTCACCGGCGCTTCGACCGGCATCGGCGCCGCCCTCGCCATCGGATTCGCCGAGGCCGGCGCCACCGTCGGCATCTGCGCCCGCCGGAAACCGGAACTCGCCGAAGTCCTCGCCGAGGTCCGGCGTCACGCCCCGGATTCGAAGATGTGGACGGTCGATCTCGACGACCTCGACGGTCTCGAAGCGTTCGCCGCCGAGGTGAGTCTCGAACTCGGGGGGCTGGACGTCCTGGTGAACAACGCCGGCATTCCGAAACGCAAGAACGTGCTGGCGCTCGATCCGGAGACGGTGGAGTCGGTGATGCGACTCAACTACCACTCCCCGGTACGACTGACCCTCGCGTTCCTGCCCGAGCTGATCGAACGGGCCGGTCGCATCGTCAACATCTCCTCGGTGGCAGCCCGGTTGGGTCCGCCCGGCGAGGCCGCGTACACCGCGTCCAAGGCCGCGCTCACCGGCTTCTCCGAGTCGATGCAGGTCGATCTCGCGATCGCCGGCCACCCGGTCCAGGTGCACCTGGTCAACCCGGGCGTGATCGACACCCGGTTGTTCCACCTGCCCGACAACGACCCGTCCCTCGCGCCGATCGACGCGCTGCCGACCACCGCGATGGTGGCGCCGGTGCTGGAAGCACTCGACGCGGGTACGTTCGAGATCTACGTCCCCGGCTGGTTCGCGGATGTGGTCGGAGGCAAGTTCCCCGACACCGGCGCGTTCCTCGCCGGCACGGTCGCCTGGGCCCGCGACCAGGAACCCGCCGAGGCGGACTGAACGCCCCGCGAGGCTCGGGTACGAGTTGGGGCCCGAGCCGCATGGCTCGGGCCCCAACTTCACTGGCGAAGGTGCGCTCGGAGGTCTACTGGCCGTCCTCGACCTGGGCGCCGCAGTCGCCGTCGTCGACCGCGTCATTGTCGGCCTGACCATCGTCGTTGCCGTCCTCGACGCCGTCGTCGTCGGCATCCTCGTCACCGTCTTCGACGCCGTCGTTGTCCGAGTCGGCGTCGAGCACACCGTCGGCCGGTTCGGTGACCTCCGTGCCGTTGTTGATGCCATCCTGGTCCGAGTCGTCCACGGCGTCGCTGACCCCCTGGTGGTCCGAGTTGGCAACTGCCGCGTTCAGTTCATTCCGGTTGGACACGCCGTCGCAGTCGAAGTCCTGGTTGGCGTCGTTGACGTCGTCCTCGTTGGTGTCGGTGAGATCGTCGACCCCGACCGTGTCTCCGTCCTCATCGATGGAGTCACCTTCCTCGGCATTGGTCAACCCGTCATGATCGGTGTCGTCGGCGCCGTCGAGGACCGTGTCGTTGTCGGTGTCGGCATCGAGCAGGTTCGTGCGGGCTTCCTTCTCGTTCTCGTTCGTCAACCCGTCGTTGTCCAGGTCGTCGTCGCCATCTTCGACACCGTCGTCGTTCGAGTCGTCGTCGGATGCGTTGTAGACCTCGACGAGCTCACCCGACCCACTCCACGCCTTGTCGACCGTGTACTCGGTCTTCGCCGACAGGCCGTCGCGATCGCGGTCCGAACCAGCGTCGCGCTTTCCCACCACGAGGCCATTGGTCGTCTCCCAGCAGTCCGGGATGCGATCCCCGTCCACATCGGGCGAGGCCGCGGTGCAGGTCGCGGCGGCGGCACTGCTCGCGGTCAGGACGGCGGGCATGCCGCCGAAGGGCAACAACACCGCACACATGGGCGCCAGCCGCCGCCCGAAGGTCTTCCGAAACGCGATCATCCAAGGTCCCCTTTGTCAACTCCCCAGCAGATCCGCGCACGGTACCCAGCCACGCCGCGAATTGCCACCACTCTTGGGGATCAGGGGCAAGATTTGAGGTAGCGCTGATACCGGCGGGCGGCGCTGACCCGATCGCCGTCGACGTTCAGTCGAAGAGGTCGGGCTGTTCGGCGGTGATCACGTCCCACAGCGGCTGGAAGGAGAACAGTCCCGCGGCGTGGGAGCCGACCTGACGGGCGGTGTGCGCGGCGACGTCCGGGTCGATGAGTACGGGCGTGCCGGCCGCCTCTGCGAGCAACTGCGCCTGACACGACCGCTCCATCGTGATGAACCACCAGGCCGCCGCTTCGACCGTGTGCCCCACGGTCAGCAGTCCGTGGTTGCGCAGGATGACGGCTTTGCCGTCGCCGAGCGCGGCCCCGATGCGGCGTCCCTCTTCGAGGTCGAGCACGACCCCGGTGAAGTCGTCGAGCAGCGCGTGGTCGTCGTAGAACGCGCAGGCGTCCTGGGTGATCGGATCGAGGGTCCGACCGAGCGCCGACCACGACTTGCCGTAGATCGAGTGACTGTGCGCCGCCGCGATCACGTCCGGTCGAGCCGCGTGGACCTGCGAGTGGATCGCGAACGCCGCGCCGTTGACCATCGCGTCACCTTCGACGACCTCGCCGGTGTGGCTCACCAGGATCAGATCCGACACCCGCATCTGCTTGAAGCTGCGCCCGAACGGGTTGACCCAGAAATGGTCCAGCAGCTCGGGGTCGCGGGCGGTGATGTGACCGGCCACCCCTTCGTCGAAGCCGAACTTGCCGAACAGCCGGAACGCCGCCGCCAGCGCCTGCTTGCGGTGAAGGCGCTCTTCCTCGATCGTGCGTTCCGGGGAATCGAGCGTGAGGTTCGGTACTTCGGTCGTCGCCATGTCATCAGGTTAGGACCTCGGCCGAGCCGTCGCCGCGGCTGGTGCGACCACCCGTCGCGTCAGCCCGCTTGCTTGCTCACGGCCTCCGCGGCGGCCGCCGCGCCCTCGGGGTCGAGGTAGCGCCACGAGGTCACGGCGAGCCGGTCATCGAGCTCGTAGACGCGCGGCTGTCCGGTCGGGATGTTCAGTTCCAACACTTCGTCGGGCGTCATTCCTTCGAGGTGCATGGCCAGCGCGCGTAACGAGTTCCCGTGGGCCGCGACCAGCGTCGTCCGACCGGCCACCAGATCGGGCACGACGCCGTCGTACCAGTACGGCAGCATGCGGGCGAGTACGTCGGCCAGGCACTCCGAACCGGGGATCACGTCCGGTGGGAGCTGGGCGTACCGGGGATCGGCCGAGGCGTCCCAGTCGAGCACCGGAGGCGGCACGTCATAGGACCGCCGCCAGACCTTCACCTGATCCGCGCCGTACTGCTCGGTCGTCTGCTTCTTGTCCTTGCCCTGGAGGGCCCCGTAATGCCGTTCGTTCAGCCGCCACGACCTCCGCACCGGGATCCAACTCCGATCACAGGCCGCCAACCCGAGTTCCGCGGTACGAATCGCCCGTTTTTGCAACGACGTGTGGACGACATCGGGAAGCGTGTCGGCCGCGAGCATCAACTCGCCGCCCCGGACCGCTTCGGCCTCGCCCCGTTCGGTGAGATCCACGTCCACCCAACCCGTGAACAGGTTGGCGAGGTTCCACTCGCTCTGGCCGTGACGCAGCATGATCAGGGTCGCCATGGCGGGGCAGGTTAGGTCGTGCTCGCATCCGGCTCGAACACGACGGCGCGTCGGGTCCGGCCCGGGTGGGTCACTTCGGAGCCGGCAACCCGATCGTCTTCGTCTCGAGATACTCCTCGAAGCCGGGGATGCCGTGCTCGCGTCCGAGGCCGCTCTGCTTGTAGCCACCGAACGGCGAATCCGGCCCGAACCACTGGCCGCCGTTCACCGCCACCGTGCCGCTACGGATCCGCTTCGCCAGCGCGTACGCGCGGTCCAGGTCGGTGCCGTTCACCGCGCCCGACAGGCCGTACTTCGAGTTGTTCGCGATGCGCACGGCGTCGTCGTCGTCCTCATAGGGGATCACCGCGAGGACCGGACCGAAGATCTCTTCCTGCGCAATGGTCGAGTCCGGGTCGACGTCGACGAAGAGCGTGGGTTCGACGTAGAAACCCTTCTCGAGCTGCGGAGGGCGACCACCGCCGACGAGCAACCGGGCGCCCTCGGCCTTGCCCTGCTCGATGTAGCCGAGCACCCGGTCGCGCTGGCGGGCGTTGATCAGCGGCCCCTGGAGGTTCGCGGGATCGGTCGGGTCGCCGTAGCTCCAGCTCTCGAACGCGGCCTTCACCGACTCGACGCCCTCGTCGTAGCGCGAGCGAGGCAGCAGCATCCGGGTCGTGATCGCACAGCCCTGCCCACCGTGCATGCAGACCATCGCACCGCTGCCGCACTGTGCGGCGAGGTCGGCGTCGTCGAGGATGATGTTGGCCGACTTCCCACCGAGTTCCAGGAACACCCGCTTCAACGTCTCGGCCCCACCCGCCATGATGCGCTTGCCGACCGCGGTGGAACCCGTGAACGAAATCATGTCCACGCGCGGATCGTCGGTGAGCATCTGACCGACCGTCGCGGGATCCCCGGAGGTGACGACGTTGAAGACGCCGGGCGGGATGTCGGTGTACTCGGCGACGAGCTTGCCGATGAACGTGGCACTCCACGGCGTGTCCGGGGCCGGCTTGAGGATCACGCTGTTCCCGGCGGCGAGCGCAGGCACGATCTTCGACAGGTTCAGCATGAACGGGAAGTTCCACGGCGTGATCGCGCCGACCACGCCGATCGGTTCCCGGATCACCCGACGGGCACTGGTCATGCCGAAGAACTCGTGGACCGGGAGGTCGTACTCCCAGTCGATCCGATTGATGCACTCGATGTCCCACTCCATGTCGTCGATGCAGGAGTCCATCTGCACCGCGTAGGTGAGCATGATCGGCGCACCGACCTCCGCGACGATCTGCGGCCGGAGGGTCTCGCGCTCCTTGTTCAACGCCTCGTGCAGCTGGCGCAGACCCCGGATGCGCAACTCGGTGTTCTCGGCCCACTCGGTCTCGTCGAAGGCCCGCCGCGCGCTGGCGATGGCGCGGTCCATGTCGGCGACACCGGCGTCGGCGACCTGGCCGATCACCGCCTCCGTCGCGGGGTTCACGTTGGCGTAGGTGGCGCCGGATTCGGCCTCCACCAACTCGCCGTCGATCAGCATCCGATGTTCGCCGGTTCCCGACATCCCACACCTCGCTCGTCTGGCTCGGTCCGCAGCCCGTCGGCTGGGACGGCGCGGAGCCTAGGTCGCGTCGCGATGGTCCGGCGGCGCCCGCGGTCGTCCTACCCTGGTCGCCGTGCGCATCGCCGCCGTCGACCTCGGCTCCAACTCGTTTCACCTCGTCATCGCCGACGTGCATCCCGACGGCAGCTTCACCCCGATCAGCGGCGAGAAGGAGATGCTGCGCCTCGGCGATGTCGTGAGCCGCGAAGGGATCGTGACCCCCGAAGCGGCCGACGCCGCAGTCGCAACCATGCGTCGCTTCCGACTCCTCGCCGAGGCCGCCGGGGCGACCGAGATCCTGGCCTGCGCGACGAGCGCGCTGCGGACCGCCACCAACGGCGACGAGGTACTCGACCGCATCGCCGTCGAGGCCGGTATCGACGCCGACGCCATCGACGGCCTCGAAGAAGCGCGGCTGATCTTCACGGCCATCCGTGCCGCGGTCACCATCGACCCGTCGCCGGCCGTCTGTTTCGACCTGGGGGGCGGCAGCCTCGAGATCATGGTCGGCGACGTCTCCGGCCTCACCTGGGCCACGAGCGAACGACTCGGCGTCGCGCGTCTCTCGACCGAGTTCGTCCGGTCCGACCCGATCTCCAAGGCGGATCGCCGCCGGCTCCGCACACACATCATCGAGGTGCTCGGTCCCCGCGCGGTCGAGGTCGGTGGCCTGGAACCGAAGATGGCGATCGGGAGCAGCGGCACGATCGAGGACCTCGGACACATGATCGCGGCACGCCGGGATGCGTCGATGCCGCGCACGCTCCACCACCTCGCCTTCACCCGCGACGAACTCGACGCTGTCCGCGACGACGTCCTCGCCGCCACCAGCGCCCAACGCAAGAAGTTCGACGGGCTCGACACCAAGCGGGTCGAGCTGATCGTGGCGGGCGTCGAGGTCGTCTCCATCGCGATGGAACTGTTCGAGGTCGAGGAGATGACGGTCAGCGAGTGGGCGCTGCGTGAAGGAATGGTGCTCGACGCGATCGGCCGCCACGACCCCGAGGACTGGTCGGACGATCCCTTCGCCATCCGCCGGGCATCGGTGCATTCGCTGGCCCGCCGGTGCTCGTGGCCCGCCGCCCACTCCCGCCATGTCGCGATGTTGGCCGTCGAACTCTTCGACCAACTGCGCGAGCTGCATCAGTTGGACGACGACGATCGTGAGCTCCTCGAGTACGCGGCGATCCTGCACGACATCGGCGAACACGTCGCGCATGAAGGACACGAACGCCACGCCGCCTACCTCGTCCAGCACGGTCGCCTGCGCGGCCTCACCCCGGCGACGGTCACCGAGCTCACGGCCCTCGTGCGTTGGCACCGACGCGGAGAACCCAAGGCCAAGGACGACCTCGTCGGCCCGCTCGACCCTGATCAGCGGGAACGAGTGCGCAAGCTGGTCGCGCTGCTCCGCATCGCCGACGGGCTCGACCGGGGCCGCAAGCAGGTCGTCACCGGATTCCAGGTCCGGGTCGGTCCGGAGCTCGTCCTCGTGCACATCCGCAGCGCCGGCGATCCCGAGTTGGAGATCTGGGGCGCGCGCCGAAAACGCGACCTCTTCGAGCGCGTGTTCGGCCGCGAACTCGAGTTCACCGCCCACCCGGCCGGCTGAATCAGCCCCCGGACTCCCCGGTGGCGGTGTGATGCAGGATGCGGGCGGTGGTCTCCACGACCTCGGCCCGTGAGGTTCCGTAGGCGGCGAGGTCGGTATGGAACGCCGCCATCCGTTCGAGCATCGAGACCATCGCGGCGGCGGCCGCGTAGGGGGCGAGGCCCGGCTCGGCGCGCGCCGCGACCTTCTCGGCAATCCCCTCGGTGAGCGGGCGCAACGCGCCGTTGCGGACCGCCCGGAACCGGTCGTCACCCTCCTGCGCCGCGAGGTTGCGGGTGCGCAGCACCGCGCGATGTTCGTCCCAGTTGGCGATGAACTCCTCCACGAGTCGGCGGGCGAGGTCGAGGCCGTCGGGTCCCCGCCACTCCTCGGCCAGAAGGTCCGTGAGGGCGGCAGTCTCCTCACCGACCAGCGCCGACAACGCGAGGACGGCCGATTCCACGTCCCGGAAGTACTGGTAGAAGGTGGCGGGCGACACCGACACCGCGCGGGCGATGTCGGCGACGCGAAGTTCGCGCAGGCCCTTGCTCTCCAACAAGGTCGCGGTCGCGTCCAACAGCCGCTGACGGGTCTCGGTGCCTCGACGACCGAGCGAGCGACCGTCGAGCGCGACCGACTCGGCCTCCGTCATCGACCACCGCCGAGCCCCACCGTGTTCATCGCGCGGACCCTACCCAACCGGGGGCCGAGGCGTGTGCGACGATGATCGCCGTGCTCTCGGCGGAACTGCAGACGATCTCGGCCGACCTCGCCACGCACTTTTCGGGTGTACCGCTGCCGGCGGTACTGAGCGCGGCGCCCGCACCCGTCCCGTGGGCCACGGGCGCCGCCCCGGATCTCGGCGATGCCGACACCACCATCGTCATGCTCGTCGGGCCCGACGCCGCCCACGTGGTCACACCGGTGCACCGGCTGGCGCGCCACCTCGGCGCCCCGGTGGCGAATACCTGGGGAGTCAAGGGCATCTATCAGTGGGACGACCCGCACCACATGGGCACCTGTGGTCTCCAGCGCGACGACTTCGCGCTCCTGGGGCTCGCGGACTTCGACGTCCTAGTCACCATCGGACTCGATCCGGCCGAGTCCCCGACCGCCCGGCTCGGTGCCGTCCATCGCGTCGACATCCCGGCCCGGGACGTCGCCATCCTGTCCGTCATCCGGACCGCGGTCCCCCGCCCGCACCGGCCCGCCCCCAACGAGCTGTACTCCCGCATCGCCGCCATCGCCCAGCCCGGGTACGTGGACGAGTCCGTGCCGCGGCACCCGGCGCGAGCGGTCTTCGCCCTCAAGCAGTCGTTGGGGAGCGAGGACCGCGTCGTCGCACAACCGGGGCCGGTGGGACTCTGGGTGGCCCGCACGTTTCCGACCGATCGGCTCGGCAGTGTGATCGTGCCGGCGCAGGACCTCCCCGCGATCGCCCCGGCCGTCGCGCTCGTCTCCGCGGCCCGAGGGGTACCCACGGTCTGCGTGCTCGACGGAACGAGCGCCCCCGACCCCGACACCCAAACCGTGACCCGTGAGATCGCGACGCTCGCAACCGATCGGGACCTGCCGCTGCGGTTCGAGACGTGGGCCGACACCATCGACTGGTCCCGCACCGCCGACCTCGTCGCCGCCGCCGGCCCGGTCGTCGCCTGGACCTGAGCACTCACGGCCGCTGACCGGTCGGATGGCGCGCAGTACCCTGCTCGACACTCGCCCATTGGTATCGGGAGCAGTCATGCAGATCGACGACATGATCATCGTGAGCGTGGACGACCACATCGTCGAACCGCCGAACATGTTCGACGCCCACCTGCCCGAGAAGTATCGGGACATCGCGCCGAAGTTGGTCCGCAAGGACGACGGCACCGACGTCTGGCAGTTCCAGACCGTCGAAGTTCCCAACATCGGGCTCAACGCGGTGGCGGGTCGACCCAAGGAGGAGTACGGGATCGATCCCACGTCCTTCGACGAGATCCGACCCGGGTGTTACGACCCGGCAAAACGAGTCCTCGACATGAACGCGAACGGCACACTGGGTTCGCTGAACTTCCCGAGCCTGCCGGGTTTCGCTGGCCGCCTCTTCGCCACGCTCGAGGACAAGGACACGTCGAAGGTCCTCGCCCAGGCGTACAACGACTGGCACATCGACGAGTGGTGCGGCCACGCCCCCGACCGCTTCATCCCGTTGGCCATCCCGATGATCTGGGACGCCGACGCGTGCGCCGCCGAAGTGCGCCGGGTCGCCAAGAAGGGATGCCATGCCATCACGTTCCCGGAGAACCCCGAGCCCCTGAACCGGCCCAGCCTGCATTCCGACTACTGGGACCCGTTCTGGCAGGCGTGCTCCGACGAAGGCACGATCGTCTGCATGCACATCGGGTCGTCGGGGAAGCTCGTGATGACCTCGGTCGACGCGCCGATCGACGTCCTGATCACGTTGCAGCCCATGAACATCGTCCAGTGCGCCGCCGACCTCATCCACTCACCGATCTTCCGGAAGTTCCCGGACATCACCGTCGCACTCTCCGAAGGCGGCATCGGTTGGATCCCGTACTTCCTGGAACGGCTCGACCACTCGTACCGCACCCACAAGGCCTGGACGGGCGCGGACTTCGGATCCAAGCTGCCGAGCGAGGTGTTCCTGGAGCACGTGATGCTCTGCTACATCACTGACGAGGTGGGGGTGAAGCTCGCTCGCGACATCGGCGTCGACCGCATCACGGTGGAGATCGACTATCCCCACTCCGACGCGAACTGGCCGAACGCGCCCGAGGTGCTCCACGCCGAGTTCGCCGACACCGACCTCACCGACGCCGAGATCAACGCGATGACCCACGAGAACGCCATGCGCTTCTTCCAGTACGACCCGTTCTCGATCCGCCCGCGCGAACGGTGCACGGTCGGGGCGCTGCGGTCCGAGGCGGTCGGCTGGGACGTGTCGCCGAAGGCGACCGCATTGCGCCCGCCGACCGCGCACGACGGTCCGGTGAAGATCACCGACCTCAACCCGACCGCATGACCCCAACGCGGCTCTGGGGCGCGGGGTGAGCGAGCGGGCCATCGAGTACCAGCGGACGAACCGAGAATTCTGGGACGCCGACGCGGACGACTACCAGAACGCCCACCACGCCGACATCAGCAACCCGGCCTGGGGTGCGTACCGCATCCCCGAGTCCGAGGTCGACGCGCTCCCCTCCCTCGCGGGGCTCGGCGTGCTCGAACTCGGCTGCGGCGGTGCGCAGGCCTCCATCGCGTTCACCGGTTCGGCCGCATCCAGCATCGGACTCGACCTGTCCGTCGCGCAGCTGCGACACGCGCAGCGCAATGCCCGCGCCGCGGCCCGTCGGATCCCGGTCGTGTGTGCATCCGCCGTGGCGACACCGTTTCGGTCGTCGTCGTTCGACCTCGTGTTCTGCGACCACGGCGCCATGAGCTTCTGCGACCCGCACGCGACCGTGCCCGAGGCGGCCCGACTGCTCCGACCCGGCGGGTGGCTGGTGTTCTGTCTCTCCACCCACCTCCACAACAGCTGCTTCCCCACCGACGATCCGGACGCCGCCATTACGACGACGCTGCAGCAACCGATGTACCGCGCCGGCGGGTACGACTGGGGCGACGGCACGATCGACTTCCAGATACTCCACGCCGAATGGATCCAGCTGTTCCGCGCCAACGGCTTCACCGTCGAAGGCCTGATCGCGTTACGTCCACCCGAGAGCGCCGCGACGGGCTACGACGGCTTCGCCACCGCCGAGTGGTCGCGCAACTGGCCCGCCGAGGAGATCTGGCAGGTCCGCAAGGTCTGAGTGCCGATCAGCGTCGTTCGAACACCACGCCGGCTGCCTCCCGATCCCAGGTCCGGTCCGTCACCCCGTCGTCGCGCAGTTCGTACTTCAACACCCGGCCGACCGGATTCCGCGGGAGATCGGTGCGGAACTCGACGTAACGCGGGATGGCGAAATACGGCACCCGCTCGGCGCACCAGCGGCACAGCTCCGCTTCCGTGACCGTCGCGCCGTCGGCCAACACCGCGGTGACCTTCACGTCGTCCTCGCCCTGGTCGCTCGGCACGGCGTGGACCGCCACGTCGGCGACGTCGGGATGGGCGATCACCGTCCGCTCCATCTCGAAGCTGGAGATGTTCTCCCCGCGCCGACGCAGGTAGTCCTTCTTGCGGTCGACGAAGTAGAGGAAGCCGTCCTCGTCGAGACGGCCCAGGTCGCCCGTGTGGAACCACAGGTTGCGCAGCACCTCGACCGTGGCCTCGGGCCGCTGCCAGTAGCCCGCGAACATCAGGTCGGCCCCGGTCGGCCGGCAGACGATCTCGCCGGTCTCCCCCACCGGCACCGGCTCGTCGGCGTCGTCGACGATCCGGACCTCGAACTCGTGGGTGTTGGGCTTCCCCGCCGCCCCGGGCTTGTTGACCTCCCCTGCCGGCAGCATCGAGATCAGCGATGCCTCGGTCAACCCGTACCCGCCACTGAACGTTGCGCACCCGAACCGTTCTCGCCAGATGCGATCGGTGTCCGGGGGCATCGGTGCCGCCGCGCACAATCGGAGCCGGTGGCCCACCTGGTCCGGATGATCGTCGGCGCCGGCGATGAGAATCGCGAGCGAGCCGAGCATCGACAGCATCGTCGCGCCGGTACGCGCCACCTCGGGCCAGAACCGGCTGACCGAGAACTTCCGGGCGATCGACGCGCGACCACCGACGAGCAGCGTGCCCACGACACACACCGAGATCGCGTTGAAGTGGAACAACGGCAGCGGCGTCAGTACCACGTCGTCCGCCCTCCGCCCCCAGGCCCGGGCGATCTGCTCGCCCAGCGCGACGACGTAACGGTGCGGCAGCATGCAGCCCTTGGACGGCCCGGTCGTCCCCGCGGTGTAGATGAAGCACGCCAGGTCCGACGGCCTGACCGCCACCTCCGGCAGGGGGACCGCCGCACCGGCAGCCATGGCGTCGTCCCAGTTCGTCGTCGCACGCTCGACTTCGACCCCGCCGTGGTCACCAACGACGATCACTGCCTCGAGGTCGGGCACAGTCTCGAGTTCGAGGGTCGCGACCCGATCGAGGAAGTCACCCTGGACGACGAGCACCCGCGCGCCCGAATCCACCAGCACGTGTCGGAGGAACTCGCCCCGGTAGGCGGTGTTGATCGGCACCTGCACCGCCCCGATCCGGGTGGCCCCGAAGAGGGACACCACCTGTTCGGGACAGTTCTCCAGCAGCGTGGCCACCCGTTCGCCGTGTCCGATCCCGGCCCCGACCAGCGCGCCGGCGAAGGCATCCGCGGCGGCGGCCATCTCGGCCGCGGTGAACCCGACGCCTTCGAAATCCAGGTACGGACCGTCTGGATCCGAAGCGAGTCGGTCCGCCAGGGCCGCATGCATCGTGAGGGGAACCGAGGCCATCCGGCGAGCGTAGCGGCGCGCTCGCTCGCCACGTCTCGGACCACCGTGCCTGGCGTTCGACGCGGTCGGCGGGCAAGATGACGGCGTGATCGGCTTCGAACCGGACCGCTTCGAGCCGGACGACCACTTCCGCATGGTCTTCGAGCAGTCGCCCGTCGGCATCGCGGTCGGTCGGACCGACGGCGAGATCGTCTACGTGAACCCGACCATGTGCCGACTGGTCGGCCAGGATCGCGAGTCGATCTCGGTCGCCTCGTTCGTCGACGCGGCCCGACCGGACCACCGGTTCAAGGTCCGGCGGCGGTTGCGCTCGCTCCAATCTGGCGAGTTCGAGACGTTCGTGCGGGAGACGACGTTCCGCCACGATGATGGCACCGAGGTGCGGGTCCGCTTCCACGTGGGCGCGACCCGAGCGCCCGACGGGTCGATCACCTACCTGGTCGCCCAGGCCGAGGACATCACCGAGAGCAGCCGCACCGAGGCGGCCCTCGCGCTGAGCGAGGACCGGTTCCGGGCGGCGAGTGAGGCCAGCCTCGACTCGCTGATCCTGATGGATGCCGTGCGCGACGACACCGGTGCGATCGTCGACTTCACGATCACCGACGCCAACGCCAACGCCGCCGCCATGTTCGGCTATTCGGTCGAGGAGATGGTCGGGAAGCGGATCGACGCGAACTTCCCGGTCAGCTACGAGGCGACCCTGTTGGAGCGGTACCGCCGGGTGGTCGAGACCGGCGAACCCGAGTTGGCCGAGTACGCGGCCGGCGATCCGAGGGTGAAAGTGCTCTGGATCCGGGAGCAGGTGGTCAAGGTGGACGACGGGATCGCGCTCACCTCGAGCGACATCTCCGAGCAGAAGCACGCGGAGTTCGCGCTCCGGGCCAGCGAGGAGCGCTACCGGTCGCTCCTGCAACACGCGGTCGACGTCGTGTGCATCATCGACGCCGGCGCCTACGTCCGCTACGCCAGCCCCGCCGTCGAACAGGTGCTGGGCTACACCCCCGAGGAGTTCTGCGGACTGCACCCCTTCGATCTGATCCACGCCGAGGACCTCGAGTCCTGGCTCGAACGCTGGCACGCCATCGCCGGTCGCGCCGACGGTCGATTCCGACTCGAAGTCCGGGCCCTCCACCGCGACGGCGGGTACCGCTGGATGGAGGTCACCGTGCGCGACCTGCGCCACGACCCCCACATCGGCGGGTTCGTCGCCCACTTCCACGATGTCGGCGACCGGCGGGCCGCCCAGGAGGCCCTGCTCCATCAGTCGCTCCACGACGGCCTGACCGGCCTCCCGAACCGCGCCCTTCTCCTCGACCGGTTGGCCCACGCGTTCGACCGGTCCCGGCGCCGTTCGCTCAGCGTCGCCGTCCTGTTCCTCGACGTGGACCACTTCAAGGCGATCAACGACTCGCTCGGGCACGCCACCGGCGACGCGCTGCTCCGTGAAGTCGCCGCGAGACTGCGCGCCGCGATGCGTCCGGAGGACTCCGTCGCCCGGTTCGGCGGTGACGAGTTCGTCGTGTGCTGCGAGGACATCGAGAATGTCGAGGCGGCCATGGCTGTCGCCGACCGGATCCGCGAGGCCTTCGCATCGACGTTCTCCGTGAACGGTCACACGGTTCGGGTCGGGACGAGCATCGGGATCGCCCTCGCCGGGGACACGACCGAGACCCCCGAGTCCGTACTGCGCGACGCGGACGCCGCGATGTACGTCGCGAAGGCGCGCGGGAGGGATCGATCCGTGGTCTACGACGATGCACTGCGGACCCGGGTGCTCGAACATCTCGACACCGAGGCCGGTCTGCGCGAGGCGCTCGATCGCGACGCGCTCGTCGTGCACTGGCAGCCCCTCTTCGACCTGCGCTCCCACGCGGTGACCGGCCTCGAGGCGCTCGTTCGATGGCGCCACGACGAGCGCGGCCTGCTCCTTCCCGCCGAGTTCCTCGAAGCCGCCCAACTCGCCGGCCTCGACGCCCCGCTCGGCAACTTCGTGCTCGACACCGCGTGTCGTCAGCTGCGCGCGTGGGACGACCTCGGGGTCGGCCCGCCGGTGATCTGGCTCAATCTCAGCCTCGGCCAGCTCATCTGGACCGGCACCGTCGACCGGGTCAAGCAGGTGCTCGCGAGGCATTCGATCGATCCGGGCCGCATCGGCTTCGACATCAGCGAGCACACCGTGGCCGAGATCGACCGGGCCCGTCGGGCGAGTGCCGAGTTGTCCGCGCTGCGCGCGCTCGGCTGTGCGGTCGCGATCGACGATTTCGGCACGGGGCACGCGTCGCCACTCGCGGTCCGTCGGTACGGCATCACGCACGTCAAGCTGGATCGGTCGCTGGTGCAGACGGCCGCCGACGGCGACCCGATGCTTCCGGCGCTGATGAGCCTGGCGTCGATGCTGGGGGTGACGGTGCTCGCCGAAGGCATCGAGACCCCCGATCAGCTCGAACGGATCCTCGCGGCCGGCTGCGAGACCGCCACCGGCAACTTCCTCGCCCCGGCCGCCTCCGAGCCCGACACCACCGCCCTCCTCCTGGAGCAGGCACGCGGCATCGACGTCGTGGGCCGAACCAGCTGAGTCGACTCTGGCGTCACCTCAGGGCCGAATCGGGTGGATCCCGATGACGTCGGGCTCCGTGGCGCGACGCGACCGACTCAATCGGAGGGCGGCGCCGAGCGCGGCCCGGAGTTCCCGCGGGTCGATGACATCGTCGACGCCGAGGTCGTCGGCCGTCGCGTACGCGCCGCCCAGATCGCCGTGTTCGATCAACGCATCGACGTCCGAGGCGCGATTCGCGGCGGCCGCGCCGCTGTCGGCGGGCAACGGCCCGCGCCTGGCACCGGGCAGCGCGAGCGTCACCGACTGACCTGCGGACGGATCCGCACCCATCAGGGCGGCACCGAGTCCGAAGGCGCGGCGCATCGTCACGTGGAGCATGGGGCTCGGACACCGGACCTGCGCCGCGTACAGCCGCGCCGCGTGCCGCAGGATGCCGGATCGCTCGGCCTGCGAACCGGTCAGGACTCCGGGGGTGTCGGCCAGGAACACCACCGGCAGCTGGAACGCTCCGCACACGTCGATGAAGTGCGCCGCCTTGTCGGCCGCGTCGGCATCGATGACGCCACCCGCAACTGCCGGGTCGTTGGCGACGAACGCGACCGGCGCGCCACCGATCCGCCCGAACGCGGTGACGATCCCTCGCCCGAACCTCGGCTGCACCGCCAGGACGGTGTCCGGATCCGCGACCAACTCGATGACCCGCTCGACCGAGTAGGGCTGACCCGGGTCGGGCGGAATCTCGTCGAGCAGGTCCTCGACCCATTCCGTCGCGACTGCGTCGACGGTCGGCGGTGTCGACCAGGCATTCGTCGGCAGATACGAGAGGTAGCCGCGCACGAGCCGGAGGGCGGCGTGGTCATCGGCCACCACGTTGTGGACGACACCCGACACGGTGCCGTGCATGTCCGCGCCGCCGAGCTCCTCGCGCGACACCTCTTCACCGGTCGTCGCCGCCACCAGCGGCGGCCCCGCTCCGAACAGCGCGGCCCCCTCCACCATCACGACGAAGTCCAGCAGCGGAACGGCCTGTGCGGCGCGGCCGGCACACGGTCCCATCACGACCGCGACCGTCGGCACGACACCACTCAGCTGTGCCAGCGCCTGAAGGTCCGTCGGCGCGAACGGTGTGCGCTCGTACGCGTGCTCGGATCGCGTCCCCGCGCCTTCGAACAACATGACCAGCGGCACCCGCTCCTGCGCCGCCAACGACGCGAGCCGGACCCGCTTCGCGTGGTTTCCCGGGCCGATGGATCCACCCATCACCGTGAAATCCTCGGCACCGACCACCACGGGCCTTCCCTCGACGAGACCATGTCCCGCCACGAGTCCGTCGGCGGGCGCGATAGGGGTCATCCCGTGGCCGATGCTCCCGACGTGAGCCCCGATCTCCCGGAACGAACCCGCATCGAGCAGCGCGTCGACGCGGGCTCGTGCGTCGAGACGACCGCCATCCTGACGTTCGGCCAACCGTTCGGGTCCACCCATGGCGCGGGCGGCCGCCCGGCGGACCTCGAGATCGGCGAGGAGTCGATCCCAGTCACTCATGACGAAGCGGCTGCCCTCACACGCGCCCGCCTGGCATCGTGACCGCCAACGCGTCGGCGTGATGGTCGGATCCGCCGAACTGGGTCTCGAGCACCCACGCCCGCTTCAGGAACAGGTGCACGTCGACCTCCCAGGTGAAGCCCATGCCGCCGTAGACCTGGGTCGCCGCCCGACCGTTCAGCACCGCCGCCTCACCGGCCAGGAGCTTGGCCCCGGCCAGCGCACGCGGCCGCGACCCCGTCGTCGGGTCGTCGAGGACGCACGCGGCGGCTTCCACCGCGACCCGGGCCAGTTCCGCGCGCACGGCCATGTCGGCACAGATGTGCTTCACCGCCTGGAACGAGCCGATCGGCCGGTCGAATTGTTGCCGTTCGTTCGCGTAGTCCACGGCCAACTCGGTGAGCCGGTCCGCCATCCCGACGCAGTACGCCGCCGTCAGCAGCACGCCCTGATCCCACAACTCCGCGAACGGCAGGTCCAACGGCGTGCCCGTGACGACCTGCTTCTCCGTGCGCCAGACCGGCGTCAACGGATCGAGCGGCCAGCCCTCCGGATCGCCGGCCGCGACCGCGTCGGTCGGATGCACGAGTGCGAGTGCTCGCCGCGGATCCACCACGATCAGGTCGTCGCACAGGCCGAGGAACTCCACGAGGTCCGAGCCGGCCAACGAGGCGTCGTACCCGGTCGTCACCCGTTCGCGTCCGAACGACCACACCAGCGGACCGGGCACCAGCCCGCGACCCAACTCCTCGTAGACCACCGCCGCGTCCGCCCAGCTGAAGCCGTCGGTCCGTAACGAGAACACCCCGGCCTCGGCCAGTTCGGCGTGCACCGAGCGATCGAAGCCCGCACGCACCCGGTCCATCGGGAAGCGCCCCTCGACCAGCGCACGGATGCCGTCGCGCAGCGCCAGTTGGTCGTCGGTCAGGTCGAAGTTCATCGGGGCTCCCGCGGTAGGCCGAGGACACGTTCGCCGAGGATGTTGCGTTGGATCTGCGAGGTCCCGGCTGCGATCGTGAAGGCGAGCGAGCGGAGCCGCTCCTCCACGAACGGGCCCTCACCGTCGACCGTGAGAACGTCGCGTTCGAGGACCCGCAGCGCGAGCTCACCCATCTTCTGACACACCTCGCTGTACGCGAGCTTGATCATGAACGGCCCGCGCCCGTTGACTCCCCGGGCGGACTGGGTGACGTTGCGTTTCGTCAGCGCCCAGATCGCGTCGAGATCGGCGGCGATGTGTCCGAGCTCGCGCCGGTGCGCCGGATCCGTGACGTAGGGGGCGAGATCCTCGACCAGGCGCGTGGCGTCGACCAGGTCACTGACGAACGCGGTGCCTCGTTCGAACGACAGCGTGACGTTGGTGACCCGCCACCCGTCGTTCTCCTCGCCGACCCGACACTCGACCGGCACCCGCACCTCGTCGAGGAACAGTTCCGCGAACTCCGAGGAACCCAACACCGTCTTCAACGGCCGGACCTCGATGCCGGGCAGGTCCATCGGCAGCATCAGCCAGGTGATGCCCTTGTGCTTCGGTGCGTCGGGGTCGGTACGGACGAGCAGTTCCCCGAAGTCGCCGATCTGACCGTACGAACACCAGATCTTCTGTCCGGTCACCACGTAGTGATCGCCGTCGCGCACCGCGCGGGTGCGCAGCGAGGCGAGGTCCGATCCGGAGCCCGGTTCCGAGAACCCCTGACACCAGACCTCTTCGCCCCGCAGGATCTTGGGCAGGTGGGCCGCCTTCTGCTCGGGCGTGCCCTCGGCGACGATCGTCGGACCGGCGTGGAGCAGCCCGACGAAGTTGACGCCCACGTACGGGGCCCGGGCCCGGGTGGTCTCCTCCAGGAAGACCAGTTGCTGGCTCGGCGGCGCGTCCTGGCCGCCGTACTCCTTCGGCCAGTTCAGCCCGGCGTAGCCGGCGTCGAACAGCCGGCGCTGCCAGTCGGTGTCCCAGATCCGGCGGGCGTCCCAATCATCCCGGTGGGGCTGGGGCGCCAGATCGGGCAGTGTCGTGCTCAACCAGGCGCGCAGCTCTGCCCGGAACGCCTCGTCTGCTTCAGAGAACCGTAGGTCCATGGGGCGGGCAGTCTAGAGAGGACCTGACGGGTCATCAGATTTCTCGCCGAACCCGGATGGCTCGGGTTCGTCGACGTTTCGTCAGCGACTCGACCGACGCGTGCGAGAACCCGGGGCACCGTTGCCGCCGCGGCGAGACCGGTTCCCGCTCCGGCTTCCGTTGCCGTTGCCGTTCCCATTGCCGTTGCCGTTCCCATTGCCGTTGCCGTTCCCATTGCCGTTGCCGTTCCCATTGCCGTTGCGGGCCGGGCGGGAACGCTTCTGCGGCGACCGGTCGGGCTCCACGAGGCCGAGCTCGCGTTGCAGACTCAGGCTCGACCGCACCTGATCAGGCAGGACCAACGAGATCACGACCCCGGTCGCACCCTTCCGGGCGGTACGACCCGACCGGTGGACATAGGCCTTCGCGTCTTCGGGCGGATCGAAGTGCACCACACACGCCACGTCGTCGACGTGGATGCCCCGAGCCGCGACGTCGGTCGCCACGAGGGCATGCACGCGACCACGAGTGAAGTCGGCGAGCGCCCGATCCCGCTTGGCCTGCGACAGGCCACCGTGGATCGGCGCGGCGTGCACGCCACCGTTCGAGAGCTTCTTCGCGACCTTGTCGGCACCGTGGCGGGTCCGACAGAACACGATCGTCGGGCCCTCGGCCTCGATGACTTCGGCGGCGCGGGTGACCCGCGCCTCGTTCGTCACCCGTTCGAACCGGTGTTCCGCGTCGGCGGCATCGGTCTCGACCCCCGCGACCTCGTGACGCACCGGGAACCGCTGGTAGTCGTCGGTCAGGACCCCGACGGCGCCGTCGAGCGTCGCCGAGAACAGCAGGGTCTGGCGGTCCTCACTGGTCTGGTCGAGGATGCGCCGGACGGCAGGCAGGAACCCCATGTCGGCCATGCGGTCGGCCTCGTCGATCACGACGATCTCGACCTTGTCGAGCACCAGGGCCCGCTGCTGGATGAGGTCCTCGAGCCGGCCGGGGCACGCCACCAGGATCTCGACACCCTTGCGCAACGCGCGCTTCTGCGGTTCGTAGCCGACCCCGCCGTAGACGGCGAAGACCCGTTGGTTGCGGACGTTCGCCAGCGGTTCGAGTTCGCGGACGATCTGGGCCGCGAGTTCACGCGTCGGTGCGAGCACCAGGGCACTCGGGCGGCGCGGCCGCGAACGACCGGCCCGCTCGACAGTCGGCGCACCGAAGGCAATCGTCTTGCCGGAGCCCGTGGGTGCGCGACCACAGACGTCCTTGCCCGAGAGGGCGTCGGGGATCGTCGCGGCCTGCACCGGGAACGGCTCCATGATGCCGCGCTCGTTGAGAGCCGCGACGAGATCGGGCGCGAGGCCAAGATCGGAAAAGCTGGGCACTGGTACTCCTCACCCGCTCGTGCGGGTTGTCGTTCCGCGCGGCGGAATGACAGGAATGTCTCCAGCGCGGCCGTCCGCGAGATGCGGACCGGGTAACTGTACTCGGCGGCCGGTCCTCAACCGGTACACGTGACGAGAGGCTCACTCGGTCCCGATGCGATCACGTCGCGCCGTCAGCCCGCCTCGTCGCTCACGATCGCCGTGCGCAAGGCCGTGATCGCCTCGGACTCCAAGCCGGCCGACCGGACGTAGCCCTCGACCGAACCATGTTCGCGTTCGATCTCGGTGAGCACGGTACGCATGGTGAGCGCCTGCGCGCCGTACTGCTGGCCGGCGACCTCGACCGGACTGCCGGGACCCGCCGCACGCTCGTGATGGCGTGCGACGATCATCGGCATCCGCGTCTCGGTGAACGCGAAGTCGGCCGCGATCGCGTCGTTCGCCACGCCACACAACGCCAGCACCAACGCCGCGGTCAGGCCGGTGCGGTCCTTGCCCGCTGCGCAGTGGAAGACCACCGGCTGGCCAGGTGCATCGGCGACGACCCGCAGCACCTCGGCGAATCGGTGTCCGTATTCGGCGAACATGAACAGGTAGATCTGGTCGAGCGTCTGGAACTCCGCCGCCTTCCGGCGCTCCCGCCGCGACGGTGCCGGTTCGCGGGTGGAGTCCACGATCGGAATGTGGAGCTGGCGTACGTGGGCCGCCAGCGGGCCGTGCCCGTAGTCGGCCACCTCGTGCGGCGCACGCAGGTCGATCACGGTCCTGACCCCGATCGCGTCGCGCAGGTGTTCGACATCGGCCGCCGTGAGTCCGCTCAGCGAGTCACTCCGGAATACCCGGCCGCGTCGCACGATCCGGCCGTCCCCGGTGACGTGCCCGCCGAGGTCGCGGAAGTTCGCCGGACCCTCGAGTGCGACGAGCCGGTCCTCGGACACCCCGACCTACTTGTCCAGGTCGAGGCCGAGCATGCGGATCGCATTGCCGCGCACGATCTTGTAGACGACGTCCTCGGGCAACTGTCCCATCATCGCCTCGGCCACCTCCAAGGTGTGCGGCCAGGTCGAGTCGGTGTGCGGGTAGTCGGTCTCGAACGTCACGTTGTCGACCCCGATGCGGTGCAACGACTCCAGGCCGTGCACGTCCCGGAAGAAGCAGCCGTAGACCTGACGGAAGTAGTAGCTCGACGGCGGTTCGGGGATGAGGTCCTTCACTCCACCCCACGCGCGATGTTCCTTCCACACGTCGTCGACCCGCTCGAGGATGTAGGGCAGCCAGCCGATCTGCCCCTCCGAGTACGCGAGCTTGAGTTCGGGGTAGCGCACCAGGACCCCGGAGAACAGGAAGTCGGACAGGCTCGCCATCGCGTTCCCGAACGAGAGGCTGGCCGCCACCGCGACCGGGGCGTCCGGTGACGTCGCCGGCATCCGCGAACTGGAACCGATGTGCATGCACACCACGTTCTGGGTCTCCTGGCACGCTACGAAGAACGGGTCCCACTCCCCCGAATGGATGCTCGGCAGCCCCAGGTGCGGCGGGATCTCGGAGAAGCACACCGCCCGGACGCCGCGCGCGGCATTCCGGCGCACTTCCGCCGCCGCGAGTTCGGCATCCCACAACGGCACGATGATCAGCGGCACGAGCCGACCGCCGCTGTCGCCGCACCACTCTTCGACCATCCAGTCGTTGTACGCAGTCACGCACGCCGCCGCGAGCTCACGGTCCTCGGCTTCGAGGAACGTCTGGCCGCAGAACCGCGGGAACGTCGGGAAGCACACCGACGCCTCGACGTGGTTCAGGTCCATGTCGGCCAGGCGGGCCTTCGGGTCGTAACAGCCGGGCCGCATCTCGTCGTAGGTGATCGGCGACATCGTCATGTCGTCACGGTCGAAGCCGACCGCGGCCACGTGGCGCTTGTTGATGTAGACGAGATCCTCGTAGACCCAGCAGTCGGCCTGGGGACCGTCGGGGTCGAAGGTCTGCTCGTAGGTACCGCCGCCGATGTGGCGCATGGATCCGATGCCGCGCCGCTCGACCCGGGGACCCGCCTCCCGGAATCGCTCGGGCAACCAGGTCTTCCAGAGGTGCGCCGGTTCGACCACGTGATCGTCGACGCTGACGATCCGGGGAATCGGGGTCCGAGGTGCTCCGGGTTCGACCACTGCCGTCATGCACGTGCCCTTCTCGCCGAAATCTGACGGGTCGTCAGATTATCGAGCGGGGGCTCGGTCACCCGCAGCGGCTGGTGCCGGCCGGCGTCCGCTGGTCGACGAAATACGCCGATTCGATCCGCTCCAGACACCGGATCCCTTCGAGGCTGGACGTGTGGGTCGAGCCCTCGACCACGACCAGCCGGGCATTGCCGAGTTGGTCGGCGAGTCGCTCCGCCCACGGCAACGGGGTGGCCGGGTCACCAGTGGTGCCCACGACCACGATCGGCACCTTGGTCGGCGCGTGCACCTCGGCCGGCGCCGTCCGTTCGGGCGGGTACGGCCAGTACCCGCAGCCGTATCCCAGCCCCACGCTCGCCGGTCCGAAATCCGGGGCTTCCCTCGCGGCCCGGCGTTGGAGCGCCTCGGTCTCGGCGACACTCAGGTTGGGACCGTCGGCGCAACTGATCGCGACGAACGACGACCACGACGGGTCGTACCTTCCTGCACCGTCGCGTCCGAGATACAGGTTCGCGGCCTCCAGCAGGGGACCCGGTGCGCCGTCCTCCAGCGCCCCCAGCGCGTCGGCGAGCACCGAGTACGCAGTGGCGCCGGAGTAGAGCAACGCGCCGACGCCGAGGTCGAACTGCGTCGGCCCCAGCTTCTGGTCTCCTCGGCCGACCGGCTGTTCGTCGACCGCGGCGCGCAGCCTGTCGTAGGCCGTCCGCGGATCGCCGTCGTGATGGAATGCACACGATCTGCGGCGGGCACAGTCCGCCAGGAACGCGGCGAACGACGCGTCGAACCCCTGCGCCTGGGAGACGGTGAGATCTTCGGGACTCAATGACGGATCGACTGCGCCGTCGAGGACCAGCGCTCGGACCCGGTCCGGGAACCGCTCCGCATACTTCGCGCCGATGAAGGTCCCGTACGACAACCCGAGGTAGGTCAACCCGGCGTCACCGACCGCCGCGCGCATGGCGTCGAGATCAGCCACGGTGTCGTCCGTCGAGATGTGCTGCAGCCAATCACCCGTGCGGGCCACACACGCGTCGACGAATCGCTTGGTCGCGGCCTGCAGTTCCGCCAACTCCGCCGCCGAGTCGGGCGCGCTGTCGGGCGCGAACACGTAATCAAGTTTCCGTCCGCAGTCGACCGGTGCAGTTCCACCGCTCCCGCGCGGGTCCCAACTCACCACGTCGAAGCGTGTGGTCACCGCATCCGGAAGGGCCGAGGCGACATAGCTCGCGAAATCCCGTCCTGACGCGCCCGGGCCTCCCGGATTCACGAACAGCGTGCCGATCTTGCGACCGGGTTCCGCGACCGACCCCCGCGCCATGGCGATCGACACCTGGGGACCTGCGGGATCCGCCTCATCGACCGGCACGCGCAACCGCGCGCAGTCGCCGAACTCGCACTCGTGCCACCGCAGCCGCGAACTCACGGCCGGACCGTCGCCCTTCCCGCGCCGATCGCCCGGTGCGACCGACCGGCCGTCCGAGCCCGACGAACACGCGACCAGCGTCAGGATGCCGGCGAGCGCCGACAGGAGCCACCGCGGTCGGGTCATCACTTCACCTTTGCAGACCGCGGGCCGGATACCGTGCCGCCCCATGGATCTCCTCATCGGTGGCACCCAGACTCCGTCGCGCTCGGGCGCGACCCTCGACATCCTCGAACCGGCGACCGGCGAGCACCTCGCAACTGTCGCGGCGGGCGACGGGGCGGACGTCGAGCAGGCGATTCGCGCAGCGCGGACGTCGTTCGACTCCGGTGTGTGGTCCGGGCAGAGCGCGACGGCCCGGGGTCGCGTGCTCCTGCGGGTCGCGGCGCTGATCCGGGACCGGCTCGACGAGTTGGCGACCCTCGAAGCCCGCAACGCGGGTAAGCCCATCGGCGACGCCCGCTGGGAGGTGAACGCCGCGGCCGACGTCTTCGAGTACTACGCCGGCGCGGCCAACAAGATCTTCGGGGAGACGGTTCCGGTGCAGGACGCGGGGATCGACATGGTCCTGCGGGAACCCGTCGGCGTCTGCGCCCTCATCGTGCCGTGGAACTTTCCGCTCCTCATCACGACGTGGAAGACCGCGCCGGCACTCGCCTGCGGGAACTCGGTGATCATCAAGCCGGCGTCGCTCACGCCGCTCACCGCGCTCCGGCTCGGCGAGATCCTGGTCGAGGCCGGGGTGCCCGCCGGCTGCGTCTCGGTGCTGCCGGGCCCGGGCCGGATCGTCGGTGACGCACTCGTCAGCGACCCTCGCGTCGACAAGATCGGCTTCACGGGTGAGACCACCACGGGCGCGTCGATTCTGCGGTCGAGCTCGGAGAACATCACGCGGCTCTCGCTCGAACTCGGCGGGAAGTCCGCGTGTGTCGTGTTCGCGGACGCCGACTGGGAACGGGCCGCGGCCGAGACCCCGATGGCGGTGTTCGCCAACACCGGGCAGGACTGCTGCGCCCGCAGCCGCATCGTCGTCGAGCAGTCCGTCTACGACGATTTCGTCGCCGCGTTCGCGCGGACGACCGTGGCGCTGCGCGTCGGCATGCCCCTCGACGAGACGACCGAGATCGGCCCGATGATCTCGGTGGCTCAGCGCCAGGTCTCCCTCGACTACCTGGACATCGCCGCCAGCGAAGGGGCCGAGCGCGTCACCGGTGGTGTCGTGCCCGACGATCCCGGCTTCTTCCTCTCCCCCGCGGTCCTCGCCGGGGTCGACAACTCGATGCGGGTCGCGCAGGAGGAGATCTTCGGACCGGTGGCGTCGATCATCCCGTTCCGGGACGAAGCCGACGCGATCCGGATCGCCAACGACACCCCGTACGGCTTGTCGGGTTCGATCTGGACCCGGGACCTCGGGCGGGCGATCCGCACCGCCAAGGCGATCCGGACCGGCGTGCTGTCGGTGAACACCAACAAGTCGGTGCGCACCGAGGCCCCGTTCGGTGGGTTCAAGCAGTCCGGGCTCGGCCGCGAACTCGGCATGCACGCCATGCACCACTACACCGAGGTCAAGAACGTCTTCCTCTCCTCGGAGTAGTTGCCGAGCGAGCTGGGTTCCGGGGAGCAGGGGTTCCGGGGAGATTTGGTTTCAGGGAGTAGGGGTTCAGGCGGGCCGGGCCGCGGTCGAGACAACCCCGATGGACGCCGTCGCCGACCTCCGGCTCCTCCTCCAATCGGGCACTTCGGTCATCGCCGTCGATACCGCCGAGGAACAACGCTGCCTCGGGATCGTGCGTGCCGCGAGCGTCGGCACCCCCGTGTGGACCTGGTCGGTCGCCACGGGCCTGGTGCGCGAGGGCAGCCAGGCGCTCTACGGCACCACGGACCCCGCCCAGATGCTGTCGAACCTGACCGCGATGTCCGGCGCGTGGACCACGATCCTGCTCGACCCCACGCCGGTCCTCGGCGAGCCGTCGGCGCTCCGCTCACTCAAGGAACTCGGACAACGGGGGGAACCGGGCCAGAGCCTGCTGCTCGTCGGGCCCCGCCTCACCATTCCCAGCGACCTCGACGGCGTCGTACACCGGTGGCGCCTCGGACCCCCGTCCGTCGCCGAGCTCGACACCCTCATCCAACGGTGCGCGGCGCGACTCGGTCAACGCAACGTCGTGATCGACCTCGACGACCAGGAGCGGGTCCGCCTCGCGCGTTCCCTCCTCGGTCTGACCCTCGTCGAGGCCGAACGCCAGGTCATGCAGGCCGGATTGCGCAACGGGCGGCTCGACGCGGACGACATCGCCACCGCGCTCGCCGGCAAGGCCGAACTCCTCAACGCCGAGGGCATCCTCGAGATCGTCGACGAACCGTCGCTCCCGCTCGCGCAACTGGGTGGACTCGGCCACCTCAAGCAGTGGCTCGGTCAACGCGTCGCGGCCGGCCTCGACCGGGCGGTCGACCCGCCGCGCGGCGTGCTCCTCGCGGGCATTCCCGGCTGCGGCAAGTCGGCGTTGGCCCACGCGATCGCCGCGGAGTGGTCCGTGCCGCTCGTGCTGCTCGACCCGGGTCGGATCTACAGCAAGTACATCGGCGAGTCCGAGCAACGGTTCGAGTCCGCGCTGACGACGGTCGAAGCCATGGCACCGGCCGTGCTCTGGATCGACGAGATCGAGAAGGGTTTCACCACCGGCGGCGAGGACGGCGGAGTCTCCGCCCGCGTGCTCGGGACCTTCCTGCGCTGGCTGCAGGACCATGCCCCCGGCGTCTTCGTCGTCGCGACCGCCAACGACGTCACTCGACTCCCGGCCGAACTGACCCGGAAGGGTCGCTTCGACGAACTGTTCTTCGTCGATCTGCCCGACGGTCCGGCGCGGGTCGAGATCGCACGGGCGCAGCTCGCCGTGCGTTCGGTCACGGTTACCGACGCCGAACTCCAGGCGATCGCCGACGCGGCCGACGGGTGCTCGGGAGCCGAGATCGAAGCCGCGGTGGCGTCGGCGTCCTATTCCGGTCCGATCACCGCGTCAGCGGTGCAACGGGAGTTGCAGGCCACGGTGCCGTTGTCACGGTCGCGGACCGCGGAGATCCGGGCGCTGCGCGACTGGGCGACCCAGCACGCGCGAGCGGCCTGAGCTCTCGCCCGCGGCGATAAGCGGTTACGCGCCGATCACGTTGGGGCGCGGGAGGCCTGCGGCCTCGCAGAGTGCGAAGTACGTGTCCTTGACCAGACCGGCGTCGATCACCATCTCGACGTTGCCGTCGGCGTCGAGGTTCAGGTTGGCGCCGTAGATCGCGAACCAGACGTCGGTCATGCCGTCGTTCTCGGCCGGGACGGTGAGGGTGTGGACGGAGCCGGCCGGCTCGTACAGGTACGACCCGGCCACGTTCACCTCGGGGTACTCGAGGTACTTCCACGACCCTGACAACGTGAAGGCGAACACCTCGCCGGTGTGCTTGTGCGTGGGCACCACCACTCCGGCTTCGAACTTGGTGCGGATCACCCAGAGGCCGGCCTCGACGTCGACCTGGAGAAGCTGGAGATGCGTACCGTCGCCGAGCGCCACGAACGGGTTCTCGCTCTCGCCGATGTGGAGTGCCTTCGGGATCTCAGTCACAGTCATACGGGCATCGTACGCGCGCGTCGGTTCCCGCGTTACTGGTGCGGACACTTGCGTACGGGCGGGCCGATCCCCAGCCGGGCGGCGGTCCAGGGCAGCGCGTCCTGGAACGCCTGTTTCCACATCTGGAACGTGTGCTCGCCGCCGGGTACCACGACCGAGCACACGGTCAACCGGGCCTTGGTCGCGGCGGGCACCAGCTCCCGCTGGGCCGCGAGCGGGTCGGCGTCGTCGCTGCCCACCTCGAACCAGCCGCCGAGTTGCGGGAACTCGGTCTTCGCCATGATGTCGAGCGGCTCGTGCGCGTCGAACTCGGCCTGGTTCCCGCCGAAGAGGTCCGAGACGGTGGAGCCCACGCTGTTCCCCTCGCCGGACCGGGGTCCGAGCAGGCCGCCGAAGTCGAGGAAGGTCCGGTAGACCTCCGGGTGACGCAGGGTGAGCATCAATCCGCACACGCCACCTTCGGACAGGCCGCCGATCGCCCACTGCGGCGGGGCCGTGGCGGTACCGAACCGTCGCTTCGCGAACGCCGGCACGTCGACGGTGAGGTACTGCTCGACCGGCCCGACACACTCGGTGTCGGCGGTGTCCGACCCGTTGTTGTCGGCCATGACCAGGATCGGGGCGCGGCCACCGTGCTGCGCCGCGTACGCGTCGCTCGTCACGTCCGCGAAGCCGCCCTGGGTCCAGTTGTCGGTGGCGCCGGGCGTGCCGGGCAGCAGCACGATGACCGGCAACTTCGGACGCGGTCGCTCGAACCAGGCCGGCGGGAGATACACGAGCGCGTCGCGCGGCACGAACCCCGACGTCGTGCCGGGAATGGGAATGGTGATGACCTTGCCGGTCGTGGGCACTTCCGTCTGGTGCTCGACGTCGGCCACCGTCGATTCGTCGGCGGCGGTACGACCGAAGAGGTCCTGCAGCGTCGGCATGTAGGCGTAGTGACGGTTCACCCACCCGAGCGCGTTCAACGCGACGAGCGCGACCACGAGGATCCAGACGGAGATCTGCACCCACATCCGCGCCCGGTGGCGAAGCAGGAGCGCCATGACGATCGCGAGCACGGTGACCGCGGCGAACGTCACCAGGAACGGAACGGCGATGATGGAAAACTCGGCCAGCACGAGCGCGGAGCGTACTGTTGCGTGTGCCCATTCTCGCGGTTCTCCTCGCACTCGCCGCCGCGCTCGTCTTCGCCGTCGGCGCGGTCGCGCAACAGCAGGAAGCGGCGAACATCGAGCACCGCGGCGCGGCGTTCGTCACCAACCTGCTGAAGAGTCCGCGGTGGTGGGCGGCGACGATCGGCGACAGCTGCGGCTACGTCCTCCAGGCCATCGCGCTCGGTGTGGGTTCGATCCTCGTCGTCCAACCGCTCCTGATCGTGTCGCTCGTGTTCGCACTCCCGATCGCGGCCCGGTGGAACGCCCGGCCGATCCACCGACGCGAGGTCGTCTGGGCCATCGTCATCGCCGGGTCCCTCGCGGTGTTCCTCGTCGTCGGCGACCCGGGCGGCGGCCTCGACACGACGCCGTTCCGGCGCTGGATCCCCTCGATGATCGCCTGTGGCGTCCTGTGCGTCGTCGGCTTCGGGCTGCTCGCGGCACGCGCCCCGTGGGGCCGCGGCGTCGGCCTCGCCGTGGTGGCCGGCACGCTGTTCGGTTTCGGTTCGGCGCTCACGAAGTCGATCGTGCACATCATCCCGAACGGGATCGGCGAGATCGTCGGATCCTGGGAGACCTACGCGCTCGTCGTCACCGGTTTGATCGCGCTCACCTGTCAGCAGCTCGCGTTCCAGGCGGGTTCACTCGAGATCTCGTTCCCGGCCGCGATCGTCCTCGACCCCCTGGTCGGCGTCGCGGTGGGGATCGCCGCACTGGAGGAGCGCATCCACACCGACGGCCTGGGTTGGATCCTGATCGGGATCAGCGGGGCGGCGATGGTTGCGGGGACACTGGCGCTCGCCCGCGCCGGTGCGCCCACGCCGACCACAGGAACGGCGGCAGGCACAGCACCACCGTCGCCGCCGCCAGCAGCATCACGTACGTCGTCGGGTTCCCCGTCTTGAGCTGATCCGGTGGGATGAAGCCCAAGGTGAGCGACGCACTCGCCGCCAGCACTCCCGTGCCGCCGACGACCCAGGCGCCGATCGTGCCGCCCGGTACGCGATAGGGGCGCGGCTGCTCGGGCCGCGTGTGGCGCAGGCGGATGAACGCGGCGAAGACCAACCCGTACATCACCGCGATGATCTGGGCGGTCACCGCGGAGAGCATCCAGTAGCTCGTCGACGCGTTGGGCACGAAGATGAAGATCAGCGCGAAGACCGAGCCGCCGATCCCCTGCGCCACGATCAGGCCGACCGGGACCCCGTGAGCGTTGAGTCGTCCCATGCGCGCCGGGGCGCCACCGTCGCGTGCGACCGCCGACATCCCTTTCGCCGGGCCGAGGATCCACGGGCTCAGGTGCGCCAGACCGCCCAACCCGACCAGGAGTGCGAGCGGCCGCAGCATCCACCCGATCCCGAGTCGGTCGAGGCCCCGTTGGAACAGCTCCATCGTGCCCGACACCAGACTCAACTCGCGGGCCGGGATCACGAACGCCAGGAAGAGTGATCCGACCACCGAGAACACGACGATGACCACGACGGACAACGCGATCGCCCGGGGGACGGTCCGGCCGGGATCATCGGTGTCACGGGCGTGGAAGCCGGCCATCTCCATGCCGCTGAACAGCAGGATGATGCCGCCCAGGAAGGCGAGGTTGCCCCACGAGATCTGCGGGACCAGTGCGTGCCGGGAGAACGGGATCTCGGAGCCGTCGCCCGACACGAGCCAGGCGATACCGAGCCCGACGACGAGCAGCGCGGGCACGATCGAGCCGACCACCGTGCCGACGCCCCCCAACCAGGCCGACGCGCCCGTCCCGCGGAGGTTCACCGCCGTCGCACCCCAGAACATGACGAGCATCACGATCACCAGGTACGTCGAGTTGTTCGCGAGCTTCGGATCGACCACGTAGGCGAGGGACGCCGCCATGAACGACAGCACCGTCGGGAACCACGGGATGTTCTCGGCGTAGTCGCACCAGACGGCGAGGAAACCGGTCGAGCCGCCGAACGCCTCGCGGACCCACGCGTAGACGCCGCCCTCTTCCGGCCACGCGGTTCCCAGTTCCGCGGCCACCATGGCGATCGGGACCAGGAACCCCAGGATGGCGATCGCGAACAACGCGAGCATCGACCAGCCGTACACCGCCATCATCGGCAGATTCCGGGCGCTGACGATGGCCGCGACGTTGATCGACATGACCCCGACGACGCCGAGGCGTCCGGCGGTCCGTCCGCGTCCACTCATCGCCGGCTCCGACTCACCGGGCGTCGATACGTTCGAGCGCCCGGGTCACCTTCTGCATGACGTCGTGATCCCGAGGCCCGAAGACGGCCACGGTCTGCGGGCCGAAGGTCCACACCACGCCATCGCGACGGGGGCGGGTCTGGACCTCCAACGCGCGTGCCGCCGCGTCCCGGTCGGTCTCGGTCGCGAAGCGGTCGATCACCACCGTGACCAGTTCCTCGTGACAGTCGACCCCCACGTTCCACACCGTCGTCTTCGTGGCCTGGTTCGCGAGGCCCGCGGTGTTGGTCAGGCGCGAGCACACCTCGAGTCCCGAGCGCTCGAGGCTCCGCTCGATGTCCGCCGGCGTCCCGATCGCGAAGTCGGCCCGACTCGAGCCGCAGGCCACCACCAGCAGCGCGACGACACCCGCGGTCAACGTGCGGCGGTGTCGAACCCTCACGCGACCTCGACGGCCGCCTCGGCGGGCGGGAGCGCCACCGGTTCGCTCGCGATCGGCGACGGCACCAGGAGCGACCGGCCGAACGGCAACACGAGGAAGCCTTCCGCACCCGCGTAGAGCGCGGCCACGCGCGGGAGGTCCGATGCATCGAGGTACACGATCGAGCGCGGTAACCACTCGGGGTCGAACTTCTCGTTGAACGTCCGCAGTGACTCGATCTGGAAGTACGGGTTGAGTTTCTTCAGCCCCCAGGCGACCGCGCGCTGTGCCGCGCCGTGCTGGATGTCGGGATCGAGGAGGCGCCCCCAGGCCGCGAAGTTCATCGACAACCGGCGGATGCCCCGCTCGTCCAGCGCCTCGGCGGTCTTGGCGATCAGGAACTCGGTCATGCCGTTCGGCGCGTCCGGGTCGTGGCGCATGAGGTCGAGCGTGTACCCCTTGTCGCGGCCGTACGCCGGCACGATCCGCAAGAACCCCTTCGGGATGCCGGCGGCGTCGAACGCCACACACAGCAGGAACTCGGTGCTCGTGCCCTCCAGATCCTTCGACAGGGTCATCGTGAAGCCGCGTTCGGCGTTCTTGCCCCGCCACCGGGCGCTGATCTCGTTGAGTGCCTCGATCAGCGACGGCGGCGCGCTGGATTCGGTCATCATCCGGAACGTGTGGGTCTTCTCGACCCGGCGCACCGCCTGCTGGATCCCCTTCGCACCACCGGTGCGGGCCAGTCGATCACAGCGCAGGATCGCTTCGTCACCCAGATAGATGTGGCGGAGACCCCGTGACGAGTACATGGCGAGGTCGCCTTCCCGCACCGCGAGGAACGCCGGCTTCCAGGCGTGGGCGCGACAGAAGGCGAGGAACTCGTCGACGACGAGCGTGATCGACTCCGGGCGTCCGATCGGATCGCCCGACGCCAGACCGTGGCCGGCCATGTAGGTGTAGGCGATCATCGCCTCACCGTCCGAGGAGAAGAAGAACGACTTGTCGTCGCGCAGCGCGAAGTAGGCCAACGTGTCCCAGCCGTAGTCGCGGACCAAACGGTTGGCGTGCGCCCACTCCTCCTCCCGGTTGCGGTCGTGCGCCACGAGCGGCCGGAAGATGACGACCACCAGGCCGACCAGACCGAAGATGCCCATCGCCACCAGCGCGGCCGGGTAGAAGTCGTGGAAGAACGGGTTGGCGTACTCGTAGGGGCCCTGGATGCCGACCAGGCCGAGGGTGACGGTCTCGATGGCACCGCCGAACGTGACCCGGGGGGTGATGTTCGCGCGGTCGGCGTAGAGCGCGGCGATGCCGAAGCCGTAGACGACGGCCACGTACATCGGGAACAGGCGGAGCAGACGCCAGACCGACGGTGGGTCCGACGGCGCGGTGAAACGATCCCGGTGCAGCACCAGCAACAGCAAGAGGACCGCCGAATACCCGGCGGCGACCACGTGCGGACCCTTGGACAGTTCGAGGACCACGCTCAGCGCGCTCAGGGCGGTCGCGAGTTGCCAGGCGCGCCGCTTGCCGAGCCGGAGTTGGTCGGCGAGGACGAGGAACGCGAGCCCGATCAGGATGGTCGCGACGCGACCGGTGATCTTCAGCTCGAACGGCATGATCGTGTTGCGGAGCGGTTCGAGGTTGCGATGCACCCATGGCACCAGCGACGCCACCGACAGCAACCCGGCGAGCACCATCATCAACGTGATCAGCCGGACCGACAGCCGCGACGGTTCCCGTGGCGGTGGCGGTGCGGCCGCGATCGCGGCGACGGTTGCGTGGAGTTCGGGCGGCTCGTCGTCCTCCGTCGCGATTCGGCCCTCACCCGACTGCAGCCCGCCCATGCCGGGCTCGGGACGCAGCGTCGGGAACAGGATCACCTCGCGGATCGACGGGGTCCCGGTGACGAGCATGACCAGCCGGTCCACCCCGATACCGAGACCGCCCGTCGGCGGCATGCCGTACTCCAACGCCCGCACGTAGTCGAGGTCGACGTCGCCGGCTTCGGGATCGCCGGCCCGCTTGTGCTTGGCCTCCGCCTCGAACCGTTCGAGCTGGTCGACCGGGTCATTCAACTCGCTGTAGGCGTTCGCCAACTCGTGCCGGTTGACGACCAGTTCGAACCGCTCGGTGAGCGTCGGATCGTCGCGGTGGGCCCGCGCCAGCGGTGACACCTCGCGCGGGTGGTCCAACACGAAGGTCGGCTGGACGAGTTTGTCCTCGACGAACGCGTCGTAGACCTCGTTGGTGAGTTTGCCCGCACCCCACTCGGGTTCGAACGGGATCTCGAGCCCGCGCAACACCTCGCGCGCAGCTTCGACGTCCATGGCCGGGTGGATGTCCACCCCGGCGTGCTCCTTGATGAGCTCGACCATGGTGGCCCGGCGGAACGGTGGACTCACGTCGATCGTCTCGTCGCCCGCGGTGACCCGCAGATCGGGCACCACCGCCCGGGTCGACTCGACGACGAGCGCCTCGACCAGGTCCATCATGTCGTGGTAGTCGCCGTAGGCCTGGTAGGCCTCGAGCATCGTGAACTCGGGGTTGTGGGTGGTGTCCACGCCTTCGTTGCGGAACACCCGACCCATCTCGTAGACGCGGTCGAGCCCACCCACGATCAGG